>NZ_KV824198.1:0-7303 GCF_001816025.1 Hafnia sp. HMSC23F03
AAAGCGCGCGAGTGCAGAGACCACGCGCTGGTGGCTACCCCCATCAATCCCTAACGGTATGCACCATGTAATTCACATCCACATTCGGTGCTAGCTTGAAATGGTCGGTCAGCGGGTTGTAGTGCAGGCCAATCATGTGGCGTTCGCGCAGCGGCGTTTCGTCGATCCAGCCAATTAACTCGGAAGGGCGGATGAATTTTTTCACATCGTGAGTGCCTTTAGGCACCATCTTCAGTACGTATTCAGCTCCAACGACCGCCATCAGCCACGCTTTGTTATTACGGTTAATGGTGGAGAAAAATACGTGGCCGCCGGGTTTTACCAGTTTTGCGCAGGCTAACACCACGGAACGTGGGTCGGGAACGTGTTCCAGCATCTCCATGCAGGTGACGATATCGTACTGTTCTGCGTGTTCGCTGGCATGCTGTTCAACGGTTTCCTGCACGTAGGTCACTTTGATGCCGGTTTCTAGCGAATGCAAACGCGCAACCTGCAATGGCTCAGCGCCCATATCCAGACCGGTTACGCCTGCGCCTTCACGTGCCATGCTTTCGGCCAGAATACCGCCGCCGCAGCCAACATCGAGGATCTTCTTACCAAAAACGCCGTCGGCGCGTTGCTGGATATAGTTCAAGCGCAGAGGGTTGATTCGGTGCAGGGGCTTGAATTCGCCTTCTAAATCCCACCAACGCGAAGCCACCGCTTCGAACTTGGCAATTTCCTGCTGGTCTACGTTTTGTTCAGACACCGATCGCTCCTTTAAGATATTTCCGGCTGCGTGAATCATTCACCGGAAGGTAATTTTTGAGAAAATGCTTGGTGTGGATTATACAGATTGTTTGCCGTTTGCGGTTAATTCCGCCGTGCGTTGAAAAGCGCATAGGGTTTCGCACAAAATCCGGCTTTATGATATAATTCGCGGTCTTTGTCATCGTGTATGCGCTTTGATCTATTCGATGAATATACCCAAGGGTGTCTGTTAGGGTAGCGGCAGCAGATGAATCATCAGAAGTCAGTAGAGGGATAGCAGCTCCATGAGCGACCTTGCCAGAGAGATTACGCCGGTCAACATCGAAGAAGAGTTGAAAAACTCGTATCTGGATTACGCCATGTCCGTTATCGTCGGGCGTGCGCTGCCGGATGTTCGTGATGGACTGAAGCCAGTTCACCGTCGTGTTTTATTTGCGATGAATGTACTGGGCAATGACTGGAATAAAGCCTATAAAAAATCAGCCCGTATCGTCGGTGACGTTATCGGTAAATATCACCCGCATGGTGATAGCGCGGTATACGATACTATCGTTCGTATGGCTCAGCCGTTCTCACTGCGTTACATGTTGGTGGATGGACAGGGAAACTTCGGTTCTGTTGATGGCGACTCCGCCGCAGCAATGCGTTATACCGAAATCCGTATGTCCAAAATCGCTCACGAACTGTTAGCGGATCTGGAAAAAGAGACCGTTGACTTCGTGCCTAACTATGACGGCACCGAGCAAATTCCGGCGGTGTTGCCAACCAAAGTGCCAAACCTGTTGGTGAACGGTTCTTCTGGTATCGCCGTAGGTATGGCGACCAACATTCCTCCGCACAACCTGAATGAAGTGATCAATGGCTGTCTGGCCTATATTGATGACGAAAACATTACGGTTGAAGGTTTGATGCAGCATATTCCGGGGCCGGACTTCCCAACTGCCGCGATCATTAATGGTCGCCGTGGTATTGAAGAAGCGTACCGTACCGGACGCGGCAAGGTTTATATCCGCGCCAAAGCGGAAGTGGAAGCAGATGAAAAATCTGGCCGCGAAACCATCATCGTGCATGAAATTCCTTATCAGGTGAACAAAGCTCGCCTGATCGAGAAAATTGCTGAGCTGGTTAAAGAAAAACGTCTGGAAGGCATCAGCGCTCTGCGCGATGAGTCCGATAAAGACGGCATGCGTATCGTGATTGAAATCAAACGTGACGCTGTCGGTGAAGTGGTGCTTAACCACCTTTATTCACTGACGCAGATGCAGGTAACGTTTGGTATCAACATGGTGGCGTTGCATCAGGGGCAGCCTAAGTTGCTGACGCTGAAAGATTGCCTGCAGGCATTCGTTCGTCACCGCCGTGAAGTGGTGACTCGCCGCACCATCTTTGAACTGCGTAAGGCTCGCGATCGTGCGCACATCTTGGAAGGTCTGGCGATTGCGCTGTCGAATATCGACCCTATCATCGAGCTCATCCGTCATGCGCCAAACCCTGCGGAAGCGAAAGCGCTGCTGGTTGCACGTGGCTGGGCGCTGGGCACCGTTGCCGCTATGCTGGAACGTGCCGGTGATAACGCGGCGCGTCCTGAGTGGCTGGAACCACAGTTCGGTATTCGCGATGGTCATTACTATCTGACCGAACAGCAGGCTCAGGCCATTCTGGATCTGCGTTTGCAGAAACTGACCGGCCTTGAGCATGAAAAACTGCTTGATGAATATAAAGAGCTGCTGGAGCAGATTGCTGCCCTGATCTTTATTCTGGAAAGCCCAGATCGCCTGATGGAAGTTATCCGTGAAGAATTGATCGCGGTTCGTGACCAGTTTGGCGATGCGCGTCGTACCGAAATCACTGAAAACACTGCTGATATCAATATCGAAGATTTGATTTCGCAGGAAGACGTTGTTGTCACCTTGTCGCATCAGGGCTATGTAAAATATCAGCCTCTGACCGACTATGAAGCTCAGCGTCGCGGTGGTAAAGGTAAGTCCGCAGCACGAATTAAAGAAGAAGACTTCATTGACCGCCTGTTAGTGGCGAATACGCATGACACCATTCTGTGCTTCTCAAGCCGTGGGCGTCTGTATTGGATGAAGGTTTATCAGTTACCTGAAGCGAGCCGTGGTGCGCGTGGTCGTCCGATCATCAACCTGTTGCCGCTGGAAGCTAACGAACGTATTACCGCAATCTTGCCGGTTCGTGAATACGAAGAGGGACGCCACGTCTTTATGGCGACCGCGAGCGGTACCGTGAAGAAAACTGCGCTGACTGATTTCAGCCGTCCACGTAGCGCCGGTATTATCGCTGTGAACCTGAACGAAGGTGATGAGCTGATTGGCGTGGATCTGACCGACGGTAGCAACGAAGTCATGTTGTTCTCTGCGGCAGGTAAAGTGGTTCGCTTCCCAGAAAGCCAAGTACGTTCAATGGGCCGTACCGCAACGGGTGTTCGTGGGATTAACCTCAACGGTGAAGACCGTGTGGTGTCGCTGATCATTCCTCGTGGCGAAGGCGACATTCTGACCGTGACCGAAAACGGCTACGGTAAGCGTACCGGCGTGGCAGAGTACCCAACCAAGTCGCGTGCGACTCAGGGCGTTATCTCCATCAAGGTGAGTGAACGCAACGGTAACGTGGTCGGTGCGGTTCAGGTTGATGCCTGTGACCAGATCATGATGATCACCGATGCCGGTACGCTGGTGCGTACACGTGTTTCCGAAGTGAGCGTGGTGGGCCGTAATACCCAAGGTGTTACGCTGATCCGCACCGCCGAGGATGAGCATGTTGTTGGCCTGCAGCGCGTTGCTGAACCAGAAGAGGACGATGAAGTTCTCGAAGGTGAAGAGGGTGCAGCGGTTGAAGGTGACGTCACTGACGTAGCCGAAGAGGCTAACGATGCGCCAGAGCAAGATGAAGAGGATGATGAAAACGCGTAATTTCTAGCGTTTTATTCACCTGATAAAAAAGCCAGTGCAGATGTTTTGCACTGGCTTTTTTTGTCTTCAATGATTAGTGTGATACATGAGTTTGGTTTTTCCGTTTAACTGATCTATTTCTGTTATGGTAATTCTTTGAAATATCTTGCTTCTTTCCGAACAACGTTACGCATCTCACGTTATCTATTCCGCTCTTTGGCGCTGATGCTGTGGATACTGGGTGCTTTGCTGACAACGTTTTATATTCTCAATGAATTTCATGAGAAAGAGTCCGATATCCGGCAAGATTTCAACCTGAGTTTCGATCAGGCACAGAGCGTGATTAAGCACTCCGCCAGCATCATGCGCGATATTCGCTATATCGCTGAAAATCGCCTGAGTTGGTCTGTCACTGGGCTTGATATGATCAATGGCGTCTTCAGTGGAAAGAATACGCTGCCGCCGCTAACGCCGATTTTTCCAGAATCAGATTGCCAATTACTGAGTGATAACTATCGCAACTCGTTAGAGTCATTGAGTAATTTTATTAACTACTGGAAAGAGAATTTCGTTGCGGCATATGACCTCAACCGTATTTTCTTTATTGGTGGCGAAAGCTTATGTTTGGCGGATTTTGGTATCCGCAATACGCCGTTGGATCAAAGTCATGTTTTCCGCAATTTACATCAGCGAATTTTGACGTTCCAAAATAGTAATAATAAAGAAAAAGAAAACACGCTATTTTGGGTGATCCCGAGTGCGCAAAATGATGCGGGAGCGCTCTATGTTATCACGCCAGTCTATATCGCTAACAAGTTAGAAGCTCTGCTAGGGACTGAGCAAAATATTCGCCTAGAGGATTTCACCAATCCATCTACGCTGCCGGTGGGTGTGACGTTATTAAATGATAACAATGAAGTTTTAATGACTTATACCGAAAATGGCGGCGCACTACCTACTATTTCCGGCATTCCTAGCGATGATAACTATTTTGGCTATAACAGCGGCTACGATACGCTGTTGCTGAAAAAGAAATTGAATCCGTCAGGGCTGAGCATTATCTATTCATTGCCAACCAGCGTATTGCTTGAACGTTTTAATCTATTGCTGATTAATGCGGTTATCATGAACCTGATCAGCGCGTTGATTCTCTTTGTTTTAACGTGGGTATTTGAGCGCAAAATGTTTTCTCCGGCAGAGAATAACGCTTTCCGCTTAGAGGAACATGAACAATTTAACCGCAAAATTGTGGCTTCTGCTCCCGTCGGGATTTGCATTCTACGCATAAAAGATGGCAGCAATATTCTTAGTAATGAACTGGCACATAACTATATCAGCATGTTTACGTCTGAAGATCGGCACCGAATCACGCGTATTATCTGTGAGCAGCCGAGCAGCGTTGTGGATGTGATTACAAGCCAGAACCAGAATTTGCAAATCAGTTTTGTGCATTCGCGTTATCGCAATGAAGACGTGGCGATTTGCGTTATGGTTGACGTGAGTGCGCGCGTAAAAATTGAAGAGTCGTTACAAGAATTAGCCAATGCGGCAGAGCAGGCAAGCCAGTCTAAATCGATGTTTTTGGCAACGGTTAGCCATGAATTAAGAACGCCGCTGTACGGCATCATTGGTAATTTAGATTTGCTGCAAACTAAGTCGTTGCCAGAAGAGACACAGCGTCTGCTGGCGGCAATGAGCAATTCCTCTGGGCTGCTGTTAAAAATCATCAGCGATATTCTCGATTTCTCCAAAATTGAATCTGAGCAGTTAAAAATTGAGCCGGGAACGTTCGAGCCACGCAAAGTTATACCGCATATTATCGGCAACTATTTACCGCTGGTCGTGCGCAAACGCTTGGTCATGTATTGCTTTATCGAGCCAGAAGTACCCGATTCTGTCGCGGGCGACATCATGCGTATTCAGCAGGTGTTATCCAATTTGTTGAGTAATGCGATTAAGTTTACTGACACGGGCTGCATTATTCTTCAGGTGCGAGTGCAGGATTTCTATCTCGAATTCCGTATTCGTGATACTGGATTGGGTATTCCATTCCGTGATGTGATGAAGCTGTTTGATCCCTTCTTCCAAGTGGGAACAGGCGTGCAGCGTCATTTCCAAGGTACAGGTTTAGGGCTCGCCATTTGTGAAAAACTGGTGAGCTTGATGGATGGTGATATTGCCGTTGAATCTGAACCGGGGATGGGCAGTATATTCACCGTACGCATCCCGATGTATCAGGCCGTGGCTTCCACACCTCAGGTTGAAGCGTTGATGCAAAAGCCTATCTGGCTCGAAATACATAACGCACGACTAGAAAGTTATTTACTCAAACTGCTAACGCTAGCCGGAGCCGATGTACATCTATGCTGCGCCAATGAGCAGGGCGATGAGCATGGCGTCCTGATTTCCGATCATGACGTGACTTTATATCAGCCGGTGAAGGCTCATATCCGTTTGTCAGCGGAATATATCGGCCATGCTAAATGTAAAGACGATGGCTCATGGGTATTGAGTACAGCGGCACCGCTAGAGTTGCTGAGTATTCTGCGTCGGATCTTTGCTCCAGAAGATATGGAGCTACTGCCGGGGCTCTCTGAAGAAAGCACCAACGTTGAAGTTCATGATTACAGTGACGTGCATATTCTTATTGTGGACGATCATCCGATTAACCGCCGCTTGCTCGCCGATCAGCTTATCTCGTTGGGATATCACTCCGTTTCAACCGCCAGTGATGGTCTCGATGCGCTGGGCGCATTAGCCAAACAACATGCTGATATTGTGCTGACCGACGTGAATATGCCCAATATGGACGGTTACCAGCTAACCGCTCGCCTGCGCCAACAGGGTCGCACAGCGCCGATTATCGGCGTGACCGCGAATGCTTTAGCCGAAGAACGCGAGCGTTGTATTCAAGTCGGGATGGATAGCTGTCTATCTAAACCGGTGACGATAGAAGAGCTGCAGGCATCGCTGGCGCATTTTGCGGAAGTTGTGAGGAAAGGGCGGGGGAGTTAGTGTGTACGCCTGTTGTTTATGTTATGACGGTGTAATGTTTCGTACGCTTAAAACACCGAATTCCACATAACCATTGTGCCAGCGTCCGAGTTGGGGGGCCAATCGCTGCCCCCCAACACCCCAGCTTGGCACCGTTCTTCAGCCTGCTTCGCAGGTACCCGAATCTCGTCATTCCGGCTTTAACGGAACGAACGGCAATCGCCATCCTGGCTCCTCCGTTCTTTCGCCGACATCCCTGTCGGCGAATCCTAGCCTACATTCCTCCCTTCGGCTGAAGAACAATGTGCCGGAAAAGGTCAACTTCAAAAGACGAAAAGACAAAACAAGAAATCTTTATTTGGTTTTTAGTTTAAGTCTTGGAAGGGAGAGCCGGCACGACAGGGATGTCGTGACGGAGTTTGGGGTGCCCTGGATGGGCGATACCAAACCGGAGCGGAGATGGCGTCTCGGATAAAAAGCGCGAGGATTGAAGGGGCGCGCGCTGGCGCCCCTCATCGGTCGCCTTCGCCAGCGGTGTCATGGAAACGCATTTGCTGACCGGCGAACGAAACATGTCACCGCAATCCCATAGGATAAAACTGTATTGGAAATAGCATCTCGGATAAAAGCGCGCGAGTGCAGAGACC
>NZ_KV824199.1:0-11671 GCF_001816025.1 Hafnia sp. HMSC23F03
CATTTGCTGACCGGCGAACGAAACATTTCACCGCAGCCTCATAAACGACAGGCGGGCGGAATATTACACAATGGTGACATCAGTGAACGAAACATTTCACCATAATCCCATAGGATAAAACGCGAAAATTGAAGCCCCTCACCCCTCCACCAACTCTATATGTTCACTATTCCATCCCTCTGGAAGCGGAACCGGTCGTTGTACCGACAGTTGCTCTAGCGTTAGATCTTTTACGCCAACGGCATAGATGACGGGCATACCGTGCGGGTAGGACTCAACACCAAAAGCCCGTAGTGTGTCAGGATCGAGGCAGTAGGCATTATCCAATCCCATTCCCGTTGGGCGCAGTGGATTGCAGGGAGGGCGTACATCGTAGAGCCCTTGCTCGGGCGAATCTGTTTGCCGTTGTTCAAGCTGTAGATGGTCAATGCAAATATGGTTCACCATGCCAGCGGGCGTGCTGTGTAAGTTAATCGCTCCTTCGCTGATCCCCGTGAAATGGGAGAAACTTATCCACTCTATTTTTCCCGGTGTAATCGCGGGATCACGATGACGGACGGAAACGAACAACGGATCGGCTTTTCCCCAGTGGCAAGGATGTGCGGTTTGACAGGTGAACGTGATGTGGCTGAACTGCATGCGGCGCAGATGGCCGCCGTCGCGAGAGATAATACCGATACCACGGTTTGATTGATAAATAGCGCAGTTAGAGACGCTCACGTCTTCAATATCGGCGAAAGTCTCGGTGCCAATTTTTAATGCGCAGCTTTTGGATTGCAACGTGCAGTTCGAGATAACAATTTGCCGGGCTGGCTGCTGTAAAAACTCAGGTTTTCGCGTGGTTTTCAAACAAATCGCATCGTCGGCGGCGCTAAAGAGACTATTAGTGATATGTACTAACTGGCAACTGTCGATGTCGAGTGCATCGGTATTCGCCATCGTCAAATCGTTTTGTACCGTGAGCTCGCAGATTTTCACGTTATTACAGCTCACCAGATGAATGGTCCACATCGGCGCATGTTCAATGGTGAACTCGCGTAGTTGTACGTTTTGACATCCTTCGAAAACAATAATACGTGGGCGCTGCTCCAGCGGTATCCGATAGCCTTGCTCGTTGGGTGTTGCAGAGAAGTAGGCGTCCGCGCTACCAAAAATTTTGCCAGATCCACTGATGGTAATGTTCTGAGCATTTAGTGCGTAGAGAAAAGCACGGTCAGAGCATTCCGCAGAACTGTGAGTTCTGGCTTGTGCAAAGTCCTGATAGTTATCGCTGACAATAAGCTCAGCACCCGCCTCCAGATGTAAACAGGTGTTAGAACCTAACAATAAACCGCCCAACATATAGCGCCCGCTATCGACATACAAAGTCCCTCCGCCGTGAGCGCTGATAAGGTCGAGTGCGTGTTGGAATTTCTGCGTATCGCGGGTTATACCGTCCGCTGCCGGTGAAAATTGAGAAATAGCGAGTTTCATAACAGTTCTTCAATCAAAGAAGGGGAGATGAGGAATATCTCAGCATGAGGAAATGGTTCAGCGCTATGCGGCGTCATCGCAGAAATCCTTAGCTAGCGAGCTCCCTCACAAAACCGTCTTGCCAGACGGGCAATTTATAATCTGGATCACATTTGAGTTAGCGCTGAAAATCTAAGTGTGAGATTGCTCACATCAAGCAGATGAAGATTTCTCCAACGTGATGAGCAGAATATCTCTATAATGCGGGCTAACGCTTTTATCTCCTTTACGTTCTGTGGAGATAGCGAACTAAATCGACTGAGAGGAAGTACCCGGTAATGATGAATAATGATGTTTTACGCAGCGTTCGCTACATGCTGAATCTGAATAACGAAAAAATGATCAGCATTTTAGCTCTGGCAGACACCAAGGTGACGCTGGAAGAAATGGCGAGCTTCGTAACCAAAGAAGGGGAAGAAGGATTCAAGATTTGCCCTGACGTTGTCATGGGATATTTCTTGAATGGCCTGATTTTCTTCAAACGAGGCAAAGATGAGAAATATCCTGCGCCTAAAGTTGAACGACGTATTACTAACAACATCATTCTGAAAAAGCTGCGTGTGGCCTTTGAACTGAAATCTGTCGATATTATCGAGATTCTAAAATCTCAGGATTTTGCGGTCACTGAATCTGAACTCAGCGCTATTTTCCGTGCCGATGGTCACAAGCATTATCGTGAATGTGGCGATCAGCTACTGCGTTATTTCCTGAAAGGTTTGGCCGCTCGCGTGCGTAAAGGCTAATTCTGCAAAAATAGCTTTTTCAACATGTTCCCCCGATGTCGGGGGAACTGAAATACCAAGCCGTTACTGCATTAATTGACTCAACTCTTCGGTTAAACTGCTGGCTAAAGCCCTCGCTCGCTCGGCATCAAACATAACGTGCATCGAAACCGGAAAATCTCGATGCTGCAGACAAAAATCCTCCATCTCATACGCCGTGCCGTAGAGTGCCTGAATATTGGTTTGGCAAATCTCACGCAGGCTCCACGTATTTTCGACCTGTTTACAGTAGTGAAGGGTAAAAAAGGCTTTTTGCGCATGAACAAAAGTCCGACAGTAGAGAGCAAAACCTTGCCATTCTTGTTCCCAGCGACGTTTAAGCTTTGCTGGAATATCGGTTCGTCGAGAAAACGTGAGTGCTTCACGCTGTAGCTCGATCGCTAGCTGATACGACCGATCCTTTTCCTGTGCCAGCAAAAAGAGATTATTGGCGCTCATCTCCTTGGCTTCAGCGATAAATTGAATATCGCGTTCTGAACCGGGCAGCCAATGATTACGATTTAACTGTCCATACAGGCTCCACATCGCTTGCCCATAGCTTTCTGGCAGTAAACTATGTCGATGAAATACATGGCGTCGAGCGTAAATTGCGCCGTATAAAGCCTGATGCGCTCGCTCTAGTAGATTATGCAGTTGCTCAAGTACTTCCGTTGCAGGAGCCCATTGATAGCGCTGTTGCAGCCAGCGGGCTAGCAGGGTAATTTCATTGTCAGCATGAGCATCTGGCATTAAAAAATGCGTACAGGAAAACAGGTTAATTTCGCTAATGCACCCTAAGATCCAGTGATTATCTATGCCCTCCCAGCTGATTTTGCAGAGTGCGCCGCTGATGGCTGGGTTTTTCGCTTGGCACCACAACAGGCGTCCCTGAATTTCCTCCACGCGCATAAAAGGAAAATTTCCCCAGCCGACTTCCTCGCCGACAAGATCGATTTCAACCCATACATCGCGCTCGGTTACGTCTAACAACGCGGGGTTATTGGGAAACTCTGGCCAGAAACGCTCAGGTGTTAACTTGATAGAGACGGATACTGATTCAGGTAGGGGCTTGATCGCGCTGAGCACATTCTCTACATCGCTATTACTGGCTGGAAAAACGCGTAATACCAAATGCTTGTCTTGCTGCTTCATTACCTCAGCAGCGGCAGAAAATAAACGATGATAAAGACCAAGGCTTTCTTCCTGACGGCGGGGAGAGGTGGTGGCGTGAGGCGCATTTATCGTCTGACCATAAGGTTCAGATATTGGCAGGAGGCTATCCGTGTTAGAAATGGCGAGCAAAATTCCCGTCATCGCCGGAATTTGTCGGGCAACCAGTTCTAACTTCGCGGCTAAATATTGGCTCCAAAATGCTCCGTCAAAATGAAAGTTTCCGCGAACGTCGAACAGCTGTGGGTGGCACAGCAAGATTTCCACCGGAAATGAAATCTCTTTAGCCTGCAAATAAAACGTCAGGCCAAGTTGCTGACAGTATTGCGCCAGCCTATTGAGATAGATACAGCGTGCGCGTTGCTGGCTGCTCAACCGATCGTTGAAATGACGAGGCGTATATCCCTCCGGCATCACCAGTTTATCCAACAATTCGGCTTGCCCAACGACCAGCGTGGTAAACCCTTGTTCATGTGCATAATCGGCAATCGTTGTCGCCTGCTGCCAGTTCCACATTTCCTGATTATTTAATTCAAGCGCACGAATCTTCCACATGATGCTTTCCGGTGAGGGTGTCGAGGCAGGTATCGTAACTGAAATGGCGTTTTAAATTTTTAAAGCAGGTCACAGAGAGGGTGATAAGGATTATCTCATTGAATTAGCGTGATTAAATCTGGCTCGGCGTTGTTGAGGATATTTCCCGCACACACGCGTTTGACGTAATGCAGGACCGCGTTTTTACTGGGCGTGATGGCATTTCTTTTTTCATTTACCTGTTACTACCCACCTTAATCTTTCTGAAAAAACGCGAGATGTTTGGCTCACATTTTATGGCTAATTATATAAAGTGTGATCATGGTCACCTCACTAAATAAAATCTGAAGCTTTCACATTAAAAGCGTCCTCTTTCGTTGTTAAGAGTCCGTTTTTGCCCCTGAGAAGCGTTAGAAAGCCATTCAACTCACAGATTTTCATTTCTCTCATTTCGCTATATTGCTTTCACTGTATTTTAAATTGAAAGGTTTTTGGGCCTATTTTGCTGAAAAAGTAGGCTGTAATCGCGATCACAATTTCACTTCACTCCCTTTGCTGTAATGCAGTCGAAAGAGAGCGAAAGCTTCTTTGCTTAAACACCCACACTCCAAGGAGTCACGGAAATGATATTAGACACCGTAAAGCGCCGCGAACAGATCATTGACCTGCTGTGCCATGAAGGCAGCGTACGCGTTGAGCCGTTGAGCATGCGTTTTGGGGTATCTAGCGTCACCATTCGTAACGACCTGCGTTATCTGGAACAAAAAGGCTGTGCGCTGCGCTCTTACGGCGGCGCGATGCTAAACCAGCAATTCGCGTTTGATCGACCTTTACAAGATAAAGGGCGAATGAACCGCGACGTCAAATCGCGTATCGCGGCCAAAGCGGCCGAGTTCGTGAAAGACGGTGACACGCTGATTTTGGATTCTGGATCGACGACAACCCAGATCACTCCGCACCTCAAAACGCGGCGCGATCTGGTTGTCATGACCAACGCGTTGAACATCGCCTATGAGCTGGCGGGGTTTGAACGGATAGATGTAATGGTGTTGGGCGGGAGCGTTCGTCAGAACTCCTATTCGCTCTATGGTCCGGCCGCAGAACAGCAATTGCGTCAATATCGCTTTGATACCTTATTTCTTGGCGTCGATGGTTTTGATCTGGAAGCAGGGATAACCACGCCAAACACCGGCGAAGCACACCTTAATCGTGTGATGTGCGAGGTGGCACATGAAATTATCGCCGTGGCTGACTCCAGTAAATTTGGCCGCAAAAGCTTCTGCATGATCCGTGAGGCCGGACAGATCCATCGGCTTATCACTGATAGCCGGATCCCCGACAACTACAAGCGGGCATTAACTGAACTCGGCGTGGATGTCATTATCGCCGACGACTGATTTGTCACCTCGATTACGTAGAGCCATAACCGTGGTTTCAACGTAACGGGGTCGAGTCGCAATGCCTGCATGGAGAAAACATGCAGCCTTTATTACAGCTTATCCGTCGCCATAAATCGGGCGAGGCGGTGGGGATCTATTCGGTCTGTTCCGCCCATCCTTGGGTATTAGAAAGTGCCTTAATGTTGGCAAAAACGCGCGATTCAGCCGTGTTGATTGAAGCCACATCGAATCAGGTCAATCAGTTTGGTGGCTACACCGGCATGACGCCAGCGCAGTTCCGTGACGCCGTTTGGACTCAGGCTGACCGCATTAGTTTAGCCCGCGATCGGGTTTGGCTCGGCGGGGATCATCTCGGTCCCAACGCGTGGCAGGATCGCAGTGCAGATGAAGCCATGCAGTTGGCAGAAACGCTGATCCACGATTACGTTAGCGCCGGTTTTCGTAAGATCCATCTTGACTGCTCAATGTCATGCCATGGCGATCCTGTTCCCCTCGGTGATATTGACGTGGCAACTCGCGCAGCGCGTCTGTGTGCGGTGGCAGAAAAGGCGTGGCAGCAGGCTGGCGGCGAGCGTCCGGTCTATGTGATTGGTACCGAAGTGCCGGTGCCAGGCGGCGCGCAAGAGGATATGGAAGGGATGCAGGTAACCACGCCACAGGCGGCGGCGACCACGTTAGAGATTCACCAGCAGGCTTGGCGAAATGCAGGACTGGAAAGCGTGTGGGAGAGAGTGATCGCGCTGGTCGTACAGCCAGGCGTGGAGTTCGATCATCATAGCGTCGTGCATTATCAGCCAGAAAAAGCGCGCGCTCTGAGCCAGTTTATTGAGTCGCAATCCAACATGGTTTACGAAGCGCACTCAACCGATTATCAAACGCCGCAGGCTTATTGTGAGCTGGTACGCGATCACTTTGCGATCTTGAAAGTAGGGCCAGCACTGACCTTTGCCCTGCGCGAAGCGCTGTTTGCCTTGGATCGTATCGATCGCGAGTGGAACGGTGAACTGAAGGCGGCACATCTGCGCGATACGCTTGAGCAGGTGATGCGCGAGCAGCCACAGCAGTGGAGTCGCTATTACCATGGCTCTGCGCATCAACAGTATATCGATCGCCAATACAGTCTGAGTGACCGCGTGCGCTATTACTGGCCACATCCGCAGGTACAGCAGGCGGTTGATCTTCTCATCGATAATTTACGTCACCATCCGGTGCCGATGGCGCTGCTGAGTCAGTATTTGCCCGAGCAGGCACAGGCATTAAACGCGGGAACATTAGGTACAGATCCACAGCAATGGGTGCTGGATAAAATCCAGCGGGTGCTTTTGAGCTATGCCGTCGCCTGCGAACCCGATGCTGAAATCACCCCATCCCAGCCGCAAGGAGCCCTAGCATGAGCGAGCTGTTTTCCTATTCTGAAGCTTGGCTGCAAGACCATGATGCATTGCATACCGCCCGTGAAATCGACCAGCAGCCGCGTTTGTGGCAACAGCTGCACGACGAATTGACTCAGGCGAAAGCGTATTGGCAGCCGTTTTTGCAGCCCTTGTTGGCAAATCCTGATCTACAGATCGTGCTGTGCGGAGCGGGCTCTTCCGCATTTGCTGGACGTGCCGTTGCGCCGTGGCTGCGTGAGCAGTGCGGTTTGGACGTGGTGGCTTATGGCTCCACCGATATTGTTCCGTCGCCGCTGCAATATCTCGATCCTGAGCGCCCAACGCTGCTGGTTTCCTATGGTCGCTCGGGGAATAGCCCTGAAAGCGTGGCGGCTGTACGTTTAGCTGACCAAATATTGCCGCACTGCCACCACCTGATGCTGACCTGTAATCCAGACGGCGCACTGGCACGCTATGCCGAAGGGCGTAATAACGTCTGCTCGCTGATCATGCCCCAAGGTTCACACGACCAAAGCTTCGCCATGACTTCCAGCTTTAGCTGCATGACGCTGGCGACCATTCTGCTATTAGGGCCGTTAACGCTAGAACAAAGCGCGCCGTCATTACAACAAATGGCCGCGCTGTGCATCAGCGAGCAGCAGCACTGGCAGCAACAGGTGAAAGTGCTGGCTGGCAGCGGATTCAAGCGCGTGATGGTTCTCGGCAGCCGCTGTTTTACCGGTATCGCCGAAGAGGCGGCGCTTAAGATGCTGGAGCTGACCGCGGGGCGTATTGCAACGCGCTATGACTCATCAATGGGCGTTCGTCACGGGCCGAAATTCATGGTTGATGGCGATACGCTGGTGTTGCTGATGATGTCTTCTGAGGTCTATTGCCACCGCTATGACGCAGACCTGCTGCGCGAACTGCGGCATGACAATCTTGCCAAGAAAATTGTGGCGCTAAGCGGTACGCCGGGGATCTCTGACACCGTATTTAACAGCGATCTGGATGATATCTGGCTGCTGTTTCCGTACCTGATGTATTTACAGATGTTGGCGTTTGAAACGTCTTTGGCACTTGGCATGACGCCGGATAATCCGTGCCCGACAGGGGAGGTCAATCGCGTGGTGAAAGGGGTGGAAATCTATCCGTTCACCGCAGTTCATTCCATCGCTGCTAATTCTTTAAAGAATCACTCAGCAAAATAATAAGTCAGGAGTGGAGCATGTCGACCCCGAATATTTTAATGACTCGCATAGATAATCGTTTAGTTCATGGTCAGGTTGGTGTGACCTGGACCAGTTCACTGGGCGCTAATTTGGTTTTAGTGGCCAATGACGACGCGGCTGCCGACCCCGTGCAGCAAAACCTGATGGATATGGTGGTCGCTGACGGTGTGCAGACTCGCTATTTCACGCTGGAAAAAACCATCGAGGTTATCCACAAAGCCGCTGACCGACAGAAAATTTTCATCGTATGTAAAACCCCGCAGGACGTGCTGACGTTAGTGAAGGGTGGAGTACCCATAAGCTTCGTCAATGTGGGAAATATGCACTTTGCCGAGGGCAAACGCCAAATTCATAAAACGGTATCGGTGAACGATAGCGACACCGCGGCGTTTCGCGAATTGGAGAAACTGGGTGTCACTTGTGAAGTTCGGCGCGTGCCGGATGAATCCGGTGAATCCATTGCCAAACTCTTAGCATAACGGGAGTAAACCATGTTTACAGATGCGTTATTGATTGGCTTGTTAGCCGGACTGGCGGGGGTAGACCTGTTTGATGGTCTGACTCACTTCCATCGTCCGGTGGTCATTGGCCCACTGGTTGGGCTGATCCTTGGGGATGTGCAAACCGGATTGTTGGTGGGTGGATCGCTGGAACTGGTATGGATGGGGATGGTACCTCTGGCGGGAGCTCAGCCGCCGAACGTGGTGATCGGCGGAGTGGTTGGTACCGCATTTGCCATTCTGACTCATGCCGATCCTAAAGTGGCTATTGGCGTTGCGGTTCCTTTCGCAATAGCGGTTCAAGGTTGTATCACGCTGTTATTTACCGCGTTTTCTCCAATGATGCATAAGTGCGACAAGATGGTGCAGGAGCTGAACTGGCGCGGTATTGAACGGGTGAACTATCTCGGTATCACCATTCTGTTCTGCTTTTACTTCATCGTGGCGTTTTTGCCGGTGTACTTCGGCGCCGACGCTGCCAGCGTGATGGTACAGAAAGCGCCGACCTGGCTGCTGGATGGCCTCGCCGTGGCAGGTGGCATGATGCCCGCGATTGGTTTCTCGCTGCTGATGAAAATCATGATGAAAAAGACCTATGTGGCCTATTTCATTCTCGGTTTTATTTCCGTGACATTCCTCAATATGCCGATTATCGCCGTTGCTTTGGGCGCTTTTGCCATCGCGCTGATCGACTTCTTTAACCGTTCTCGCAATGAACAAGAAGGCGACTCTAACGCGCCAGCTTCTTCGGCCAACGTTCAGGAGATGGAAGATGGGATTTAATGATAATGAAGCCGTAATGGCGGCAAAAGCCGAGCAGCGCATGGCGCAGGCTTTGGCAACCAGTCAGGTCGAGCAGGATGACTATATCGACAGCACGCCAGCGGAGGCGCTTACCAAGCAAGATCTTAACCGTATGGCATGGCGTTCTTTGCTGTTGCAGGCCTCGTTCAACTATGAACGTATGCAGGCAGGTGGCTGGCTTTACACCCTGATCCCTGGCCTGCGCAAGATCCATAAAAATCCACAGGATCTGGCTAACTCAATGAAAATGCACATGGAGTTTATTAATGTGCATCCGTTCGACGTCACTTTCCTTTCTGGCCTTGTGCTGGCGATGGAAGGGAGTAAAGAGAAAGTCTCTACCATCCGTGCAGTTAAAGTGGCGCTGATGGGCCCGCTAGGCGGCATTGGTGATGCGCTGTTTTGGCTCACGCTGCTGCCAATCTGTGCGGGTATCGGTGCTTCGTTGGCGCTTCAAGGCAGTTTGTTTGGGCCGATCGTTTTTCTGCTGATGTTTAACATTGTGCACTTTGGCCTACGTTTTGGGCTGGCGCACTACGGATACCATGCCGGAACCAGTGCGCTGGCGCTGCTTAAGACACACACCAAAAAGATATCCCATGCCGCTTCTATTGTCGGTATGACGGTGATCGGAGCGCTGGTGGCGTCGTACGTTCACCTATCGACGCCGCTGGTTATGCATGCCGGTAAAGCCAGCGTTGCATTGCAAAAAGACGTGTTAGATAAGCTGATGCCGAATTTACTGCCGCTGTGTTTCACGCTGCTGGTGTTTTGGCTGATGAAGCGTGGTTTCTCGCCGGTGAAACTGATTGGTTTAACGGTGTTGTTTGGCGTTGTCGGTAAATTCGTTGGATTCCTTTAAGGGGGCGTAATGCTAGGTCTCGTTATTACTGGGCACGGCCGCTTTGCAAGCGGCCTGCTACAGGGCGTTGAACAAGTGGTCGGTGAGCAATCGCAATGCTGCGCAGTGGATTTCCCTGAAGGCGTCAGCACCAGTGAGTTGATGATTTTGTTAGAGCAAGCCTGCGCGGCTTGCGATAGCGGGGAAGGCGTGGTGATTTTAAGTGACTTGCTCGGTGGTTCGCCGTTTCGACAGGCGGCGGTTATTGCAAAACAACATCCTGATTACCAAGTGATCACCGGAACAAATATGCAGCTTGCCGCCGAAATGATGCTGGAGCGTGAAGGCCTGAACTCTCAAGATTTCCGCGATATGGCATTGGAGTGTGGGCGGCGGGGCGTTACCAGTCTATGGCATGAAGAACAGAAGTGTAACCAACAACAGAATAATTCCGTCAGCTTAGACGGCATTTAAGGAGCCTATTGTATGTACCTAATTTCAAACCGGGAAATGCTCAAAAAGGCTCAGCGCGAAGGTTACGCCGTACCGGCTTTTAACGTCCACAATCTGGAAACGGTGCAGGTGGTGGTAGAAACCGCGGCTGCGTTAAAGTCACCCGTTATCCTAGCGGGCACTCCGGGTACTTTCACCTATGCGGGAACCGACTATCTGGTTTCTATCTGCCAAGAGGCTGCTCATTTACATGATTTGCCTTTGGCATTGCATCTGGATCACCACGAAGATCTGGAAGATATTCGCACTAAGGTTATGGCGGGCGTGCGTTCTGTGATGATCGACGGGTCGCATTATGCATTCGAAGAGAACATTCGAACCGTGGCTGAAGTGGTGCGCTTATGTCAGCGTTATGATGTTAGTGTGGAAGCTGAGTTAGGGCGTCTTGGTGGGCAAGAGGACGATCTTAATGTTGATAGTGCAGACAGCTTCTTCACCGATCCTGCCTCAGCGCGTGAATTTGTAGAGCGAACCGGAATTGATTCCTTGGCTGTTGCGATTGGTTCGGCGCACGGTCTGTATCACGGAGAACCTCACCTCGATTTTGCCCGCCTAGCCGAAGTGCGCAACGTTGTGGATGTCCCACTGGTGCTGCATGGTGCATCGGGAATTCCGGAGCATATGGTGCGTGAAGCGATAGGGCTTGGGATTTGTAAAGTGAACGTCGCAACCGATCTGAAAATCGCCTTTGCCGACGCGGTTAAAAGCTACTTCACCGAGCATCCAGACGCTAACGATCCACGCAAATACATCACTCCGGGCAAACAGGCCATGCATGATGTGGTGGTGGAGAAGATCCGGATTTGTGGGAGTGAGGGGAAATTATAATTTATAGAGTGTAGCTAATTGTTTTGTTCGTCGGTCAGTAAATGCGTTTCTATGAACCCACCGGCGAAGGCGACCGAGATGGCATTTTCACTCTGGTTTAGTACTAAGATGTAAGCATGGTGAAATATTCCGCTAGCCAGTCGTTTATGAGGCTGCGGTGAAATGTTTCGGTCACCTATGTTACTGCTGTGTAATGTTCCGCC
>NZ_KV824200.1:0-732 GCF_001816025.1 Hafnia sp. HMSC23F03
CCGGTCAGTGGTGGCGCATTATAGGGACTTCTGAGCTGGTGACAAGCGTTTATTTCATAATTTTTTTTGAACGTATAATATTTCGACATCAAGTTCAAAAAACGATAAGTGACGGACGAAATTCATACAAAAATAGAGAATCCTAGTTTCTAGCTCCGCTACCCATTCCAAGCAGCCGCTCAAGAAAATTTACGTATTTGCCATCTTGTCACTACTCTATTTACTAGTTTTTAAATGTCTGAGGAGTAGAGATCGACATGGTCAGAGGTAATATTGGTCGTTCCGCTAGTATCGCCGGCCCCTAAAGATAAGATAATAAGGTGTGAAAAAGGCAAATAGGGTCGAGTACAGATACTGACAGGACGCATCAATAGGCATACTAATGGAATTCAAATTAAGATTTGCCAGAATAAAACTACCGCCCAAACAACCTCAGAAGATCGTTTTATCAGATCTCCAATAGCAAAAAAGCCCCACGCTTTCGCATGAGGCTTTTTCATTTATTTGATGCCTGGCAGTTCCCTACTCTCGCATGGGGAGACCCCACACTACCATCGGCGCTACGGCGTTTCACTTCTGAGTTCGGCATGGGGTCAGGTGGGACCACCGCGCTATCGCCGCCAGGCAAATTCTGTTAATCAACCCGCTTCGTATATCTCTACACTTAGCCAGTTAATCCAATCTTCGAACAAGCTTAATCTTTGTCTTAGTCTCTCAACCAAAACACCTTCG
>NZ_KV824201.1:0-2321 GCF_001816025.1 Hafnia sp. HMSC23F03
TGGGGGCTTAATCGGGGGCCTCACGGTTTGTTGAGAAAATGGAGCCCCCACTATGGCGTTAACCGATACCGCTATCCGCAAGATCAAACCCACCGATAAATCCTTCAAGCTTACCGACAGTTCAGGACTCTACCTGCTGATCAAACCTAACGGCTCAAAACTCTGGTACATGAAGTACCGCATCGACGGCAAAGAGAAAAAACTGGCCTTTGGCCCCTACCCCGATGTGTCTCTGTTTAAAGCGCGGCAGCTGCGCGATGCTGCACGCGCTAAAGTTCGCGAGGGGGGGCGATCCTTCCGCTGATAAGAAAATCGCTCAGCAGAAAAAGAAAAATGGGCAGACGTTGCGGCAGATAGCCATGAACTGGCATGCCGATCATCGGCGCTGGTCTGCACATTATGCGACAACCATCCAGCGCAGGCTTGAAATGTATATTTTCCCGGATATCGGGGACGCCCTTATCGATCAGGTCACGACAGAGGATCTGTTACTCGCCTTGCGCAAGGCGGAAAGTAAAGGCTTTCTGGAGATCACCGCGCGGCTGAAAAACTATGTGACTGAAATCATGCGCTATGCGGTGAAAAAGCAGTTAATCAAATCAAACCCGGCGCTGGATCTGGACGGCGAATTTACGCCGCCGGAAACGCAACACTACCCGGCCCTGCCTCTCGAGAAGCTGCCCGAATTGTTATCCCGCACGGACAGTTACTCCGGCAGGCTGCTGACACGGTACGCGCTTAAACTGTCGCTGCTGTTTTTCGTGCGCTCCAGCGAACTGCGCTTTGCCCGCTGGAGTGAAATCGACTGGCAGCAGAAGCTATGGATAATCCCTGACGAGCGGGAGCAAATAGAGAACGTGCGCTTCTCTCACCGCGGTACAAAAATGAAAATGCAGCACATCGTTCCGCTGTCCGAGCAGGCGATTGCGATTTTAAAACAAACAGAAGCGCTCTCCGGTCATCTGGCCTTTATTTTCCCCGGCGAATACGATCAGGATAAATGCATGAGCGACAACACGATTAACAAAGCATTACGCGTGATGGGTTACGATACTAAAAAAGAGATTTGCGGCCACGGCTTCCGGGCGATGGCGTGCAGCGCGCTGAGTGAATCGGGGCTGTGGAGCAAAGAGGCCATTGAAAAACAGATGAGCCATCAGGAAAGAAACAGCGTGCGTGCCGCCTATATTCATAAGGCTGAATATATGGAAGAACGGATCGCGATGATGCAGTGGTGGGCGGATTATCTGGATGTAAACAACGGCGGCTATATTTCACCTTATCAGTTTGCCCGTCGTCTGAAAGCAGCCTCGTAATGTAAAAGCCTTATTAAAGGGGAAACGGATGTTTCCCCTTTGGTGCGTTTCAATCCCCCCTCCTTTTGAAAACCCGCCTTCCAGTAATTTTCTTGCCGCCACAAATCAAACGCGATATTGTTTACCCGCATCTGCAAATTCAGGTGCCGGGATTGGAACCCTGAGAAATGTTACAGGCGACATATGACGCGCTCGCGTCTTTTTTTGTGTCGTGCGCACGGCTGCACCTCAATGGTGGGCTGGGCGGGGGCACCGCAAGGTGCGCCGGTAACCTGTAACGCCGGTAGTTCCAACCCCGTTCAGTCCACCACCATGAGATTGGAACCTCTGGTGGTGGGTTTTAAACCCGTTACAGGAGGCTGCCACTATGGCTACGATCCCCACTCAAACACACCCGTTACTTTCCGTACCCTTTAACGCCGCCACAGACTTCACCGTCCTTGCCAGCCATTGCGAAAACTTCGCCGAAACCCTGATTGAAAGCCACGATCCTGCGCTGAAAATGGCGCTGTGCGGCAGGATCAACGCCTGTCTGACATTGCTACAGCCCACGTTGCTCGATCCGGTTCCCCCTCATCTGTTTGAAAGCCTGACCGTTGATACACTTCCCACACACTCTCCCCGCTTCGAGCCTGAATGCACCGAACTTTGTGACTACTGCCTTGCCCTCACGCAAATACTCGCGGGACAGGATTTTTCATCTGAAACAGAGAAACACCTTATCGGGTTGCTGTACGACCTGATCAACTACTTCGTGGCAGAAATGAAAGCACCACGCTGGGTGCGTACCGCCGACGGCGTGAAGCTAATTGACGGGGAGGCGGCATGATGCAACCGGACTGGCATTCCGCCGACATTATCGCGGCGCTGAAAAAGCACGGAACATCGCTTTCCGCCGTTTCCCGCAACTCAGGGCTCGCGTCCTCCACACTGGGAAACGCCCTGTATCGCCACTGGCCCAAAGGTGAAAGGCTGATCGCCGACGCGCTGGGCGTTACACCAGAG
>NZ_KV824201.1:2341-3503 GCF_001816025.1 Hafnia sp. HMSC23F03
CCATAAAATCGCGAAAAAATCCACAAACAACTCAGTTTGCAGAAAAATGGTTTCCCCTTTTCAACCGTGACAACCGGGTGTAATCTCCTCCCTGCCCTACGCTGTCGTCGACAGCACCCAAAGCTTCATGACCTGAAAGAAGCGCCTGACACATCAGGATATGGTTGCCATTTTACCGGCAGGGCCTCTGCAAAAATGCCGGGTCGCAGATACTGCGGCAGAGGTTGAGAGTTATACACGCTACATCCTTTCACTGCGCCAGTTCGCTGGCTATGCCTCCATCCGACCGGAAATCTCACGATTTTCCGGCTCATCTGTACGTGCTGATTGTCTGTGCTTTTTATCTGCGCCAGATCTCTGGTCAATGCTGCCCTGCGCCGGAAACCTTCCGGTACCCACTGCACCAGCCGCCACATCGTTTACGGGCTGCGGCCTGCATTTGCCGTCAGGCATTTGCTGCCGCGTGACCGTAAATCTGCACCAGAATCCACGATCTTTTGAGCACTGCACCCGACCAGTGCGTCACTTTCGTGGCGTAAAGCGACAAAGTGACGCACAACCACCACACCGCGCCATGCCTTTATTTTCAGGGCTCTGGCGCTCATTCCCCAATCTGACACGCCTTTTCAGGGCCGCTGTCAGCAAGAAAGAGGAGAAAAAGATCGATACCGAGGGGGGCAGGATGCCCCGGAGAATCCCTGCTCACGCAGGCAGCCCGTACCGCGTACTGGCTGAAACTCCCTATACCTCAACAAGCGGCCACTCCGGCGTGAAGGTATCGTTCTGGCGCAGCCAAAAAGCATACGCCGGAGACTGTTTGTGTTTTGAAATCGGGGGAACGTATGGGGAAGTTAGGCAATGAAATGAAGGCGCTGGCGAAGCACTGCGGCGGCAGCCACAAAACGGTGAACGATCGCATCCACATCGTGCAGCGTTTCGGCCACCATTTACGGGCGCTGAACGTCCAGATCCAGCGGGTGGCGCAGATTAAGGTTCGCCACATTGAAAACTATATTCATGAAAGACTGGCGCAGAGCATCGGCAAACGCACGCTACAGAACGAAATGGCCGCGTTACGTGTCGTTCTGCAACAGGCCGGGCGTAAGCAGATCGCAGAGCATGAGCGGCTGACCAATAAATCCCTCGGGCTTTCCGGCGCATC
>NZ_KV824201.1:3523-13618 GCF_001816025.1 Hafnia sp. HMSC23F03
GTACACGGCAGGCCATCACACCGGATCACTACCGTCATGTGCTGGAAACGGCACGCGCGAAAGATCCGGGACTGGCGGCAGCACTGGAACTGGCGCGGTTAATGGGACTACGTTCTCAGGAGGCGGTGCAAAGCGCTCAGTCGCTGAAAACGTGGCGACAGGCCGTTGAACGTGGCGATACGCGCTTAACCGTGGTTTTCGGCACCAAGGGCGGACGCCCCCGCGAAACGGTGATTCTGGATACCGGCGCAGTTAAAAAAGCGCTCGACAATGCGTTAGCTGTCGCAGAAAGCCGTAATAACAGGTTAATCAACAAGCCGGATCTGAAAAGCGCGATGGACTACTGGCACAATCAGGCGGCGCGAATGGGTTTAACTGGCGCATATTCCCCGCATTCTCTGCGTTATGCGTGGGCACAGGATGCGATAGATCATTATCTGGCGCAGGAGTTTAGCCATAAAGAGGCACTGGCAATGGTGGCGATGGATTCTGGGGCATGGTGACGGGCGTGGGCGGTATGTGGCGCAGGTGTATGGACGATGAAATAAGACAAGTACGGTTATTACCCTCCAATGCAATAAGCGAAAGGAGAATCATTGCGCAGCAGTGACAAGTAAGAATAGTCTCTTTGCCAGAACAACTGTTACAGCCAGTAACTCCCCTGTTATTTATGGCTAGCTTGATCTCTTTACCAACGGCACCTATAAACGAAACTTATTTAAGCGATGTCGGTTAATTCAAATCATCTCAGCCCCCGTTAACGACAATTTAGCCTCAACAAACCTCATATCAGTAAGAAAAATACAAGTTGTAGTTTACGTAGTAAAGAGTTTGAATTATCGAGATATTTTTCTTCTCTTTAGATATTTTTATGAGTATTATCTAATCGACATACTATTAAAACCGTATCGTGATGAGTTATGCATTCATCTCATTTTTTGATGGGAATCAAGTGAAAAGCATGATAAAAAAACTTGCACCACAGCTAAAAAACCATGATGAAATCAGAAGCATACTTCGTGAAAAGGACATTACTATTTCCCTAGGAAATGGTCAAAAAGTAGACACACTTTTGATTTACCTGCCAATAGCTAATGGAAAAAGTGACTACGTCCAATTATTTGAAGTAATTAAAAGAGAAATTTTGTACAATTTTGCTTTTAAGTGCTGCGAAATTAATAGAAAGCTAAAAAGTCAATCGCCATCAGCTACTGACGAACTTGTAAATAAAGCTATTCGTAGATTAAGCCAACATACAGCGCATGGCGAATTAGGTGAGTTAATCTTGTTTACTCTCTTAGATGTTTATCTTGAAGCACCCAAAATACTCAGCAAGATATCTCTAAAGACAAGTAGAAGAATGCCTGTATACGGTGCTGATGCTGTTCACGCACAATATCATAATAATGAGATAAGATTGTATTTTGGAGAATCAAAACTTCATAAAAATTTCGATGGTGCAGCTGCTGATGCTGCAAAATCGATAAAATCTGCGAAAGAGAAATACCAAGTCGAATTTGATTTAATTGAAAGCCATCTTGACTTCCCCAATATGGAAGATGATATACAAGAAGATATAATGGATCTTATTGACCCATTTTCTGATAAAGATTACTTACAAAGTATACACTCACCATGTTTTATTGGTTTCACCGGCCACGATATAATAGGATCGTCTCGAACTGAGGATGAGTTTCTCGAAAAATATATACTTCTTGCTAATAAACATGCAAATTATTTCTTTACAAAAATTGAAGAGCAAACACTAGATCATAGTCAATCAACACTCATGCTCTTACCATTTAGTGATATAGATGAATTGGTCAGAAAATTCATTGATTATTTAGGAATAGAGAAATGAGTAATTTTTATTCAAAACTTGCAGAAAGAATTCTCAATAATGAAGAGTTTAAAAAAGCAGAAAACGCACTATTTAGAGAATACATTAATTCTGTGTCTGAACAAAAAAGTAATTTAGATATAACTGTAGCAAAAAAAATAATATCAACAGCTCAAATATTCTATTACTCAAAACAAGATAGTTTCAGAAAAGAAGGCTCTATACTTCTTTCTATGTTAATTGAAGTTTGTGCTCAACAATATCCTGAGCTAATACCTATTGCGAATAATATATTTTATAACTCTGGCGATTTTCCCAATATTAGACTCCTTGAGGAGAGATTCCCTAACATATCCTTTAGATTTAATATATATTCTGAGACAAGCCGTA
The DNA here is from genome assembly GCF_001816025.1 of Hafnia sp. HMSC23F03. Taxonomy (NCBI): domain Bacteria; kingdom Pseudomonadati; phylum Pseudomonadota; class Gammaproteobacteria; order Enterobacterales; family Hafniaceae; genus Hafnia; species Hafnia sp. HMSC23F03. Next base: position 5,754 of record NZ_KV824201.1, read on the forward strand.
ATCTGCGTTTAGAAATGAATACAGTTGATGAATTGGATTTTCCTCTAACTGATTTCCAAAGAAGTCTATGGATTGAATTGAACTCCGGGGAAGATGTTATAACTGTCGCTCCCACCTCGGCGGGGAAAACACATATAATACTTAGTTATATAATCGACAGGGTTACAAAAAGTGACGGCGCTTTTGCGGTGATTATCGTTCCTACAAGAGCATTAATAACAGAAGTCTCATCCAAGATATATGGTATTTTAAAAAATAAAAACTTGGACAGTGAAATTGAGATTTGTACAATACCTAAAGATAGTTCATTCAAACAAAAGACAATTTTTGTAATGACACAAGAAAGACTGCATGAGATTCTACAGCGTGGTGATATATATTTTGATTATTTATTCATAGATGAAGCACATAATATTTCTGATGAAAGTAGAGGAGTATTACTTCACATAACATTAGAAAAATTGTTGGAAGATAGTGCTCCTCAAATTATTATTGGAATGCCCTCTCCTCAGTATATAAATACTTTTTCAAGTGTTTTTAGGGGAGTTTCGTTTACAAAAGAAGTTACAGCTCACTCTCCCGTATCGAAAATCATAATGTCAGTAAACCCTAAAGGCAGGAATTTACTGATTGAACGAAAAGGAACTGATAATACGGTATCTATTCCTAAAAAATTTAAAGATAAAAATCTCTCCGATATAGTCCTTAGGCTTGGAAAAGGATATAGCAACATCGTTTACAGGAATCAAACTAACTCCTGTGACAGCACAGCAGATGAAATATCGAAAAAACTTCTTAACAAAAAAAACAATGCTGCTCTTGAAGAGGCAGCAGAATATATAGAACATTTTATTCATGAAGATTACTCTCTAGCAAATAATTTACGTAAGGGTGTTGCCTTTCATTATGGCCCATTACCAACATCTGTTCGGTTGCTTGTAGAAAATTTAGTAAAAGAAGGTCATATAGATTATATAATTTGTACAAGCACCCTAGCTGAAGGTATCAATCTCCCCGCTAAGAATTTGTTTCTCCTTAACCCTTTCAATCGCAGGCCTTACCAGCCGTCAGAAAGGCTGGAAGATGTAAAAATAAGCAACATAACAGGTCGGGCAGGAAGAATGTTAGAGCACTTCTCTGGGAATATTTTCCTAATTGAGCCTGATGACTGGAAATATAAAGATTACTTTGATGATGAGAAAAATAATAAAGAAGAAAAAATACCCACCTATTTTAAATTAATCAACGATAATAAAAATGAAATACTTTTAGCTTTATCAGGCCACTTCTCACATGAGGATAACGATCAGTATAAATTCTATACAGTAGCGAACAAACTTATAAAAAATTACTCAGACGATAATTTAATTGAAACATTTTCCTCACCAGAAATTACGCTTAATCAGTCAGAGATAGCTGAAATTAGAAAATCCGTCCGTGCTACCTTAGAAAACATAAAGGTATCCTCTTTTATTTTAGAGGCAAATCCTACGATCGGGTACATACAACAAAATAAAATCTATGAATTCTTGAATGATGTAGCAGATATAAATGACTGGGCTTTACCACACCCTAAGTCCGACAGTGTATATGAGAGACTTCTCAAAATCTGTAATAAGCTAATTGAATTCGGTGTTTTTAATCCATCAGGGGAATATTCTGCTAGCTATATAACTACAATATCTAGAAAGTGGATTCAAGGTCATAGCTTAAAAGAAATAATTACAGCGCAAATTGCATGGGATATTGAACATAATTCTGAAGACAGAGAAAATGCTTCATCAAAATTCAATGTTAATAAATCGGTTAGAAATGTCATTAAAGTAATTAATAATGATATAAGGTTTAGATTTTCGAATGCCATAAAATGCTATCATCTTTTATTAAAAAACATAGCAACAATAAAAGATGTTGATGTTCAATCTGTAAAACTTCATTATTATTTAGAAATTGGAGCAAGTGATGAAAGAATGATGGCCCTTTTAAATTTAGGTTTATCAAGAGAGACAGCTAAAGAATTGCATGATAAGTTACCAAAAAATAGTTCTATAGGATCAATTAGTGATCTAGCAAAAATAATGCTTTCGACAAACATCGACAGCCTCCATGCCGTCATTAAAAAAGAAATAACTAATCTACTCAGTCATAGCTGATCTTTAGCAAATAGTCATCTAAGGCAGATTCTAACACTCGTGATGAACATTCCTCATCAATAAATTTATTGCGAGTGTTAATTTCCGTTTTGAAGTTTAAAAAGGCATTAGAAAAATCGAAACTTAGAATGCTACCTTTTTTATCAACACCTTTCACTTTTAGTATTGAACATCCTTCGTGATCCGATAGAAAGTTTACTATCTCAATGACATTCTCTTTGGTTAAATTAGATTCCTTATTCTCACCAAATTCTAAGTTGAATGACAATTGCATTTCTTGACCAATGTAAGGAGCAGAGCTAAGTTGTTTGAAAAAATTAGGTGCATCTTCTGAGAGATCATTAAGATATGAGGAATTCATATTAAATTGCAAGCTACTAAACTCAGGTAACTCATTTAATGAACTAAACTCTTTTTCCTTAGGAATTAAATCTATTCCTATTTTATTCTTTCTGTCACTATTAAATTGCTCAAGAACAAAACGGGATACACTTTTTACTGTACCACTAGGCCCAGATGTAAACCCTAAAATAACGTTCAAATCAGGAACTATATAAAAGAAATAAGGATCTCCAATTATTCCTTGATTCTGGTTAATACCAGTAATAATACCATCCTTCGTCGCTTTGGTTTGCCATGTATTCCGCTCTCTCACAACCGTCAGACTATAGCTCAAAGGCTTCCTTTCTGAATTATCTTTGTTAAATCCATTGAACTTTATTAAATACTTTTTCCCTCGATGATTAATGATTCGAGTTTTGTCATTATCATGATAAATTGTCTTAATATGAGAGGAAAACGATTTAAAAAAGCATTCATTCGCGTCAATTTTAAGGAAGATGACTGTTATATTTTTTTTAATTTTATTAACGCTCATTATTATAACCCCATAAAAAGAGCGACACATACTGTATATAATGCCAGTATACTATCACAATTCGATATAGCTGTCCATTTTAACTTAGCTCAAAAACCATCGGCGCCTCCCTTTATTTAAATAATTTGAAAGCATTATTTAAATTTACTGTCCTCATAATTGAGATGATGGATTTGTTCCAAAATAAAAACCTCATTTTATTAAGCTTATAACTCACTCACAGCAAGTCATAAATCATGAAGAAACAACTCTCATCCCGTATAGTGGATATCAGCGAGGAACTACGCAACAATATCCTACATCTTTTTCATTCTTACAGAGAGCGATACAATAAAGGCATAATGCAATTCTTTACAAGATGGCAAGAATATTGTTAAGAAAATCACATTTATCTAAAAAAAACATTTTGGGGCCTTTGTGGGGGCATCACCATCTTACAAATAAATATATCTCATAAATATCAAATTGTTAAATCAATTATTGCATCCAGTCAGAGGAGCCAAATTCTTGTTTTCATGCTTACTTGTACGTCTCTATTTATTTACGATTCAGTAAGTTAGCGTGAAAATTCTTCCCGATGCGTATCTGGTTTTCTCTCCGCATCCGGAAAATTTGGTGGTCAGATTTGGGGTCAGTTTGGTTCGATTCTGGAGTGACCCCCAAATGTCTTTAAATGATTCTAAAATCCGCAAGTTAAAACCCACTTCCCGTCCTGTAAAACTCTCCGATTCCCATGGTCTGTATCTGCTCGTCAATCCGGGTGGTTCGCGTATCTGGTATCTCAAATATCGCTTCGGTGGCAAAGAATCCAGAGTCAGTCTCGGCGCATATCCGCTGGTTTCTCTCGCTGACGCCCGGCAACAGCGCGACGGTATCCGTAAGTTACTGGCACAGAATATCAACCCGGCGCAACAGCGCATGGTGGAAAAAGCGGCCTGTTCGCCCGAGAAATGTTTTAAAGCGGTGGCGCTGGCATGGCATAAAACCAACAAAAAATGGTCGGCTGATTATGCCACCCGTATTCTCGCCAGTATGGAAAACCATATTTTCCCGGCGATTGGTCACCTGCCCGTCACGGTGCTGAAAACACAGGATTTTACGGCGTTACTTCGGGTTATTGAGGACAAGGGCTTTCTGGAAGTCGCGTCCCGAACCCGGCAGCAACTCAGCAACATCATGCGTTACGCCGTTCAGCAGGGACTGACCGAAAACAATCCGGCACAACATCTGGAAGGCGTGACAGCCACCCCCGTAAAGAATCACTATCCCGCCCTGCCGCTGGAACGGTTGCCTGAACTGCTTGACCGTATCGGCGATTATCAACAAGGGCGCGAGTTAACCCGGCTGGCAGTAGTGCTGACGCTGCACCTGTTCATCCGCTCCAGCGAACTGCGTTTTGCCCGCTGGAATGAGATTGATTTCAGAAATAAAATCTGGACCATCCCCGCCACCCGCGAAGCAATCGACAAAGTGCGGTTTTCAGGCCGTGGCGCAAAAATGCGCACCGCGCATATCGTCCCACTTTCCCGGCAGGCAATTGCCATTCTGAAACAGATACAGGAACTCTCCGGCCATCTTGAACTGGTGTTTCCCGGCGACCATAACCCCTACAAACCGATGAGCGAAAACACCACCAACCGGGCGCTGCGTCTGATGGGCTATGATACAAAAACCGATGTGTGCGGACACGGACTGCGGGCAATGGCCTGTAGCGCGCTGGTCGAGTCAGATCTCTGGTCGCGGGATACGGTGGAGCGGCAGATGAGCCATCAGGAGCGAAACAGCGTGCGGGCAGCGTATGTGCATAAAGCGGAACATCTGGAAGCCCGCAAGGCCATGATGCAGTGGTGGTCAGATTATCTTGATGTGTGCCGTGAAGGGTATATTGCGCCGTATATTTATGCCCGGCAGCATAAGGCGGCCTGAACCATTGGCAGTGTCATTGGTTGAAAACAGAAAAGCTGTTTCCGGTTGTCCGGGAGCAGCTTTTTTGCATTGAAAGGTGTTGCCTTCTTTTTTCCCGTTATTCATCGGAAAGCGTACAAAATTATTCGAGGGTGAATAATTCCGGGCGAAAACCTATCAATACCTCAGCCATCAATAGGTATATATCAAAAATAATTCACGGTGGATCATTTCTGGGCATCGTTACCAGTCTGTGGCAGGACTGCGCCAGATATTGCCGGATACATATCGATCTGCGCCAGTTACAGCCTTTTCAGCCCTTTGGCCTTTTCCGGTCAGGCGCTGTTACCCTTAGTCTCCCCTTACCCTTCCCAGCCTTTTTCCTTGGCTGGCTCAGATCGGAGTAACAATTGGCTGCTGCACCAGAGACGGGGACAAAACCCGATGAATATCTGAATTTCAGAAGAGAGCACTGTCATGCACCGCCCCGCCGCCCGTAAACCTGCGCCACATACCGTCCACGCCCGTCGCCATGGCCCAGATCCATCGCCGTCATCGCCAGAGCTTCTTTTTCGCTGGATCCCTGCGCCAGATAATAGCGGATTGCCTCCTGCGCCCACGCATAACGCAGGGAGTGCGGGGTATATGCGCCAGTTAACCCGAGACGTGATGCCTGGCCGTGCCAGTATTTCATCGCGCTTTTCAGATCGGGCTTATCGATCAGCCTGCCGTGACGCTGCTCAGCCACCGCCAGCGCAGCATCTACCGCCTTGCTGACTGCGCCAGCGTCCAGAATAATCGTCTCGCGGGGTCGCCCGCCTTTGGTACCAAAGACCACGGTTAGCCGGGAGTCACCCCCGCTCCAGCGCCTGTTTCCATGTATTCAGCGACTGCGCACTCTGCACCGCTTCCTGCGAGCGTAATCCCATCAGCCTTGAGAGCTCCAGCGCCGCCGCCAGCCCCGGATCTTTTGCGCGGGCGGTTTCCAGTACATGACGGTAATGCTCCGGCGTGATGGCCCGTTTTGTCCCGTTGCGGGACGCGCCGGACAGCCCCAACGCCCGGTTACTGAGCCGCTCGCTCTGCGCCAGTTTATCGCGTCCGGCCTGCTTCAGAATGCAGCGCACCGCCGCCATCTCGTTTTGCAGGGAACGCCTCGTGATGTCCTGCGCCAGCCGTGTCCGGACGTACTCTTCAATATGCCGGGATTTCAGTTGTTCCACCCGGCGGATCTGCACGTTCTGCCCCATCAGACGTTCACAAAACCGCTGCACCAGCGCCATGCGATCGTGGACCGTTTTATGGCTGCCGCCCGTCTGCTGCGCCAGCTTCTTCATTTCCTGCGCCAGTATCCCTATATATTCCCCCTTCATGATTGCAGCAAATCAATCACCCAAAAACTGATACAGCTTTCCCCGGCGCGTAGGCCGATAGCCCCTGAGTTTTGTCGGGGCTGCGAACGATACCTGAGCGCCGGGGCGGCAGCCGTTGAGGTGTTATGGGGCGTCGGTTGTGCTCTCTGAGCAGCCGCCCGCGTTAGCGGGTTATCCCCCTGATCGTCCTGATCCCCCTCCGGTATCGGTTCATGTTCTCCTTATGCGTCAAATAGCCTGAAAACGCGGTGTCAGAATCCCGTCACGGGCTGGCGCAGTTGATTTCTCTGGGGCAGATCAGAAAGATTGCGTGCGTCACTTTCCCGCTCTGCGCGGTTAAAGTGACGCACGGGTTCTGGTGCAGTGCTTAAACACCGCGTTTCTGGGGCAGTTTTACGGTCACGCGGCAGCAAAGCCTTCGGCAATGCAGGCCGCAGCCCGTAAGATAAAAGGATCTGGTCGTCAGCAGAATGTGGGAGATAGCCAGAAAAATTCCGGCTTGGTACGGATTCAGGCCAGCGTACTGGCGCAGTAAAAGGACGTATCGCGTGAAAACTTCAGCCTCCGTCGCAATTATCCACGACCCGGTGTTTGCAGAGGTCTGCACCGGTCAAGGGCTCAACCATCCTGCTGACTCAGGCGCTTCTTTCAGGTTGTGTGATCCTACCCAAGTAATCTGGACACGACTCTAAGCGAGGTTCTGGTTTTCAAACTGTTCCGGACTGAGGCCACCACACGCACTGTGACGACGCCACCGATTGTAATCACACTCAATATAATTGAACACTGTTGTTCGCATCACTTCCCGGCTGATAAAGCACTCCCCGTGGATACACTCCACCTTCAGTGAGTGGAAGAAGCTTTCCGCACAGGCATTATCGTAACAACACCCTCTGGCACTCATGCTCCCGCGCAGATTATGCCGCTTCAGTAATGTCTGATACTCCTCTGAACAATATTGCCCGCCACGGTCGCTGTGAACGATGACATTTTCCGGGCGCTTACGTCGCCACAGTGCCATCTGTAGCGCATCACACGCCAGTTGTGCCGTCATTCGCGGCGACATTGACCAGCCGATGACTGCCCGGGACCACAGGTCAATCACTATCGCCAGATACAGCCAGCCCTCATCTGTTCGTAAGTACGTGATGTCACCTGTCCATTTATGGTTCGGCCCACTGGCGTAAAAATCCTGCTTCAGCAGGTTTTCTGACACCGGCAGTCTGTGTGCCTGGTAGCTGACCGGCCTGAACTTACGTGCTGCTTTTGCCCGAAGCCCCTGACGACGCAGGCTGGCAGCGATGGTTTTTATGTTGTACTCCGGCAGTTCATCCGACAGTCGTGGTGCTCCATACCGCTGTTTTGCGTCAAAGAACGCCAGCCGGACAGCGGCATCACAGACCAGACGGTACTGCTGCCGTCGGTTTGGCTGATGGCGGCGCAGCCTCCAGGCGTACCAGCCACTGCGGGCCACGCACAGCACCCGGCACATGGCTTTGATGCTGAACTCTGCCCGATGATTTTCGATAAAGACATACTTCATTTCAGGCGCTTCGC
>NZ_KV824201.1:13638-18077 GCF_001816025.1 Hafnia sp. HMSC23F03
AAAGACATACTTCATTTCAGGCGCTTCGCGAAGTGATCCTACCCGCGTAATGTGGACACACACCTAAGCGAGGGTTTGGTTTTCGAACTGTTCCGGACTGAGACCGCCGCAGGCACTGTGGCGTCGCCAGCGATTGTAATCACACTCGATATAATTAAATATCGTGGCCCGCATTATTTCACGGCTGGCAAAGTGCTCTCCGTGGACGCATTCCACCTTCAGCGAGTGGAAGAAGCTTTCCGGACAGGCGTTATCATAGCAGTTGCCTCTGCCACTCATGCTACCATGCAGATTATGCCGTTTCAGCAGCGCCTGATAGTCCGCTGAGCAGTACTGCCCACCCCGGTCGGTATGAACGATGATATTCTCCGGCCGTTTACGCCACCAGAGCGCCATTTGCAGCGCATCACAGGCCAGCTGCGCGGTCATCAGCGATGACATCGACCAGCCGATAACCAATCGCGACCACAGGTCGATGACCACCGCAAGGTACACCAGCCTTCATCGATACGTAAGTATGTGATGTAGCTTGGCCACTTCTGGTTCGGGTCTCTGGCGTAACATCCTGTTTCAGCAGATTTTCTGACACCGGCAGGCCGTATTCACGATAGCTGAAGCGGCGTGAGGCTTTAGCCCGCAATCCCTGTCGGCGCAGGCTGGAAGCTATCGTTTTCACCTTTTACGCCAGACCTTGCGCACGCAGCTCTTCGGCCAGCCGAGGCACACCGTAGCGCTGTTTTGCCTGACCGAAGGCGTCACTGACGGCGCTGTCGCAGCTTTGCCGGAATCGCTGCCGGGCATTAAGACAGTGCACCGTTTCTTCCACGCATACCAGCCGCTGCGGCTACACGCAGCACACGGCACACGGCACACGGCACATAGCTTTAATGCTGAACTCAGCCTGGTGTTTATCGATAAAGACATACTTCATTTCAGGCGCTTCGCGAAGTATGTCGCGACCTTTTGGAGAATGGCCAGCTCCTCATCCCGCTCAGCCAACTGGCGTTTGAGGCGGGCAATCTCCGCAACCTGTTCGCTCTCGCGCTCAGATGAGGTTGTCTGACGCTGCTGTTTGCTGCGCCAGTTATAAAGCTGAGATTCGTAAAGACTGAGTTCACGGGCGGCATCGGCTACGCCGGGATTAATCACAAGGTCTAGATTAGATCTTCACCATTTAAAAGCACAATAATATTTTCCTCCCCTAACTCTTTCCTGAGCATGTCTGCTACTTCAGAAGTATTCAACTTTGGGAAAGATTTATCATTGACTGATATCATAAAATACGATCTCGCTTCTTCAAGTCCAAACTCTTCCGCTATTAGTAGATCTGTTTCCTTTTTATATTTGTCAACTCGATCCTCAATAGATTTTAATTGTTCATGAGTTAAAACTTCATGAGCAGTATACATAAGATATGACTGGTCAAATAAACAACTATGATTTAACTTAATTACATCTAATTTAGGCTGCAATGACTCAACATCTAACTTGGTATAACATGTTATATCAATTGCCATCCCATTCTCCTACTTGATTCTCATTGGCTTGCCTGATTGATCTATTACAATAATTTTATCTAACCCTTTAACAGGCCAATCACTAAATTGTTTCTGCAAATCACTAACACTTGCCTTTGTATCTGCCAGATTAATAACAACGCTATTTGTTTTCCCTTTTTCAACCTTTTTCTCTACTTTACCCCGCTACAGTCCCCGCCGCCAGCCTGACAGGACTTCATTTCAGCAGACCAGGAATCTATCTGCTTACCGCTCAGATAGTTATTCTCAACCGCCGTCTTACCTGCCTGCCCGTCACCGCATCCGCTGTACTGCCTCCACTCAGCCCACCTGCAAGCCCGCCTGCCAGTGTACCCAATGCGCTGATAGTCTGCTTCTGCTCTTCCGTCAGGTCTTCTGACCGCACATCTGGATACAAGCTAGCTGCAATCGCTCTCGCCGCCAGTTCTCCGCCCGCAACTCTGCCACGACTGCACCCACTACCGCGTGAGCCGTCGCATTTGCAGCCACATTCACGCTACCGTCAGCGTTCGTGGTCATCGATTTCACCAGCTCTGCCAGATACGGCGAAGCCTCGCCTGCTATCGCCGCTTGCAGATCTCCACCTGCCAGCCCCTGCAACGCCAGTGTGGCTGCCTGAATACCCTGTTGTAACGCACTGCCAGTACCATACGGTGCCGACGCCGTATTACGGATCTGCTGCTCAAGTTCTTTGGCTGATGGCGACAGTTCGTCTTTCGCTGCCAGTGCCGCTTTCGCCGCTTCTATTGCCTGCGGATCTTTCAGCGCCTTCTATTCCGCAATCTGCCCCGCCATCAAGCTGCGTATGGTTACTCACTGTGATATCAAAACCACCCTCTCCGGCAAATATCCCGCTCTGCTCGATTACACTGTCGTAGTCCGAGTGCATCTTGTCCTTGCTGTAGCTGATGCCTCCCGACCCCGTCATGGTGCCGAACGAGAAACTGGCCCCGCCGCTGATGCTGTCCTGCCTGCTATCGTAATAATCACTGTCCTGCAGGCTGCTGATGGTCAGGTCGCCGCCGATATCCGCCACCACGCTGTTACCGCTCACCTGCGTACCGGCAATCGTGGTGTCGTCCCCGCGGTGGATATTCACGCGGCTGCCCACATCTATCGTGATTTCACAGGCGGGCTTTACGCCGGGAATTCCGATCCGGATCAGAGTGATGCCCGACTGCATCGTCATCACCACCCAGAACACCCGCGAGCTGTGGGGCTGCGCCGAAGACTTAAGCATCCTCAACTTCAATAAGAAGAAGATGAACCAGTGGATCAAGGATTTTCCGGGGGCGCTCAACGATACTGGCGATATTCCGACGATCAGGCGTGACCGCTACGACTGCCTGATCTGCAGTGAAAACGACTAGAAAGCAAAAATCCCGGCGCATTTGGCCGGGATTGTTTTACACAGTGATTTCATAAAGAGTATCAGGTGGAGCTTGATACTCTTCAAAGTCCGCATGGATCACATCATAAATTTCAGAGCACTTAATTCTTTTTATTGTCTCAATTTGATTGCATTCAGTTAATGCAACAATCATTTTTTGAGCATTAGTGATCTTAATCATATCAACCAATGTATCCAATAAAATATTAAGCCTATCTTTGGCTCCCGGTGGAAAGCCTATATTTGATGTTTCAGGATCATATTCATCATAATCTATCAAATATGTTGCATTAATTGAATTAGGGCCATCTGCAATATCGAATATAAAAAGATCATCCGTTGGAGCGAAATTAGATGGATAACCATATAATTCAGCAGCCGTAATTAATTGAATATTAACAGAACTCTCTGAAATATATTGTCTCAATGCGATCATCTCACCTGATCCCAAGGACGGTGATAAATACCCGTATACATCATTTGACATAATACACCTATTTTTTATCCTCTATCCAAGGACCAACAGACTTACCATCTTTATCTACTTCACGGTAGTATTTTTTATCAGCATAACCGCGCTCATTATAAGTAAACTTATGTTCATGCGGTGGAACTTTGCCATTGGAGTCATATCCCAATTGGCCATGAGTTTTTTGTTGACCTGAAGTGGTCGGTAACCGGGTTGGCGGTCACGGTGATATCACCCCAGACCTTCATCAGCAGGTTGCCTCCTGCTGCCAGGTCCGGTAATACAGATATTCTTCCCGGCGGTCAGGCTTATATCGTCCCAGTTTCACCTGGTGAGGTGTGCGCCAGGGAGACCTGTCCGCCGCCACCGTGGGTATTCAGGCGAAGGTATCCGCCAGCGTAAGGCGGCTGCTAATGCTACCGTCAGTGCTTTCCAGTGCAACCGTTTTACCGCTGATGGACCACACTCCCTCGCCCATGCTGGTAAAGCCGTAACAAGCACCTTCGGCGGCCATGTCAGCGCTCCGGATTGGGTCGGAATATGCACTTAATGTTTGCGATTAGTGACCTGCTCAACAGTTATTACTACAAAATGCTGTAACAACTTCAGCTCTTGGCACTGAGCAAACTGTTGGATCTATTTTCATACAGTTCCACTTGGGGCTGCATCTTCGATGCTCACTCTAGCTACGCTTCCCTTACAGGGTCACTTTATTAACGATCATCACGTACCTCATAGAGCTCTAACTAGCTTTGTACAACCCGTGTCTAAAGGTGGTCATTCTGGTGGTCTTGACAAACCCAATCTTTAGGTTTAGCTTACCAATCAGCCAGTTAATGGCGAAGGCGATCCCAGTCAGAGGAGCCAAATTTTAGTTTCATGACATCTCTATGAGTCCTGAAACGTTTAGAAAACAAGAGCTTATCTTTACCCGGTTATCCTGACAAGGACTACCGGGTTTTTTGACATCTGTAGTTCCTGGGGGATTAATCGGGGGCCTCACGGTTCGTTGAGAAAATGGAGCCCCCACTATGGCGTTAAC
>NZ_KV824201.1:18097-39798 GCF_001816025.1 Hafnia sp. HMSC23F03
CCCACCGATAAATCCTTCAAGCTTACCGACAGTTTATAATATTGAAAAAGGCTACCTCACTCTTGAGGTTCGATTCTCTAACGGTTCACGATAGCTGTAAGAATGGGTAACAGCCACACGATTGTCAGCCTAAGTTGCGCTCTGTAAACACACCATAACAGTTACCGGTGCTGGCGAAAATGACGCGATACTGTTAATCCAGTACCAGTCAGGTTGTACCGTGAAATCCCCCGGCCGTGGGCCCAGAGCCGGTATGGCACGATAACAACACGTATATCAAAACGGGAAATTACTGGCGTTATCTAGCAGCAATAGAGCTCTTTGCACATTGAATTATTGGTTGGAGTCTGTTCGTTAGCGCTGATAAATTTAAAGTAACAGCCAACATCACCATTTGTACATATTCTTACATATCAGAAAGATTTTTACTTGCAAAACCACTCGATTCATCGGCCTCTCTCTAATAAGATTCAAATATTCAGAATCATCGAATCACTGGATTGGCAAGCCACCTCTCTTAGATAATATTTACACATATCCATGCACGCGCAGTGCTCATGCAGCTGAGGGCGGTAGCTTGGAGCAGGATCACGAATTGCTGACTTTGAAATCCAATTAACTTAGCTATCCGAGCCTCGGTGTAAGATCACAAAAAATATGTTTTTGGTACAAACAATAAGATTACCGTATAAGAATACAGTTTTAAAAATACAATTATGACTAAGGTTCTTAACCAGCAGTAAAATTTATGGTAAGTTAAAAAATCACACCTAGGATTATTATCATATTTGATATAAATAAGTTGGATATTTTTTCCTGACGGAATCATATCGTTTACCTGCAATATCCCCCTTTCATTTTCTCAACAATACGGATGTCACAAACTATTTCTTAAAGGAACTGCTGAAATGAAAAAATTTTTAAAATTTGTCATTATAGAAATATATCAAACCTTTATTTCACCTTGTATTGTGATTGCGGCTTTAGCACTAACTTTTTATATATCATATCCTTTATCGGAATATAATGGGGGATTGCCATATTTACTATCAATCATTGTTGCGATCGTCTTTTCATGGAAATTTGATAAATATCTATAGTCATTATAATTAGATATGTAGTCAAAACTTAAATCGTTTAATGTCATATGCTAAGAAAAAATTCTTTTAAGTTAGAAGCTAAACTTGTTGACTTACTGAATATTATTGTTGATCGCAGATGTGTCTATCATAATTCAAAACGGATACAAGAACTGATACCATATACTATTGCCTAAAAAACGACATATCACAGAATAATCTACTAACGTTCAGAGGTAAAAATGAATGATATAAACCATAACATTAGCTTTTTTGCTAATTTCGTTAATTGTTATACTGAAAACAATGTTTCGGTTATTGGTGTTGGTGATGACCCCAATGAACCAGAGCATTATATTATAATATCTCAATTTATTGAGGAAGATGAGGATATTGACAATTCAATTGATTTAGAAGGTCATTTTTTTAATGGGGTAATATGTGGTGCAATTAAATACATAGGTTTGAAGAGAAACAACCTATTGATTCGTTTATGTGAAAACAAAAGCATTGAAATCGATAAAATCGAAATAAGTCTAAATATTTCAACAAAAAAACTTAAATCACTAGTGGAGTATATCAATAAGATTTTTTCTCAGAGTAATATTGAAATTGAATTAGAACTTGAGACTGAAGAAGTGAAAGAAACTAGTATGGATAGACTATAATTTGTACGGAGTAGTACCTTGCGTATCCGCAGTACAAACCGAATAAAACTCATACTTGTAAGAATCATTTGTATTTTATTGCATTATATTTTCAACAAAAAATTGTTAGTACAATAAAATTCACCCATGACACCTAAATTTTTTACTAAGGCGAACTTCATGAATTGTACAAATTTAGCCATACTGACCCAGTATGATTGGATATGCAAAGAAGCTAAAAACAAAAAAATGATTACAGAATTTCCAGAACCACAGCGAATGAGAATAACCGGACTTCCTGCATCCCTAACTAATCTCATCATGTCTTATGACCTACTTGCAAACAAAAATGATACAGTTTGGTTCATAACACATGAGTTATTATTAGCCGAGCAAGATGAAAACTCATTCTCATGGAATGAGTTTGAAAAAGAGAGTTTGAATGCTGCAATAAGCCAAAATGACATGGCAAAAGTGAGTGAATTTTGGAGTAATCACTTTTGCTTCATTATGTCAGTAAAATCTGGCTACATACATATTTCCATTGTGACAAAAGGGGAAAATAAAGGGCAAATTGTATGGGGAGAAGAACCTGAATATGAGGATATAAATGTTCTGGCAAAAACATACGATGAATTTTGCTCAATTTTAACTAAGCATATTAGTGGAGTGAAAAAAAATGAAATATTAAACATTATCTTATGACGACACATTGGGAACGTTATGAATAAATATACAAGCAATGGAATAAGTGGTGTAGTTAATTCTCCTGGAAGTATTCAGTAGGTTTGTTGCGTAAAGAGGATATTCTTCAATGAAGATAACTACATTATTAACTGGATCTAACTTTAACTCATTGATTACCTGCGCTAGTGTCGCTGAAAACTACTTTAAAGAGAACATGGTTGACAAATGCATAAATAGAAATGATTATTTAAATAAATTGAAATCTGATTTAATGCATTTATCACTATTAACCATTGCAGTATATATTTCAATAAATATGATGTTAATTTTATTATTCACATTTCCTTATGCAATCATATCCTTTAGTTTCAACATTCCAACACCAATCATGGTAGCCCAAATATATATCCCTTCGTTATTTTTTTTGCTAGCATCAGTCTTTGCTTTTAAAATAATACTGAAAGGTAGACGCATAGGATTAACAATATACAAATACATGTTTCTTACTGGATGTTTTCTATTTTTCTTGTCTCTATTTTTTTATACTTCAACTGAAAAAGATTACTGGCAGATAAAAATTGCAAACGCAGGTATCCTTTTATGGTGTAGATGCTTGATGAATAGTCGTTCATTTGATGGATTGGTTAAATTTTATATTCACAGACGACTAACAGCGTCTTTTCCTTTCTCTGGGAGAACAAAACAGCGGTTGTAACCGTCCACTAAGCACTCATAAATTCACTAGGAGACACTTGTGAACGATAGCAATAAGATAATTGATTCTACAAAATCCATCGATTGCTATGAATGACCAAGACTCTGGTATTGTTTAACATGCCATACTGAATCATTGCTAGTATATGAGTTTATTTCAAAAATCACTAAAGCAAAGTATTCTAAAAACATTCCATATAATGGCTTGAGTTCGACTCTAGGAGTTTCATATTGTTATGTATATCCCTATTTTTTCAGAAACAGCATCACCTCAAAAAAAAATAGATGAAATTCGATCTATTTTCTTGCTAGCGCAGAAACAAATAAGGCAAAAAATTGTTGTTACTTTGCCCTACAACACGTGGTGTTATGTTTTACTGCCAGGAAGAATTGGTGAAAAAGCATGGCAAACGGTGTTATCGAGTGGATATCATTGCCTTTATTGTCAGGATAATTACCCTTGGGGAATACTACTTCACCCAGATGATGAATTTCATCCTGTAATTACAGATATTTTGTCAATCCAAAGTGACTTTGTTTATTTCATTGCATTTGCGGCAAATACTCCACCAGAAGATTGTCAGCTATTCACATGGATTAAAATATTAATGAAAAATAAGAGTTCCAACTCTTTACCTCCTTATGCCCTACTCACTTTTGAGTCTGGTTTCCTAATATTATAACAGCAACACATAATGATAATGGCAATGGTAATGGTAATGGCAATGGCAATGGCAATGGCAATGGCAATGGCAATATCTTTATCACATTTTTTCTAAAGTGCTAATTACATGACTAATATTCTCAATTATAATGAATGGACTAGAAAAGGGCGAGGGTTAAGATTTGAATTCTGCTCATCAGATGATGATATTTCATCTCTTATCAGAAAGAATTTTTTCGATGAGTCGGAGTTTCAATTATATATTATCGCTGGCTATTTTGTTAAGAATGCAAACGAATACATACCCAAGAGTTGTAAAATATTGCCAGAAGATATTCCTAAGTTCAAACAAAACGGAGTATGGGATTTTTTTATCGGAGCTGAGGAGATCACTCCTAGCGCTGAACTTATCTCTAGAAAGAGATAAACATATTGGGCTAATTGCACCATGTAATGGGCTAATAAACCTACAATATGGGAGAATGACAAAAATAGGGACTGCACCTCCAAGTATTGGCTTGGTTCATAAAGTTATCAATTATGAAAGTGGAGAAGTAATTGAACATAAAACATATGAGAAGATGTTTAGAAAATTTATCCGTACTCTTAAAAAATAATTTTGAAATAACATAAATATGGTAAATTACGGCTCGTAGAAACAACGAACATTTGAAAGCCTTGATTATCAAGACAATATCAGAAGAGATGAGCGCCCAAACAATAAAGGACACGGGAACGCAAGTTTTAGTGCCTATTTATATAAATGATCAAACGAATGGTTTGGTGAAGATGATTTGGTTAGCATAAAATTTCGTGATGATCTTTATACTATAGCTCAAATATTAAATCTGCCTGAAATGCAATTTTACGGTATATCTAGCGGCAATAGCGTATGGAAGAATATCAACTTAAATGACCGGACACCTCCTCCATTGGAAGTGGTTTAAGATTGATAATAAAAACAGCAACTTGCTGATTTGATAAGCAAACGATTCAGATGTTGGTTTTTAGACTTTACAAGGCACATCAAGCTCGCTATTATGCGCCTCGTTCACACGATTCCTCTGTAGTTCAGTCGGTAGAACGGCGGACTGTTAATCCGTATGTCACTGGTTCAAGTCCAGTCAGGGGAGCCAAATTAGAAAAGCCCGCTTAAGGAAACTTAAGCGGGCTTTTGCTTTTGTACTTCTTGACTCCTATTCCCTCCCCCGCGCCATGAGCAGTTCGATGTTGAGCATTTCAATTCAATAATTGCGATGGTGCACTGCACTCCATCGCGCTTTTCAGATTAGCGTCGGCAAGCAAATATAAAAAACATGAAGCTCTCCACATTTTTAGCCAATGACAGGCGTCGAATAATGATTGCCCAGTCTGTTCTTTTTTGCCCGCGACAACGCCCCTGAAAACGCGCTTACTTTAAACATGGCATTAACCCTACTTGAGGAGCGTTCTTTGCCCTCAACAACATTTTTGTATCTGAAATGATCCAAGTTACCAGCCGCCAAACCGTACATAAATGGCGCGATGTATGGCGCGTATTTTGCCCAAAACTAGGAGCAATAGAATGGTCAATATCCATGCGTGGGAAGAACTTGCAAATAAAGAGCTAGGCAGGCAAGGAAAAAAAGTTCAAGACTTAGTTCGTGAAACGTCAGAGGGGATCGCGGTTAAGTCGCTCTATACCGCGCACGATCTTGAAGGCTTAGAAGTCACTGACTCATTGCCAGGCATGGCCCCTTATGTTCGTGGTCCCCGTGCCACTATGTATGCTGGGCAGCCTTGGACCATCCGCCAATACGCTGGTTTCTCCACTGCGAAAGAATCAAACGCATTTTATCGTCGCAATCTGGCCGCAGGACAAAAAGGGCTTTCCGTGGCCTTTGACCTTGCCACACACCGAGGTTATGACTCAGATAACCCACGCGTGGCAGGTGACGTAGGGAAAGCCGGTGTTGCAATTGATAGCGTTGAAGATATGAAGGTGCTGTTTGACCAGATACCGCTGGATAAGATGTCGGTGTCTATGACAATGAATGGCGCGGTGCTACCGATTATGGCCTTTTATATTGTGGCAGCAGAAGAACAAGGCATCGGCCCTGAACTTCTCACGGGTACCATTCAAAACGACATACTAAAAGAATATCTGTGCCGTAATACCTATATTTATCCCCCTGCCCCCTCTATGCGTATCATTTCCGATATTATTGCGTGGAGTTCACAAAATATGCCGCGCTTTAACACTATTAGCATTAGCGGCTATCACATGAGTGAAGCTGGTGCTAACTGTGTACAGCAAGTGGCTTTTACCATCGCCGATGGCATTGAATACATCAAAGCCGCCTTAAAGGCCGGTTTAAACATAGATGATTTTGCTCCCCGCCTCTCTTTTTTCTTCGGTATCGGCATGGATCTGTTTATGAACATCGCCATGTTGCGTGCCGCACGTTATCTATGGAGCGAAGCGGTGAGCCAATTCGGGGCTACCAATCCTAAATCTCTCGCGCTGCGTACTCACTGCCAGACATCTGGATGGAGTCTCACCGAGCAAGATCCCTACAACAATATCGTCCGTACCACGATTGAAGCGTTGGGCGCCACACTTGGTGGCACCCAATCACTGCATACCAACGCCTTTGATGAAGCACTCGGTCTCCCCACTGATTTCTCAGCGCGCATCGCTCGCAACACTCAAATTATTATTCAAGAAGAATCAGAGATTTGCCGTACGATCGATCCGCTGGCGGGATCTTATTTTGTGGAGTCACTTACTGACCAAATCGTGAAACAGGCAAGGGCTATCATCCAAAAAATCGACGACGTTGGTGGTATGGCAAAAGCCATTGAAGTCGGATTGCCAAAGCGCATGATTGAGGAAGCATCCGCCAATGAACAGTCACTTATCGACCAAGGCAAACGCGTTATTGTCGGTGTGAATAAATACAAATTGGATAAGGAGGCTGAAACACAGGTCTTAGAGATCGATAACGTCAAAGTGCGTAATGAACAAATTGCCCAACTACAGCATATTCGCGCGACGCGAGACAATAACGCAGTACAACAAGCACTCACTCGTCTACGCCATGCGGCGCAGCACAACGAAAATCTGCTAGAAGTTGCCATTGAAGCGGCTCGCCTACGAGCCACCTTAGGTGAAATTTCAGATACGATAGAAGCCGTATTCGATCGTTATTTGGTGCCCAGTGAATGCGTTACTGGCGTAATTGCCCGTAGTTATCATCAATCCGAAAATGACGCGCAGGCATTCGACCAAATATTGGCACAAACCCAAAATTTTCTGACAGAAACTGGCCGTCGGCCACGTATTCTCATCGCTAAAATGGGGCAAGACGGCCATGACCGAGGCGCTAAAGTGATTGCTAGTGCCTACTCCGATTTAGGTTTTGATGTCGATCTCAGCCCAATGTTCTCAACGCCGCAGGAAATCGCACGCTTGGCTGTTGAAAACGATGTCCACGTTATTGGCGCATCGTCGCTCGCAGCTGGCCATAAAACCTTAATTCCTGAACTGATTGCAGCCCTACATCAATATGGGCGCCAAGATATCTGTGTGGTTGCAGGCGGCGTTATTCCTCCACAGGATTATACCTTCCTGCGCGAAAACGGCGTCTCTGCGATTTATGGGCCAGGCACTCCGATGCTGGTCAGCGTACGCGATGTTCTCCAGTTGATCAGTGCGCATCATGATTAACTCCCGAAATCTTGAAGATTGCCAGCAACGAATACGCCAAGGCGATCGTGCCGCACTCGCTCAGGCCATGACGCTAGTAGAAAGTAAGCTACCAGCGCATAGGGCTCTCAGTGCGCAACTGCTCGACAGACTGATGCCACATACTGGAAACGCTAAGCGACTAGGCATCACTGGCACACCAGGCGCTGGAAAAAGTACGTTTTTGGAAGCCTTTGGGGGAACGTTGATAGCGCACGGCCATCGTGTCGCAGTGATTGCCGTTGATCCGAGTAGCCCGATAAGTGGAGGAAGTATTCTAGGAGATAAGAATCGCATGCTGAATTTATCTCGCTCGGATCAAGCATTCATTCGCCCTGTGCCTTCCAGCTGTCATCTGGGCGGTATTAGCCCGCGCACACGCGAGCTGATTTTACTCTGTGAGGCGGCAAATTATGACGTGGTGATCGTAGAGACCGTTGGTGTTGGGCAATCAGAGACCGAAGTTGCCGAAATGGTGGACTGCTTTATCTCGTTACAGATTGCGGGCGCGGGTGATGATTTGCAAGGCATCAAGAAAGGCATTATGGAAATGGCCGATCTTGTCATTATCAACAAAGACGACGGTGAGAATCACGGCAATGTTGAAATCGCTCGCCACATGTATCACAGCGCATTGCAAATCATCCGACGCAAATATCCTGTATGGCAGCCTCAGGTTTTAACCTGCAGCGCACTGAAAAAACGCGGCATCAATGAAGTTTGGCAAGCGGTATTGGCCTTTTGGCAAGTTATGTCAGCCAGTGGGCAGCTCACCACATTGCGCCAGCAACAATCTTTAGGCTGGGTCCGCCGGCAAATCGAAGAGAACGCTCTGACGACCCTGTTCGCTCGTCCAGACGTCCAACTGCATTATCAGCACCTTGAACATATGTTACTGAGTAAACAACTTTCGCCGAGGGCGTGCGTTAATGACATTACCGACTTTATTACCCACAAGATTTTCAATTAAAGGACAACGACCATGTCTTATCAGTATGTCAAAGTGTTGATTGCCAATCGAGTTGGCATTATCGAGTTCAATCACACGCGTAAACTTAACGCGCTAAGCAAAGTCTTCATTGACGATTTAATGCAGGCGCTGCATGACCTAAACCATACCGATATCCGCTGCATTATTCTGCGAGCCCCTGAAGGTTCAAAGGTATTTTCTGCCGGACATGATATTCGTGAGTTACCAACTGGCCGCCGCGATCCACTTTCATACGATGACCCACTTCGCCAAATTACTCGGGTAATCCAAAAGTATCCCAAACCTATTATTTCTATGGTAGAAGGCAGCGTGTGGGGCGGTGCATTCGAAATGATCATGAGTTCAGATATTATCGTCGCCTGCGACACCTCAACCTTCTCCATGACACCCGTCAATCTAGGCGTTCCCTACAATCTAGTGGGGATCCACAACCTGATCCGCGATGCCGGATTCCATATCGTCAAAGAGTTAATTTTTACTGCCGCCCCCATCAGCGCCAAGCGTGCGTTAGCGGTTGGCATTCTTAACCATGTGGTAGAAACCAGCGAGCTGGAAGATTTCACCCTAAAACTGGCTCACGTCATTGCTGAAAAAGCACCGCTGGCGATTGCCGTGATTAAAGAAGAACTACGCGTTTTAGGCGAAGCACACACCATGAATTCTGATGAATTTGAACGTATACAAGGTTTACGACGGGCGGTATACGACAGTGATGACTATCACGAAGGAATGAAGGCTTTTATGGAAAAACGTAAACCCAATTTTCTTGGCCGCTAAACCTGTATAAACAAGGATCTCGTTATGAAGCCGTCATACTGCACAATGAGCGCCGACGAAGCGGCGGCTCATATTGATAATGGAAACATGGTGGCATTTAGTGGTTTTACCCCTGCAGGATCGCCAAAAGCCTTACCCAGCGCTATTGCCAAACGTGCACAAGAATTCCACCAGCAGCATAAAGCATTTCAGATCCGCCTCTTTACCGGGGCATCAATCAGCGCCCAGGCTGATGATATTTTGGCAGAAGCCGCCGCGGTATCATGGCGTGCGCCCTATCAAACTGCCCCGCTACTGCGTGAAAAGATTAACCAAGGAGAGATCAGCTTTGTCGATTTGCATCTGAGTGAGGTCGCTCAGATGGTGAACTACGGTTTCTTTGGCGATATTGATGTGGCGGTTATCGAGGCCTCTGCCGTGAGCGAGAATGGGAAAATTTACCTGACGAGTAGCATAGGTAATGCCCCCATTTTTATACAGAAAGCTAAGAAAATAATCATTGAATTAAATAGTTATCACAATACACGTGTAGGTGAACTGGCTGATATCGTTACTCTCGGAGCGCCTCCACGTCGCAATATACTGCCCATTTTTCATTCGCTCGATAAGGTCGGGGTTCCGTACGTGCAGGTTGACCCTAAAAAAATTATTGGCATTGTCGAAACGCATTTGCCCGATGAGGTGAATAGCCTCAACGTTGAAAATCCACTGTGCGAAAAAATCGCTGATAACGTGGTCAATTTTCTCCTTAACGAATTAAAGCTCGGACGCATTCCTGCCGAATTCCTACCGCTGCAAAGCGGCGTAGGAAATATCAATAACGCAGTGATGAAAAGATTAGGAAAAAATCCGGTTATTCCGCCATTTATGATGTACTCAGAAGTACTACAAGAATCAGTCGTTGGATTATTGGAAGAAGGAAAAATTACTGGTGCCAGTGCCTCTAGCTTAACGGTTTCTCCCGATTCGCTGGAAAAAATCTATGACAACATGGATTTCTTCGCTAATCGGATCGTATTACGACCACAGGAGATCTCTAATCATCCTGAAATTATCCGTCGGCTAGGCGTCATCGCTCTCAACGTAGGTCTGGAATTTGATATTTATGGTCATGCCAACTCGACTCATATTGCAGGCACCGAGTTGGTTAACGGCATTGGCGGCAGCGCAGATTTCGAACGCAACGCATATCTTTCAATTTTTATGGCACCGTCAATTGCCAAAGGAGGCAAAATCTCCACCATTGTGCCAATGTGCACCCACGTCGATCATAGCGAACATAGCGTAAAAGTGATCGTCACAGAGCAAGGCGTGGCTGATTTGCGCGGGTTATCGCCATTACAACGCGCAACCACCATTATCAACCACTGTGCACACCCCATGTATCGTGATTATTTGCATCGCTATCTAGAACTCTCGAAAGGAGGACATCTGCATCACAATCTGGCAGATGCGTTTCAACTGCATCAAAACTTATTCAAATCCGGGTCAATGTTAGCGGTTTGACGCTTAATTAAGCCCCTCACGATCGGCGTGAATATAGCCGATCGTTTTTTCTATTTGGTGGTTATTCTTTAGCGAATAAAGATACTCAGACATATACATGGGCTGATTCGGCGCATCGAAATATTTCAGCTTGGCCGGATTCACCAGACGATAGGCAAACTGAGGTACCACGGTAAGAAATTGGCCCTGTTCCACTGCGCTGATCTTTGCCATGAAGCTATAAGGACGATAAATAATCGTTGGGTTGATACCTATCGTGCGAAAGTGTGCGTCGAGCAAAGATTCAAAATTAGCGCGATTTTGAAATCGCATCTGCAGCCATGGCAGCGTATTTAATAGTTCAAGAGGTTGAACATTTTCAAAACGACGAGAAACCAGAAAGCCCAACCGTAACGGCGGCAGCTCCGTCGTTTGTAAACTACCAAGATGGGTCACTCGCTGCGAAGCTCGCTGGGGAGAAATAATAAAATCGACCCGACGATCGAGTAAATCATCAATCACACTATTTTCGCTAAATTCAAAAGGCTGCGCCGTAATGCCATCATACTTGTCACTTAGACTAAATAGCTGATCAAAAATAATAGTGGGATAGGTAATATCAATACCTATGACTATATTCTTTTGCCGATGTGACATTGCTGCAATCTCGTTATCAATGGCTGATAACCGTTGATAAATGGGGAAAAGTTCTTGATACAGCTCTTGACCCGCCTTGTTGAGGCTGATGCTATTTTCTTTGCGGGTAAACAATGCATACCCTACAAGTTCTTCTAGCGATGCAATGCTTTTCCCAAAGGGCGATGCCGTCATGTGTAGCTTTTCTGCCGCTTTGGCAATGCTGTTCGTTTGCGCCAATACGATAAAATTGCGCATTTTTCTTGATATAAAAATGTTCATTTTGAATGACGAAGACAAAGAAATCAGATAAGCAGCTTAAAGCGATTAGGCCAGTAATGTTATCGCGGCAATCGTACTGACATCACATTTTTACATGTTCAAACTTGGTTGGGATACCAAATCACCTTGCCGCCTAGAGGGCCGGAAAACAGTTCACACATAATCTCTCCTGTCATCAGGATAGCAGACTCCTTCTTCACCTGATATTTGTGAAAAATTACCGACACAATGCATTGTTGCCCTTCTCGATTAACAATCAATCCCAACAACCAGACGAAATAGTGAACATAGTCACTACACGGTTTGAAATATACTTTTAATTATCATGGATAATGATGCTCGCCTTATTAAGGCTATTCCCAGCACAAGATTCATTCATATATAAAATGAATTACAAAACATAATTCACAAAAATAATCATGAAACCTCTTGTGTCATTTTACCAAAATAATGATATCTAATTTCACCTATACTCTGAGCCCTAAATGTGGAGACATCGCCGCATTGGCTTAACGTTAGTTCAGTTCACCTTGATTATAATGTATTAATTTCATATGGATTTTTTCAAAATGGAAACGCTTCCAAAATACGACCTACCCAGAATTTTGTTTGGATGTTTATTTATATTATTGATGCTCATGACCTGTTTATGGGTCGCCAGACCATTTATCCTAAGTCTAATATGGGCCGGATTAGTCGTCATTGCCACATGGCCTCTGCTAATCCTATTTCAGCGCTGGTTACGCGGGAGTCGCCGCCTCGCAGTGCTCGTTTTAACGCTGCTTTTGGTTATTTTGTTTTTCCTACCCTTGGTGTTAATGGGGACCGCTGTTTTAGACAGTAGTGCCATGGTCATGGACAAAATAGCCTCACTTAAAGGCCATGGATTCCCCGATCTCACATGGCTTAAATCAATCCCCTTTATCGGAGCAAAACTCTATGCGCAATGGCAGGCCATTATTGTCGATCACGGACAGACCCTAGTCACTAAGCTCGAGCCTCACCTCCGGCAATGGGCTGCAACTGTGCTTACCCAGCTCAGTCATTTGGGGCAGCTTTTTGTTCACGGGATTTTAATGTTAGTAATCAGCGCGGTACTGTACGCCAAAGGTGAATCAATCAGCCTAGGAATACGTCATTTTGCCACACGTCTCGCCTCTGATCGCGGTGATGCAGCGGTGATTTTAGCGGCTCAGTCTATTAGGGCGGTCGCTATGGGCGTCGTCGTTACGGCAGTGGTACAGTCGGTCTTAGGAGGAATTGGCCTCGCTATTTGTGGCGTATCGGGTGCAATGTTGCTGACGGTATTGATGTTTGTGTTATGTCTCGCCCAGCTAGGCCCCGTTCTAGTCATGCTGCCTGCCACCGCATGGCTATTTTGGCACGGGGATACTTCATGGGGCAGTCTATTGCTGGTATGGAGTATTGTGGTTGGAGGATTAGATAATTTCCTTCGCCCTATGCTTATCCGCATGGGTGCGGATTTGCCTATGTTGCTAATTTTAACCGGCGTCATCGGTGGACTGCTTGCATTTGGTATGATTGGCCTATTTATTGGCCCCGCGGTACTCGCGGTCTCCTACCGTTTGATGTCTGCATGGGTGAGTGAAGTCCCTGCGCCTTCGGCATTAACCACAGGTGCTAAACACTCGCTCTAGCTAATCTGTATCTATAGAGCACATCCGTTAAAACGCGGCAGAACCCTCTGCCGCGTGAAAAATAAGAACGATTTATTACTTCACTGCGCTTTTCGCTTTTGCTTTAGCCTTAGATTTAGCCTGAGAGCATTGTATTGATATGCTCCCAAAAACACTCGCATATCTCATTCCACACGATATAAGCCAATGCAATATATTTAAGAATTGAGATTTTATAAGGCTATATTTATTTTCCTATTATCATCTAATGATACCTCAAACATCATTTTCTGCCCCCAGCCTACAAATATTATTTGTTATCTTGTTTTCGACGGTTAATCCGATGAAGCAGTTAAACATTAATTAAATGAGGTTTATTATGAACAAGTCAAAAACTCCTGTAAACGCAACACTGATGGCTGCGCCTTATGTTACTGGGGCGGAAGATGGAACTATTGATGCATCAGACGTTAATTTCGGTGTTCAATGTGAAATTAGTATGTGGGCTAACCCAAATTATGGTGACCGTGTAAGTCTATTTTGGGGCGAATTAGAACGTGTTCAGTTTTTGGAAGATACCACTCGTCCTTTAATTTATGACATTAAAGACGACTTTAATCCTTCAGCGCTGTCCGATGGCTTTTATGACGTGTATTACACCGTATTTGATGGTATTAACACCTCAACCTCTGAGGTAACAGCAGTCTCGGTTCAAGCCCATCTGAATCCAGGTTCATTGGCGGCGCCAGATATTGTTGATGCTGATGATGATGGCGCAGTTGGCTATGATGAAGCAGTGGATGGCGTTGATATTCATGTGAATTATACTGGTATGGCGGAAGGCGATATCATCGCACTTAAACTGCAAGGGTTCGATGATGAAACCAATGCAATTAAAGAGGACTATACTGCTCCGGATTACACCGTTACCACTGGCGACATTTCTGCAGGTTATGCTCTGTTCACCGTTCCTTATACCGGTGAGTTCGAAAATATTGGCGAAAATGCCTATGCTGAATGCTGGTATAGCGTTACCGTACTTGCCGATAATAGCCACCTGTCATCTCAGGTAACTAAAATTGTTGTTGACGTTGTTCCTCCTTACGGCCATTAATTTTATCTTAAAAAGATAAACTATCACCTAAACATTCATTGCTAGGTAATTAATAAAACTGGCGTCGTTAATTATTACCGACGCCAGTTTTTTAATCTTGCAAGGAGATATTATTTTATGGAGAAGACAGCTATATGATTTCCTCTAGCGATCTATTTGCAACAAAATTCCCACAAATGGCAGATGATGGAGTCATTGACCAAGATGAACTGGATAGCGCAGGCGGCGTATTATTTGAAGTTCCAGCATATTCTGATGCTGCCGTCGGTGACTACATTACATTTAATTTTGATGTCGAGAAAAGCTTTTATTTGTATTTAGAAAGCGAGCCGGTGAGCCAATATTTCCCATGGTCCGGTACCGTACCGCAGGATCTTCTCATAGACGGCAGTTATCAGGCGTGGTACACCGTCATTGATTATATTGGTAACCCAGCTGCCTCACCAATATCTACCGTCTTTATCGATCGTTCCCATCAAGGAACTCTGCCACCGCCAACATTTCCGGAAGCTATCGACAACGTTATTAATGACAGCGCGGCGGTAAGCGGCGGCGGCACTCCCGTGGCAATACCGGCATACGCTAATATAGCCGTGGATGACAACGTGTTAGTGTACTGGAATGGTTTTGACGAGCAAAACCAAGCGATCCCTGACAGTGCAACTACAGTCGCCTATACGGTAAAAGCAGCCGATCTCATTAATGGATTTACCGTTACTATAACCACTCCATATATCACCAGTATTGGTGAAGGCACCGCGCAGGCATGGTATACGGTGCACAGTGGATCACGCATTCCTGAGCGTTCCGTAAACTCGATGCCGGTTATCATTGATACCGTTTGCGAATGCCTACCTGCGCCAGTCTTCCCTGACGGCACTGATGGCTGGATTGATGCCAATGAAGCATTAAACGGTACACCGCTTTCTGTGCCAATTTATAGCAACATGCGCGTCGGTGACATCGTGACAACATACTGGCAGGGTTATACTTCTAGCGGAGTATTGATAAGCGCAGCCTATGATAAGCAGCAACACCCTGTCGCCGCCGCCGACCTCGTTGCCGGTTTTAGTGTTACCCTTCCCGAAGCTGCATTGTATGCAATTAACGTCGGCTATGGGCAGGCCTACTACAGCGTGGACTTCACACAAAGCGCCAGCACGGGGACATCGCTAACTGCACAGGTCAATGTAGATACCGAGCACTGTACTTGTTTACCCGCCCCAACCTTCCCAGAAGCAGTACAGGGCGTAATTGATACCAACGCGGCAACCAGCAATGGCGGAACGCCGATGGCAGTGACCTATTCGCCGATGCAAATTGGCGATACGGTGACGTTACAATGGACAGGCTACCACAACGGCAGCCTCACGCCGGTGCCTGGTGCCGTGTTTAGCCTGACGGTTGAGGTTAACGAAGCTAACATCCGCGCAAATCAAATTGTCATCGTCATCCCGACGCAGTTTATCCTCGCCATTGGCGATGGCTACGCCGTCGGAAATTATCAGGTAGCTTACCGTGCTGGTGGGATCGGTTACTCAGAAGATGGTGATGTGGTTATAAGCCAAAAAACGCAGCCTTCAATCAAAGTTATGGGTGCACGCACGAGTATGCACGCATCAGGGCAGTCACAGGTGGGACGATTATGCGCATTTGATGCTCTGACGGGAACACCGATGAGAGCCTATTGGTACTATGAAGGAGAAAGTCCAGCTACGGCCACATACAGCTTTATTGATACCAAACCCTCATGTCCCCTTGTCGTATGTAATGCCAGCCGTAATACCGATTTGATCACGCTCAATCCCTCCAATATCACGGGGAATGGGAGTTGGTCTGACGACGAAACCACCTCTGGTTCGTTCGTTGCTTTACTCAATGACAACAGCGTTCTTGGCTGGGGAAATCCGCAATATGGCGGTTCAACGCCGCCTGCTTGCTATAACCAAAGCGCCTATGCGCTTTATGCTACTTTTAAAGCCTTCGCCTTTTTGCACAGCTCGGGTTCGGTATATGCATGGGGCGATAGCCAAGAAGGAGGTGCAGTACCAAGCAACATTCTGTCACGTAGTGATTGGCTTGAGCTTGCTGCTGCCGAAGGCACCTTCGCTTGTCGTGGTAGCCATTCCCCATATATTCAAGTCTGGGGATGGGGTCTTAATGGTGATTCCCCCTTCAACCTCAATGTACCGAGTAACATTGCTTGCATGTCTGATCTAGTTTCATTGCATGCCGGCGATAACGCATTTGCCACCGTAAGCGCCGCTGGAAAGGTATATGCGTGGGGAGATAAAACCGCGGGCGGCAGCGTACCAAGCAATATTAGTTGCTTAAGTAATATTACATCGTGCTGCTCTTCTCGCCGCGCCTTCAGTGTTATCTATGGATGCGGAAAAATTGCCGCATGGGGCGATAGCGATTATGGTTCCAATGCATCCAGTGTTTCATGGGTACAGAATGCATCACGTTTGGTCGCTACCGAATCAGCGTTCACCGCATTACTGAGCACCGGGGGTATGGCGTGCTGGGGTTATAACGAGTTTGGCGGCAACATGCCAAGCCAGTATGCCAGCAGGACGGATATTGTCGATGTTAAAGCAACCTATGGGGCTTTTGCTGCACTATGCGCCGATGGCAGCGTTTTAACATGGGGAAGCAGCGAATATGGCGGAAATAGCAAAAGCGTGTCTTCGGCCTTAATCAACGTAGTCTCAATTGCAGCTAACGCCACCAGTTTTGCCGCATTAAAAGAAGATGGGAGCTTAGTTGTCTGGGGTAATTCCCTCTATGGAGGATCTACATGCAATGCCACTGGAACATTGGAAGATGTATTAGCCGTATATGGTAACACCCACGCCTTCATTGCTTTAAAAGCAGACGATAGCGTAGTGGCATGGGGAGAAAATGCATCTGGTGTATCCACGCTTCCGGCTATGCTGGATGGAAATATCTCTTATTTAAAAAAATAATATCTCCTCCACTATTTTAAATAGTTACCAAAAAAGCCAAAGAAAATTCTCTTTGGCTTTTTTATTATTTAACGCAGGCAATTTCTGCCTAGCCAAAAATATTTATTGCCCAGCATGATGAATATTTAATTTGTAATATAGGTTTAGATATTGGCAAGAAATAAGCACCAATATCATTGCAGATATTATCTAATAAACTTATCAAGGCAATAATATGAAAATCAATCGTTCTATTCTATTTTTCGTTTTCCTGAATTTATTTGTACATTTTTCCTATGCGCAAAATTGGCATAGCGAAAAATTAAAATATCAGAAATCCCATCCACAAATGCTCACCAGTTCACAACCTTCAGGATCTAGCGTCGCCTCGTTGTTGAACGCAAGCTTTAAAGATACCGCAAAAGGATGTGATAGCAATAAATTACCGGCCTTCTTATGTACTGGCGTTATGCTTCGCGGAACCCAATACTCCAGCTCGTATCACGCCTGGGACCCAAGTCCGAGCTCACAAAGTAGTGGCGGTGTGTCATTTTCCTATCTTCGTGCCGACTCACAATATAACAAGTTAGCCTATGGCTATGTTAATGGTTTTATATTTTATCCCTATTTTTCTGCCCCTGACGGAAAATATACCGACATTGATGTCATGTGTTCATACCCAATAGATGCAGGAACGGAGAACCGTACCAACAAAGGCTGTGGCGCCTCTAATACTTATCCATCACAAAGCGGTGCTTGTCAGGCTCAGGGAATAACCACCGCCGAACAATGGTATTCTCATTACCAACAAGGCAACGGAAACCACAGCTATCAATGTGGCTTTACTACCGCAGATGATAGCCAATATGATACGGCTGATAGTTTTTATCAGTCTATACTCAGCATGGCAAAAATATATCAACAGTCTTTCAATGAACAAAATGAACTGCGTTTGGCAACTTGGGCCCAAGGTATGCAAAATACGCTTCCTATTGAGGCCTTTTTCTATCTTAAAGGAAGCAGCTATGGTTTAAGCTCTGCACAAAATGACCAGAGAGATTTTAGTGCAAGTACATCTAAAAAACTCTGGGTTCCAGTGATTGAATTAACGCTTCCGCAATCATCAGGGCAAAAAGCAACATTTACTTACCGAGACTCAGATCAAGCTATCTTGAACAAATAACTAATCTGTTTATTTTAAGTTCTCTCACCCACTAGTCTATCTAGTGGGTTTTTTATAAGTAAAAATGCCGCATTCAATCGAATGCGGCATGGTGATTTTATTCAAGCATAAATTTATTGCTGTGTCTTCTCCTTATTATTCCCAACAACATAAGCATCCCCATTGATAGTCAGAGATTTATTATCATTACCAACCACAATGTGTGCAACATCCTTTCCATCATGAGTCTTTGTCTGATGATTTTGTTCAGAACTACTGCATCCTGCTAGCAGGACATTTAAAATAATCAGAAGCGATACCTTTAAATTTTTCATATTATTATTCCTACAATAACTGTTGATTGTTATCTTTTGATAAAATTCAATAAAAAATAGATTAGTCATGTTAAGCATTACATTATTCTTAACTTTCCTCCTCCACGGACATAGCCGAATAAATCCGACAACACAATATGACCTAATTTATTGTTGTAGTGTGGGTAGTTTTTGAGTTAGCTAAGTTTATTTTTGATATCAATATTATTATGTTTAATACTTACAGTTGATTATGGTAGGAACTTAATAATAATCAATACTATAAAGTGATTAATGGAGGGCATAAAACGAATTTTTATGCGCAAAAAATGCCCCGCACTGCTTGAAAAAAATCAGTAACATTGTCTGCTAATTAACATCTATAAGATAAAACCTCGACTGATAGCCTATTTAATTAACTCTGGGCAATCATTAAAATCATGCATTCTCTGTGGGAATGATAATTGAACAACATTCCTTGATCAGAATTCTCGATAAGAGTATCGAGAGTAACTTGATGTGAGCATATAAAATTAAGAGGTATAAATGGATAATAACGTATCTGAACTTTCGCTAACTGAAGTCGCACGACTGATAGATACTTTAATGACATGTCTAACCATTGAGGAAGGCGGGGCAAGTTTGGCTAACGTAAATCTAAGCTTTATTTATGATATTGAGTCACGGTTTGAAGCTAGATTTATTTCTATCGAGGCCGGAGTCCCTCGGCTAACAGATCAATCCATTGTTCTGCTAGAGTGCATAATGCTACATGCTAAACATAATCCAGACTTTCTTTTCTCCCTTAAGGAAATATCCGAATTAGGTTGTTTTTAAGCAAGATCTTCAATAATTTCAATAATCTTATTAAATATAGGTAGTTCTTTTGTCTGTAGATTATGATAAACAGTCTTATTAATAATAAGATCTCTGAACGTAATCTTTTTCACTCCCTTAATCTGATATATATCAGCCATACTCTCCGGTAACACGACAATAGCATTCCCATGCGCTACGGTATAAAGCATCGCAAAGAGGTCAGAATCGACTTCTTGAAAGTGCAAAAAGGGAAGATGATTTTTTAATGAAAATGAAAGACAGTTTTTAATTTGCTCAATATAAGGAGAAGATTTAATCAATACAGGGACTAAGTGCATGTAGTCTGGATCGCATAAATGTTCATGACTCACTTTCTCTGGAACTAAAATGCTAAGATAGTCAGTAGAAAGGACAACTTTATGGTTACCTTCTATATCACTTAATCCCCTAAAAGAGAATATAATAGTACTCGACGCTTGTTTCAAATGCGCCATAATCTCTGGCGTTACAAAGATCCGATGATGAGTAAACTGCATTCCTTCTGATTCGAGAATTGAAATATAATATTTATAAATATTATATGGCATGCTCACATCAAAAATAAGGTTTACCTTGATGTTTTTTGATTTATGACTAAGATCGTCTTCTATTGCCGCAAGCGTATCATGAATTGGCTTTATCTTCTTATATAATGAAACAGCCAATGGTGTTGCTTCCAGCGTATTGTATTTGCGTATAAATAACTTCCCATCCAATCTCTCCTCCAAATCACAAATAACCTTCCCTAAAGGAGAACGCGTGATGCAAAGTATCTCAGCCGCCCGAGTAATACTTTTCTCCTCCATGGTTACAATAAAATACCTCATTCTTTTTGATAGCAAGAAGTTCACGATTTACCTCATAATCACGACATCCAAATCTAGAGCATTCAGCATATACGATGCATTGTAATAGCACGGGGCATTAATAGTGTTTTCAGGTATCAAAAAAAATGCGCCATTAACCATTTTTAGACCAATTTTATTATTTGAATTCTATTTAATGAATTTAGTTAAAACAGACAAATTAAAGATATCTAGTGAAAATTTGATAGGCATTTATTGGCTTAAAATATATAAAGGCCGATGGGTTAACATCGACCTTTATACCAATCCCCTCAATTATTCGACGGTGTCAATTGTGCCGCCAGCAGACCCCACTATCACCGATTGAGTACTTGGCCTCGTTACCTGAACTTTAGCAGTGAACGCTCGCGCTCCTCCCTGTGGAGAATCAATACCTTGCAGTGCACTGGCAGGAACAGTCAGTATGACCGTATTAGATTTAGACGCAGCATCAGCAGCCGTTGTGGTGTATACCGATGAAACATAATTATGACTATTAGGATCGTCGGTCGTTGCCTGTACGTAAAATGTAACAAACAACTGATCGCCAGCCAATAACCCTGAATAATAGGCGTTCACCTGAGTACCATTCGCCGCATCACTGGCCGTTATAGTCGGATTGGCTTCGGGCACCGATACGTATACCGGCCCATAGACCATTGGTTCAAAATTGACAGTATTAGAACCTTGAACGCCTTGCACCTCAGCCGTCACCTTCACCGACTCAGCAACTTTATCCGTAACGCCTACCGTAGCCTCACCCTTAGAATCTGTAATTTGAGTCGTGCTTGAGCCTAGAATAGAGGCCGTCGGCGAGTAGATAATCCATTTCACAGGCTGATTAGCCACCGGATTGCCATCGCGATCTGTTACCAAAACTTTAGCCCGATCGTCGTCAATATTGTTGGCCTCTCGGTTAGTGCGGGTAGCTGTAACCACAACATTCTTCACGACAGCAGCAAAAATAGCTTGGGTTTCCCCCCTTTTTCCTCCTGCGGCCGCCGTGATAGTAACACTCCCCGCCGCTGAGTTTTTCACCGCCACATGCGCTTCGCCCTGCGCATCCGTGGTAGTACTTTGTTCGGTGATTGCCGCCGTGTTGCTATCGCTGAGGCTCCATGCCACCGCCACGTT
>NZ_KV824201.1:39818-40045 GCF_001816025.1 Hafnia sp. HMSC23F03
CTGAGTTTTTCACCGCCACATGTGCTTCGCCCTGTGCATCCGTGGTGGTACTTTGTTGGGTGATTGTCGCCGTGGTGCTATCACTGAGGCTCCATGCCACCGCCACGTTAGGCATGAGATTACCGGCACTGTCTTTCACCACAACATGAGCCGTGTCTTCCGTACTATTATCGGCTAGCTGATTATTTATCAACATGCTGACATTTACGCTAGCAACCGGTATCGCT
>NZ_KV824202.1:0-20967 GCF_001816025.1 Hafnia sp. HMSC23F03
CGGGGGGCAGCGATTGGCCCCCCGACTCGGACGCTTGCACAATGTTCAGGTAGATTTCGGAGTTCTAGGCGTACGAAACCTTACGCTTTACAGCATAAACACACGCCCATCACAAAATCCTATGCTTCTCCAACATCTCACGCCGAGCCTCTTCACGCGCCATCCGTTTTTTGCGCGCATCACAAGGTTCTGGGCAGTCACATACTTTTTCCAGACCCAGACTAGCAATACCGCCGCAGCTGCCGTGGATACTTTTGCGTTTAATGATATAGCCGATGGACATCGCAGCTATCACCACTAAAAACATCACAAAGGTCGCGATAAATACCGTTGCCATATCATTTACCTTTGGTGGATTGCACCAGATAAGGTTTGAAGGCCTCTGAATAGCGATCTTCAAAACCGTTTTCAGTCTTAACAATCATAAACACCGGGATTCCCAGCAAGTTTGCCAGCGCCATACCGCGCTCGGGTCCCATCACATCCAATCCGGTAGATAGACCATCAGCGGTCATACAGCTTGGTGCCAGTACGGTAATCGACACCAGATGATGCGTTACCGGACGCCCTGTTTTTGGGTCAATTTCATGAGAAAAACGCTGACCGTTCTTCTCAAAGTAGTTGCGATAATCTCCAGAAGTCGCAACCGCCATCTCCCCCGGCTGAATGATCACCTGCGCAGTTTGCTGTAGACCCGCCTGCGGCTTTTCAATAGCAATACGCCACGGAGCACCATCTCCGTTGAGACCTCGGGTACGCACTTCACCACCGATATCAACCATGTAATTAGTGATATGCAATGAGGCCAAATACTCAGCGGCTACGTCAACGCCATAACCTTTGGCAATAGATGAAAGATCCAGATAAAGCTGTGGAATATCCTTCACCAAAGCGTCACCTTGAACAGCCAAATGCTCGATACCAATCCAGCTACGGCGCTGATTGATCTCCTCGTCGCTAGGCACGCGGTCAGGACGCCCTTCCGGTCCGAATCCCCACAGATTAACCAGTGGTCCCACCGTGATATCTAACGCACCGTCTGTCACCTTATTGATGCGGATGGCTTCCGACACCACTTTCGCCGTCGCCGCCGAAACTGGGAATGGTTTATTCACATCCGTACTTTGATTAAAACGGCTGAGCTCCGAGTTAGAACGATAGGTCGACATCTGGTCATTAACCTGTTCCAAACGCTTATCTAGCTCAGCTTTAATCTCTTCTGGTGCCGGCATTCCCGATTCACTGACATATTTGATGGAGTAATACGTCCCCATCGTTTTACCTTCAATGTTGACCTGCTCCGGCCCACATCCTGTCAGTAAAAAAGCCAAGCCGCAGAAAGCCATCCACCGCATTTTCTTAATAAAAAACGCGGTCGCCCGCGCAGTATTATTTATCATCATGTTCAACCAATTTTTGGCTATGTCACAGAAAGCTCATCAAAATATAGATAGCCAATGGATTTCAAGACGCGGGAAACGCGGCAACTGAACGAATCCCCAGACGCTTACCAAAGTAAGTGACTGGGGTTAACTCGCGCAGCCAACACCGCCACGACTTCAAGGACAATGGCTATCAGCCGCCGAAGTCATCGAGCATGATATTCTCGTCCTCTACCCCGAGATCTTTCAGCATCTTGATCACAGCAGCATTCATCATCGGTGGCCCACACATGTAGAACTCACAATCTTCTGGTGCAGGGTGGGCACGCAGATAGTTTTCAAGCAATACATTATGGATAAAGCCAGTGTAACCCGTCCAGTTATCTTCAGGCTGAGGATCGGACAATGCAATATTCCACGTGAAGTTTGGATTCTCTGCCGCAAGCTTATCGAAGTCTTCGACGTAGAACATTTCACGCGTTGAACGTGCACCGTACCAGAAGCTCATCTTACGCTTGGTGTGCAAACGCTTGAGCTGATCGAAGATGTGCGAACGCATTGGTGCCATACCAGCACCACCGCCGATAAAGATCATCTCGGCATCGGTTTCTTTCGCAAAGAACTCACCGAATGGCCCAGAAATCGTGACTTTATCACCCGGCTTCAACGACCAGATATAGGAGGACATGATCCCCGGAGGCGCATCAGGTACGCCCGGAGGCGGCGTAGCAATACGCACGTTCAGCATGATCAGGCCTTTCTCATCCGGGTAGTTCGCCATAGAGTAGGCTCGGATAGTCGGCTCAGTAACCTTGGATTCAAAGCGGAACAGATTGAACTTGTCCCAATCGCCACGATACTCCTCTGGCACATCAAAATCAGCGTAGCGCACGTGGTGCGGTTCACATTCGATTTGGATATACCCACCCGCACGGAATGGCACCGCTTCACCTTCAGGGATACGTAACTTAAGCTCTTTAATGAAAGTTGCGACGTTATCGTTGGAGATAACCTCACACTCCCACTTTTTCACGCCAAAGATCTCTTCCGGCAATTCGATTTTCAGATCCTGCTTCACGCTAACCTGACAGGCTAAACGACAGCCCTCTTTTGCTTCGCGCTTGGAAATGTGCGCCAGCTCTGTGGGAAGAATATCGCCGCCGCCTTCT
The DNA here is from genome assembly GCF_001816025.1 of Hafnia sp. HMSC23F03. NCBI lineage: Bacteria > Pseudomonadati > Pseudomonadota > Gammaproteobacteria > Enterobacterales > Hafniaceae > Hafnia > Hafnia sp. HMSC23F03. Next base: position 2,552 of record NZ_KV824202.1, read on the forward strand.
TTGACGTGTACACGACACTGGCCACATGAACCACCACCGCCACAGGCAGAAGAAACGAAAATGCCCTGACTAGACAGCATGTTTAACAATTTGTCACCGGCAGGAGCATCAAAGCTCTTTTCCGGATCGTGGTTCACTTCGACATGAATATCGCCGGTATTCACCAGCTTAGATTTGGCGAACAAGATCAGGACGGTCAGTGCCACCACGATCAGGGTGAACATCGCCACACCCAGAATAATTTCTTGCATAGGTTCCTTCCTGTCCTGTCAGAGATGTACGCCGGAGAAGGACATAAAGCCCAACGCCATCAGGCCGGTGGTCACAAACGTGATGCCTAGCCCACGTAACCCTGCGGGCACATTGGCATATTTCATTTTTTCGCGTAAACCCGCCATAGCCACAATGGCTAGCAGCCAACCGATCCCTGAACCAAAGCCATATACCACGGACTCAGCGAAGTTGTAATCACGTTGAACCATGAATGACACACCACCAAAAATGGCGCAGTTTACGGTGATTAACGGTAGGAAAATGCCCAGCGCGTTATACAGGGATGGGAAGAAACGATCGAGGATCATTTCCAGAATCTGCACCAAGGCCGCGATGACGCCAATGAAGGTGATGAAGCTCAGGAAGCTTAAATCAACGCCCTCAACCAGCGCGCTATCGCGCAGCACATAGTTATAGACCAGATTGTTGGCGGGAACAGAAATCCCCAAAACAACGGTCACGGCTACACCCAAACCAAAAGCCGTTGTGACTTTCTTGGAGACGGCCAAAAATGTACACATACCCAAAAAGAAGGCTAATGCCATGTTTTCAATGAAAACCGAGCGAACAAATAGGCTGATATAATGTTCCATCTGCCTTACTCCTTCTCAATCTGTTCAGGCTTCAACGTACGCAGCGCCCAAATCAGCATACCGATAATAAAGAACGCACTCGGAGCCAGCAGGAACAGACCATTTGGTTGATACCAACCACCATTCTGCACACTTTCCAGCACGGTGATACCAAACAGCTTGCCTGAACCAATCAGTTCACGCAGGAAGCCGACCAGAATCAGAATGACGCCATAGCCCAAACCGTTGCCGATACCGTCCATAAAACTTTCAATCGGCGGCGACTTCATGGCATAGGCTTCAGCACGCCCCATCACGATACAGTTAGTAATGATCAGACCAACAAACACCGAAAGTTGCTTCGAGATTTCATAGGCATAAGCGCGCAAAATCTGGTCAACAACAATAACGAGCGAGGCGATAATCGCCATCTGCACAATAATGCGCACGCTGTTTGGGATTTGATGACGGATTAATGAAATAAAGAAGCTAGAGAACGCGGTGACCAGCGTTACCGCAAGGGTCATCACGAATGCCGTTTCAAGCTTGGTCGTCACCGCCAACGCGGAACATACGCCCAGAATCTGCAAAGCAATCGGGTTGTTATCGAGCAACGGCCCCAACAAAACTTTTTTAATCTCTTTAGTATCAGCCATGATTCAATGCTCCTTCACGAACGCGTTTCAGGAATGGCCCATAACCATTGTCACCCATCCAGAAATCAAAGGTATGCTGTACACCGTTCGCGGTCAGCGTCGCTCCAGACAGCCCGTCAACGCCGTGTGGATCCAGTGGATTTGCACCACCTTTCACGATACGTATAGCCGGTTTGCCACCGTCGTCAAACAGTTGCTTGCCAATCCATTTCTCACGCCAAGACGGATTTTCGATTTCGCCCCCGAGCCCCGGAGTTTCACCGTGCTCATAGAAGGTCAAACCTTTCACCGTATTGCCATCGGTGTCGATAGCAACAAAAGCGTACATCACCGACCATAGACCGGTTCCATATATCGGCAGCACAACCTGACCAATTTTGCCCTGTGCATCTTTTACCAAATACACTTCGACAATATTGCTACGGTGTTTGATGCCCGCCAAATCCTGCTCTGGTGTCAATGCCGTACTCGCATTAGGATCCTTCAGCGCTTTGCTCATATCGAACGAATTCGGCTCGCCAGCCGTAAACTCGCCGCTTTTCAAGTCAAGCAAGCGTGGCTCGATACGCTCGCCAAACAGCGTTTTAACCTGCTCGGCATCAAGCTTATCGCCATGCATCAACCCAGCAACCGCCAGAATGTTGCGTTGTTTATCCAGTTGCTTTTGCTCTTCCTGCATCGGCTTCAAGCCAACCGCTGAGCCAGCAACAATCACTGAACACACCAGACACAAAATCACGACCACCAGCAGCGTTCTACCGATGCTATCGTTTTTGCCCGCGCTCGTTTTATTCACAGAATCCTTAGCCACGTGCTTTTCTCCTTTTGATGTTGGCGCGCACCACCATGTAATCGAACAATGGAGCAAACAGGTTTGCGAACAGGATCGCCAACATCATGCCTTCTGGATAAGCAGGGTTAACCACGCGAACCAGAACGCACATCACACCAATCAACCCGCCGTACCACCATTTACCCTTATTGGTAAAGGAAGCCGACACCGGATCGGTTGCCATAAAGATCATACCGAAGGCGAAACCACCCAAGACCAAATGCCAGTACCACGGCATCGCAAACATTGGGTTAGTATCAGAACCGATAAAGTTAAACAGCGCAGACATCGCTATCATGCCAAGCATGACACCCGCCACAATGCGCCATGACGCAACGCGGCCAAACATAATAATCAGGCCACCGATCAGAATCATCAGCGTGGAAACTTCACCAATAGAACCTGGAATGTTACCAATGAAGGCATCCATCCAAGTCACATGCTGACCAGTAATCGTGTTCAGTAAGCCGCTCTGACCACCCGCGCTCCACTGAGATAACGGCGTTGCCCCCGAATAACCATCGGCGGCGTTCCATACCAAATCGCCAGAGATCTGCGCTGGATAGGCAAAGAACAGGAACGCACGGCCAGCCAGTGCAGGGTTCAAGAAGTTACGCCCCGTACCACCGAAAATCTCTTTGGCAATCACTACGCCGAAAGAAATACCCAGCGCGGCCTGCCACAGTGGTAGCGTTGGCGGCACGATCAAAGCAAACAGAATCGACGTGACGAAGAAACCTTCGTTGATTTCATGTTTGCGGATGATGGAAAACAGCACTTCCCAGAAGCCGCCCACTAAAAATACAACGGCATAAATCGGCAGGAAATAGACTGCACCCAGCGTCATCATGCTAACCCAACCGGCATTAGCCTGTAGGTTGGCACCCAACATTTCAGCTAACCAATAATGCCAATCAGAAGCAATCACCTGAGCCAGCTTTTCGCCCTGATACAGATGGTTCAACGCGCCGATAGTTTCGTGACCGACGTTGTACATTCCCCAAAACATCGTTGGGAATACCGCCAGCCAAACCAAAATCATCATGCGCTTTAAGTCGATAGCATCACGAACGTGCGATGCACCGTGCGTCACTTTGCCCGGCGTGTACATCAGCGTGGCAGCCGCTTCATAGAGCGGATAGTATTTTTGCAGCTTTCCACCCGGCTCGAAGTGGTGCTCCATGTTCTCGATAAAACTTTTCAGGCCCATGAATTATCCTTCCTGCTCAATGGTCGTCAGCACGTCGCGCAGCACTGGGCCATATTCATATTTGCCCGGACACACAAAAGTACAGAGCGCGAGATCTTCCTCATCCAGCTCTAAACATCCTAGAGCTTGAGCACTTTCGCAGTCGCCAGACAGCAGATCGCGCAGCAACATGGTAGGCAAGATATCCAACGGCATAACGCGCTCATAGTTGCCAATGGGCACCATGGCACGCTCACCACCGTTCATATCGGTGGAGAAAGCAAACAGCTTGCGTTTAAAGAAATGCCCCAGCGTGGTGCGAGTGATCGAGAATTTATTCGCGCCAGGCATCATCCAGCCCAGTAGCTCTTTCTCACGCCCTTCTTTCACTACGGAGATTTGATTATGGAAACGGCCAAGGAAAGCTTTGGTGCCGATCGCCTGCGTCCCACTCAGCACGGAACCACTGATAATGCGGTTATCGCCCTGCTTTAGACGCCCAACCGTCATTTCGTCGGTGCTCGCGCCTAATCGGGTTCGCAGCAGCAATGGTTTTTCTACCTGAGGGCCGCCCAAGGCGATAACGCGGTCGGTATACAATTCACCGGTGGTGAAAAGCTTACCGACGGCAATAACGTCCTGATAGCCAATATGCCAGACGGTTTTCGTCAGACTAACCGGTTCGAGGAAATGAATGTGAGTCCCTACCAACCCTGCCGGATGCGGGCCACTAAATTCGTTGTAGGTAACATTCGGAGCCGTTTTATTTTGTAGCCCTGCGCCTGCCTGCTGGCATACGTAAACCTTGCCTTCGGTCAAACGGCTTAGCACGGTCAGTCCATGCTCAAAATCAGCCATGTTTTCACGCAGGATCAGCAAAGGATCAGCGGCCAATGGCTGAGTATCCATCACGCTCACGAAAATAGCGGCAGTGTCAGAACCCAGCTTTGGTGCATGGCTAAACGGACGCGTGCGCAGCGCGGTCCATAGACCCGATGCCACAAGATTGCTTTCGACCTGAGCTCGCGTCAAATCCGCCAGTTCGGAAGCATCATAGTGGGGGAATATCACCTGCTCATCACCGTCGACGGCAATGACGACGGACTCCAGAACACGTTTTTCACCACGGTTGATCGCGATAACCTGTCCTGCAGCTGGAGCAGTAAACAATACGCCAGGATTCTTTTTATCTTCAAAAAGCACCTGACCTTTTTTAACCTGATCACCCTCTTGCACAGCCATTGAAGGTCGCATGCCAACATAGTCGCCACCCAAAATGGCAACGCGACCGATGGCTGGGCCCTGTTCAATGACCGGGGCGGGTGCACCCTCGATAGGCAAATTAAGCCCTTTTTTAATTTTAATCATTTGGTTGCACTATATATATCGTCATGACATTAATGATGTGAACCCTGCAGGCGTTCCTGTATGCGCTATTTTCGTTAAGAAAAAAGAACATCGTTGCATGCAGATAAGAGATTGCTCATAGCTACCGGCGAATATTAACCCGAGGTATTACAGGGATTAAAAGCGATGTTACCGATAACCGCGCGATTTTACCATTTTACACCGCGAACATCAGCAGCATTGCCGTGACCTGCATCAAGCAAATTAGACATAGCGTGAAACCATTCATTTTTATCGGATGAATACCTCGGTTTTTATATAGCTATCAAGCAATGGTTATTACGCTTAATTTTAACTACACAAAGATTTCATCAGAAATGACTCAAAAAACACTCACTCCCGCTGCTCACTCTGGATTAAACTGACGCTGTTTTGGGAGCTGTCAACAGACTTAATCTGAAGATCTTCTATCTATAGTTTATTTGCAGGGTTATAAATGGGCAAAATCATCGCCTTGTTGGCCGTATTTTTTGTACTGCCACTGACGTCATGTAGTTCGTCTGCCAGTGAGCAGGCGCAAAATACACCACTGGCCAAACAGCAGTTATTGGGTTCTCCGGTTTATATTCAGATATTCAAAGAAGAAAGAAAGCTCGAACTTTTTGCCAAGGTTCAAGACAAATATCAACTGGTGCAAAGCTTCAATATCTGTAAATTTTCAGGCGGATTAGGGCCGAAGCGTACCGAAGGGGATTTCAAAAGCCCTGAAGGCTTCTATCAGATTGATGCACGTCATTTGAAACCGAACAGCAGATTTTACCAAGCAATTAATATTGGATATCCGAATGCCTACGATCAGGCGCACGGTTATTCAGGCAAATATTTGATGATTCACGGCGACTGCGTTTCGATTGGCTGTTATGCAATGACCAACGAAGGTATTTCGCAAATTTATACTTATGTGCAAAGTGCATTTCGTAATGGACAAACGTTGGTCGATATCAATATTTATCCATTCCGTATGACCGAGCAAAATATGCAGCGCCATCGCAACTCGGATTATTTACCGTTCTGGAAACAGTTGCAGCCTGGCTATGCTTATTTCAATGAGCACCACCAACCACCGATGGTGAATGTCGTTAATGGTCAGTATGTGGTAAATCGCCCATCAGCGCTGGATGGGCAGTCTCCGTCACAGCTGGCGTTCACCCAGACAAAATAAGGCATATTCTCCCGACCCAATGCGGCTCCAGCTTTCATTGCTGGTCAGGGGTTGAGTCGCAATCACAGTAACGACGTCATTTGGCGTCGTTTGTGATTGGAAATCAATTTCCACATCCTCATCTAATAGCGTTGCCTTCCCAAAAGGTGCCCGACGCGTTATCCAATATAGATTCGTCGAGCAATAGGCCATCACAAAACGCCCATCAGACAACAACATATTAAATACGCCTTTTGCGCGTAATTCATCGGCACACTGTGCAATAAAGCGGAATACCGCAGGCCAGTTGCCCGGCGTTCTTGGATAGCGGGTCGCCATTTTATTCAGCAGCCAACAAAATGCATATTCGCTGTCAGTTTGACCTACTGGGCGGAAATATCCCGTTTCGAGATTTTTATATCCGGTCAGTTGGCCATTATGCGCAAACGTCCAATTCCGGCCCCATAGTTCACGAGTAAAGGGGTGAGTATTTTCGAGTGCAACGGTACCGCGATTAGCCTGCCGAATATGAGAAATCACCGCGCAGGATTTTATTGGATACTCTTGCACCAAGCGGGCAATAGGCGAATTGAAACTAGGATGTGGATCTTTAAATGTGCGGCAGCCGTTACCTTCATAAAAGGTAATTCCCCATCCATCCTTATGCGGCCCGGTGCGCCCACCACGCTGTACCAAACCGGTAAAGCTGAAGCAGATGTCCGTCGGCACATTGGCACTCATACCGAGTAGTTCACACATAGCTACCTCCTGTTCCAACTTCGGCGGTTATACATCAGGCACCGTCTGCCTTCTTTATGTTGCCACTGAAAAGGGCGTCGCTCGCCAGTTACGGTAAGTGAAAGAATTGAGCGCATGCCCCAACGCCAGCGCGCGTCCTGTCACGCTGGCTCATACGATCAAGACATAAACGCTAATTTATGCCTCGCTCAAAAGGCAAGCTGGATAGCTTATTTCACCATCTCTTTTTCAATCAGCTGGATCAGGATATGTATCGCTTTAATGTGAATTTCCTGAATGCGGTCTGCATAGCCAAAGTGCGGTACACGGATTTCAACATCGGCGCTACCCGCCATTTTCCCGCCGTCTTTACCGGTCAGGGTAATCACTTTCATGCCTTTAGCGCGAGCAGCTTCAATCGCCTTAATGATGTTGCCAGAATTGCCCGAAGTTGAAATGCCCAACAGCACATCACCTTCACGACCGACAGCTTCAACGTAACGAGAGAATACGTACTCATAACCAAAGTCATTGCTCACGCAAGACAGATGGCTTGGATCGGAAATCGCGATTGCCGCATAGCCAGGGCGATTCTCACGGTAACGACCGGTCAACTCTTCTGCAAAATGCATAGCGTCGCAATGTGAACCACCATTGCCGCAGGACAGCACTTTGCCACCTGCTTTGAATGAATCAGCCAGCAGAACCGCAGCGCGCTGAATAGCATCAATGTTAGCGTCATCGCTGATAAAATTTTGCAGCGTTGTCGCTGCTTCGTTCAGTTCACTACGAATGAGATCGTGGTACATAGCAGCCTCTTTATTACATAGAAAATGGCATTCGACATATTGTAAGAAGTGTAACGGATAGCACCCACCCCGAGAAGTACCGCAACGCGCGTTTTCACCGATCCTAGACTTTCTTTTTCGCTCATCATCGCTCATAAGCGGCGTTATTTAGCTTGAAATGCGGTTTAAGGGTGAAATTGTGAACTGTGTTGTAATTAATATGTAAACACATTGCTAAATAAAATTAACTCAACTACAACCTATACTATCAACAACAGGTCAGACCTCCTACTACTTGGTCCTCCTAACTCGACCTCTGAACGCGCAGGAGCATTAACATGATGGTTCTTAGTCTTGTAGTTTTTTTGATAGCGATTGGCGTGCTGTTCTATCACCAAGTTAATCTCTATCTAAGCAGCGCTATTTTGCTGGTGTACACCGCTGCCATGGCTGCAATTGGTCTCTGGTCGTTCTGGGCACTGGTTCCGGTTGCCGTGGTATTGTTACCACTGGTACTGGTTTCGGTGCGCCGTTCACTGATCTCTGCGCCAGCCTTAAAAGCATTCCAAAAAGTCATGCCGCCGATGTCTCGCACCGAGAAAGAAGCTATCGATGCAGGAACGACGTGGTGGGAAGGCGATATTTTTCGTGGGACGCCAGACTGGAAAAAACTGCATGATTATCCGCAGCCTAAGCTGACGGAAGAAGAGCAAGCATTTCTGGATGGCCCAGTGGAAGAAGCCTGCCGCATGGCAAATGATTTCCAGATCACCCATGAACTGGCTGACTTACCGCCAGAACTGTGGGCCTATCTGAAAGAACATCGCTTCTTCGCCATGATTATCAAAAAACAGTATGGCGGTCTGGAGTTCTCTGCTTACGCTCAGTCGCGTGTACTGCAAAAACTGTCTGGTGTATCGGGTATTTTGGCTATCACCGTGGGTGTTCCTAACTCCCTCGGCCCCGGCGAGCTGTTGCAACATTACGGTACCGAAGCGCAAAAAGATCACTATTTGCCGCGTTTAGCGCGTGGTGAAGAGATCCCTTGTTTCGCGCTAACCAGCCCTGAAGCGGGTTCCGACGCTGGCGCAATTCCCGACGTAGGGATCGTGTGCATGGGCGAATGGCAAGGCAAACAAACGCTGGGAATGCGCCTGACATGGAACAAGCGTTACATCACTCTTGCTCCGATTGCGACCGTGCTTGGCTTAGCCTTCAAGCTTTCTGATCCTGAGCGTTTACTGGGTGGTGAAGAACACTTAGGTATTACCTGTGCACTTATTCCAACCGATACCGATGGTGTAGAAATTGGTGCCCGTCACTTCCCTCTGAACGTACCGTTCCAAAACGGCCCGACGCGTGGCCAAGATGTTTTCGTTCCTATCGATTTCATTATCGGTGGGCAAACCATGGCCGGCCAAGGCTGGCGTATGCTGGTCGAATGCTTGTCGGTTGGGCGAGGCATTACATTGCCGTCTAACGCGACCGGTAGTCTGAAAAGCGTGGCTCTGGCCATTGGCGCTTATGCCAACATCCGTCGCCAATTCAAAATCTCGATCGGTAAAATGGAAGGGATTGAAGAACCATTAGCGCGCATCGCGGGTAACGCCTACGTCATGGATGCCGCTGCAACCTTAGTGACCTATGGCATCATGCAAGGTGAGAAACCTGCAGTGCTGTCAGCGATTATTAAATATCACTGTACCCATAGGGGCCAGCGTTCAATCATTGATGCAATGGATATCGCCGGTGGTAAAGGCATTATGCTCGGTGAATCAAACTTTGTGGCACGTGCTTACCAAGGTGCTCCGATCGCCATCACCGTTGAAGGCGCCAATATTCTGACGCGCAGCATGATGATCTTCGGTCAGGGCGCAATCCGCTGCCATCCTTATGTACTGGATGAAATGGCTGCCGCGCAGGACAACAGCGTTCCGCGCTTTGATAAGTTGTTGTTTAGCCACTTAGGTCATGTTGGTAGCCATAAAGTACGTAGCTTCTGGCTGGGTCTGACCGATGGCCGCACCAGTGCTACGCCAACCAAAGATGCAACGCGCCGCTACTATCAACAGATTAACCGCATGAGTTCTAACCTGGCGCTGTTATCTGATGTATCCATGGGCGTACTAGGTGGTTCACTGAAACGCCGTGAACGTATTTCGGCGCGATTGGGTGATTTACTCAGCCAGCTGTTCTTAGCCACCGCGGTTCTGAAACGTTATGAAGATGAAGGCCGTAACGAAGCGGATCTGCCGCTGGTGCATTGGGGTGTTCAGGATGCGCTGCATCAGGCTGAACAGGCCATTGATGACCTGCTGCGCAACTTCCCGAACGGCTTTGTGGCTGGCGTCATGCGCGCTGTGATTTTCCCACTTGGCCGCGCTCATACCGCCCCATCTGATTATCTGGATCATAAAGTGGCGAAAATCCTTCAGGTTCCATCCGCCACACGTAGCCGAATTGGTCGTGGTATGTATCTCACGCCAAGCGAATACAACCCGCATGGTTTGATCGAAGCCGCGCTGGCAGACGTGATTGCCGCAGACCCAATCCATCAGCGTATCTGTAAAGCGCTGGGCAAAAATCTGCCGTTCACCCGCTTGGATCAGTTGGCAAAAACAGCGCTAGATAAAGGACTGATCAACGCGGAAGAGCAGGCTATCCTAGTGAAAGCAGAAGAAAGCCGCCTGCGTACCATCAACGTCGATGAATTCGAGCCTGAAGCGTTAGCTGCGGCCGTCGTACCAGAAAAAGAAGCGGTAGAAGCCACGCATTCGGAGAAAAACCTGCCGGAAAAGCTCAACGGCCTGCCAAAAACGGAGGCCGCGTAACCGAGCAAGTGTAAGTTGAGTCAATGTATTACCTGTGTCAACGGCTCCTTCGGGAGCCGTTTTTTTATCTCAGCGAGACATGGCGCTAGCCAAGGCGACAAGTTTACTTCCGTATCCATATTCAGTTAGGGTGGGAAAGCCTGACCATTAACTCACTACGGATATCATGTATGAAACCAATACGCTTTTCATTGGCACAAATTGAAGCTTTTGCCAGCGTATGTGAATGTGGCACCCTGACGCATGCGGCCAAAAAACTCAAAAAGGATCGCACCACCGTCAGCGAGTTGGTAGATTATCTTGAGTTGGATCTCGGCTATACGCTTTTCGATCGCAGCACTCGCCCACTCAGCCTCACCGACGCCGGACAGTTGCTCTACCGACAGGCGAGACTGTTTCTCCATGAGGCTCAGGCATTCGGTCAAATTGCCGAACAAATTCCCCAACAACTCAGCACACAACTCACTCTTTGCTACGATGCCTTCGCGCCGCGTGATTTTTTAATACGCCTCGCGAATGAACTTCGCAATCAACAGATTCACCTCAACCTTATTGCTACCGAAAGGGCAACCGCCGAGCGGATGCTGGAAAAAGGTGAAGCGGATATTGGCCTATTTCAGGCAATGAATCGCTCTATCAACGAGCGTTTTCAATGGAAAGCCATTGGTGGCATTTCACTGGCGGTATATGCCAAGAAGGGATTTTTCCATACTAAACCAGTATCTCTCCTGAGCTTAGCCTCGGGTGTTCAGCTTATTCCTTTTAAAGATTTACCGCCGCACATGGCACAACGTCTGCAAATTGCCGATAAAATACAGTGCATTACTGAAATCAGTATGCTGAAAACATTTCTCAGCGCTGGCTATGGCTGGGGATTTTTACCGACTCATCTGCACGCCGAGCAATGGCCAGATGTTGAAAGAATCGAGGCAGAGTTTGGCGACGCCGGTCTGTCACATCCTCTGGTCGCGTTATGGGATCCGGCACAGAAGAATCAGCCAACCGTGCTTCATGTCTTGTCATTAATGTCGCAACTCTTCGCCTCGGGAACCAAGCATGACAGCTCTCTTTAGCGAAAAGATAGGCACAAAAAAGCCCCAGATATTTATCCGGGGCTGTTTAATGCTCAGGGCTAGCAAGATTTAGATGGCCTCTTCGTCCTGCTCACCGGTACGAATACGCACTACGCGCGCAACGTCGAAGACAAAGATTTTTCCATCGCCGATTTTGCCGGTTTGAGCGGTCTGCATGATAGTTTCTACGCAGGTATCCACGATGTCATCGGCAACAACGATTTCAATTTTTACCTTCGGGAGGAAATCGACCATATATTCCGCGCCACGATACAGCTCCGTATGGCCTTTCTGACGACCAAAACCCTTAACTTCGGTAACGGTCATGCCAGTGATACCCACTTCAGCCAGCGCTTCGCGAACATCATCCAGCTTGAATGGCTTAATAATTGCGTCAATCTTCTTCATTGCTAATCCCTTTACCAGTTTTTGCGGCCAAAGCCAGATGTAATCGGATAGCGACGATCTTTGCCAAAGTTGCGCGCGGTAATTCGCGGCCCAACTGCAGCCTGACGGCGCTTATATTCATTAATATCAACCAAACGAATAACCTTTCGCACCACCGCCTCGTCAAAGCCCGCAGCAACCAAATCAGCGACCGACTTATCTTGCTCAACGTAACCTTCCAGAATTGCATCCAGAATGTCATACGGCGGTAAGCTATCCTGATCGAGCTGATCGGGAGCCAGTTCTGCTGATGGTGGACGATCAATAACGCGCTGCGGGATCACATAGGATACCGTATTACGATATTCAGACAGCTTGAATACCAGCGTTTTTGGCACATCTTTCAACACATCAAAACCACCGGCCATATCACCGTAAAGCGTGGCGTAGCCTACGGCCATTTCACTCTTATTACCGGTAGTTAGAACCAGACGGCGGCGTTTATTCGACAGCGCCATCAGCACTACGCCACGGCAACGCGCCTGTAAATTCTCTTCGGTGGTATCGCGCTCAGTTCCAGCAAACATCGGTGCAAGCTGGCCCATAAAGGCATCAAACATCGGTTCGATGGAGACAATATCAAACTCGACGCCCAGAATTTCAGCTTCTTCTTTCGCATCAGCAATGCTGATATCCGCGGTGTAGCGGAATGGCATCATCATCGCTTGAACTTTATCTTTGCCCAGCGCATCTACGGCAATCGCCAGCGTCAACGCCGAATCGATACCGCCAGACAGGCCAAGCACCGCGCCTTGGAAACCATTTTTCGTGACGTAATCACGCACGGCTAGCACCAACGCTTCATAAACCTGCGCCAGTTCAGGCAGGCTCGCGGCCGGTGCAACCATTGGCTCCACCTGCATATCATGCAAATTGAATAAGGCGGTTTGTTCAGCGAAGGCCGCTAAACGGTGTGTCATATTACCGGATGCATCAAAGCCTTTAGAACAACCATCAAAAATGAGCTCGTCCTGCCCACCCACCTGATTCAGATACACCAGAGGTAATCCAGTGCGTTGGCAGTGGCTCGTCAGCAAGGTTTTGCGGATATACGGTTTTTCACGGTTGTACGGAGAGGCATTGATCGACAACAGCACTTCAGCGCCCGCCGCCGCAACGGCATCAACTGGACCATCGAACCACAAATCTTCACAAATCAGTAGGCCTAAACGATAGCCTTTCAGCTCGACCACACAGCTCTCATGACCCGCGGAGAAATAGCGTTTCTCATCGAATACGCCATAGTTTGGCAGTTGCTGTTTGAAGTAACGCGCAACTAACTGCCCCTCAGAGAACAGAGAAAGCGCATTATATAAATGCTCTCCTTCACGCCACGGATGACCAACTAAAACCGCGATATCTGCCGATGCCTGCTGCAAACGATCCAACTGCGCCTGACAACGCAGATAAAAATCATCACGGTACAGCAAATCTTCAGGTGGATAGCCCGAAAGCGCCAATTCAGAAAACATCACCAAATCGGCACCCGCTTTGCGCTGCTCGCACAAAGTATTCAGCATGCGTTCAGTGTTACCTTCGATATCACCCACCAGCCAGTTGAGCTGGGCTAACGCAATAGAAAGAGATCGACTCATAATTACTCACTTCCTTCGTATTTGAAGCGGCTACCTTGTCGCCACTCCAACTACTTTGGATATAAAAAGAGGCTGGTTTAATGCGCCAAGTGTAAAACATTCTCATCACTTTGTTTAGCGCCCTAAACGACCAAAAGCACTCGGATCCTCAGCATAATTTGACTAGCAGTGCCAAATACGCAAGGGATCCCTATTCTTTAAAATCAGCCGCATCTAACTCATGCCGCGCCAGCAGCTTATAAAACTCGGTACGGTTGCGACCTGCTAAACGTGCGGCATTGGTGACGTTGCCTTTTGTTATTTGCAGGAGTTTGCGCAAATAGTTGAGTTCAAAGTGGTTACGCGCCTCAGCAAACGTCGGCAGTACCGTATTTTCGCCTTCCAGCGCCTGCTCAACTAAGGCTTCGCTGATCACTGGAGCGCTGGTTAACGCAACGCATTGTTCGATAACGTTAACTAATTGACGCACATTTCCCGGCCAGCTAGCGGCCATTAAGCGGCGCATCGCATCGGTGGAAAAACTACGTACGAAAGGTTTATGGCGTTGAGCCGATTCGCGCAGCAGATGATTGGCGAGCAGAGGAATATCTTCAGCACGCTCGTTCAGCGCCGGAATCTTCAGGCTCACAACATTTAGGCGATAGAACAGATCCTCGCGGAACTCCCCTTTCGCCATCGCTTTTGGCAAATCACGATGCGTGGCGGAAATAATACGCACGTTGATATCAATATCGCGATTGCTTCCCAACGGCCGTACCTTGCGCTCTTGCAGCACGCGCAGCAGTTTGACCTGCAGCGCCAGCGGCATATCACCGATTTCATCCAGAAACAGCGTGCCACCCTCTGCCGCTTGGAATAGCCCTTCTCGGCTACTCACGGCACCGGTAAAGGCGCCTTTAGCATGACCAAACAGCTCAGATTCCAGAAGCTGTTCTGGCAACGCGCCGCAGTTGATTGCAATAAACGCTTTCCCTGCCCGTGGACTGGCGGCATGAATCGCTTGCGCGAGCACTTCTTTACCTGTGCCGCTTTGGCCGTTAATCAGCACGCTAACATCTGATTGAGCCACCATATTTGCCTGTTCCAGCAGACGTAGCATGGTTGGGCTGCGGGTGACGATACCTTCGCGCCAGGTATCATCACCCGCAGCGGGCATCGACTGAGCTAAGGCTTCATCAATGGCTTTATAAAGGGCATCACGATCGACCGGCTTGGTTAAGAAACCAAATACACCTTGTTGAGTTGCCGCAACCGCATCAGGAATCGAGCCATGAGCGGTAAGAATAATCACCGGCATACCGGGCTGACGTTTTTGGATTTCAGCAAACAGCGCCATCCCATCCATTTCATCCATCCGCAGATCGCTGATGACCAAATCAATCTGTTCACGCCCTAACACACGTAATGCGTCATGCCCGCTTTCTGCCGTAGTAACACGGAATCCTTCACTACTCAGGCGCATCCCCAGCAGCTTTAGCAGGCTGGGATCATCATCCACTAACAGTAAATTAGCTGGTTTACGTTGTGTCATTCAGTGTGGCTCCTTAGTGGGCGTCCGTGTTAGCAGGTTCTGAAGCTGGCTTGTCGCTGGCCTCTGCCGGAGCTTTACTCTCAGATTTCCCTGTGTCGTCAGAGCTATCTTCTTTCACCGACGGATCTGACATCTCTCCCGACATCTGCTTGCGCGAAGAGAGCTGGCGTTCGATATCTGTCAGGTTTTCTAGCTTACGGGTGGTGTCATCAAGTTGGTACTGCAACCGCCCCTGTGTTTCTCGTAGCGCATCTAGCTGCGAATCCGTACTGGCCTGTAGCTTTTGATAACGCGCTTTTTCATCGAGAAGATTGATCATCAGCATCTGTTTTTCGCGCCACAGCTGTATCAATGGGCGCACAGAGGCTGGAAACTCGGAACGATAGCCGTTCAAACGATCGATAATCTGTCGACGCTCGGCTGCCGTTGGCTCAGCGCTGCCAACCAGAACGCTTTGTTTAAACACGCGCTGCCAATTTTCACTGCCCAGCGAGCGAGCCTGCAACCGCGCCTCTTGCCCGCTCAGGCGATCGGCACAGTCCATCGCTCGCAGCCAATAAAGCCCATTATCAACGGCTTCTTTGTCATCATTAAACCAGAGGGTCTCGCAAGAAGCCGTTTGATAATCAACCACTTTACTGTCAGGAATAATCGCCTGTACGGCATGAGAAACCGGATTGCCGGTGCCCGTCTTGGTGCACCCTGTTAGCAAAAATGGAACCAACAACATAGCGCCCAATGCGGAAAATGGACGCAAAGCAGACGCCGTACGGCGAAGGCCGTCAGCGTCAAACAGATGTTCGTTGAATAGGGCGCGAATAGACCACGTATTCATTAGTTATGAGATCTCTGCGGTTAATGGTAATTCAATGCGAAAACAGACGTCAGCGCCGTCTACGGTCACCAGATGTAAATCACCCTGCATACGACGGATACAATCTCGGGCAATGCTTAGTCCCAAGCCGCTCCCTTTTACAGCGCCTTTACGTTGAAGACTTCCCTGATAAAAAGGTTCAAAGATCATGGCCTGCTCAGCCGATGGGATGCCTGCACCGGTGTTAGCCACATCTACCTGTATTTTATCACCAGCCAAACGACTGCGGATCCAGATGGTACCGGATTCCGCCCCATAGTGCACCGCATTGGAATAGAGATTATCAATAACGCGTTCTAATAGCGTAGGTTCTGCCCAGCAAAGGTCAACGTTTAGCTCAGTAAGCGTACGAATAGATTTGGCTCGCGCAGGCAAACTGTGTGCCGACACCACCAGCCCGACCATCTCGCCCAGATTGACATTTTCTTTCTCCATCGGGGCATCCGCCAGCTTGCGGTTGTAATCCAGTAGCTGTTCAATGAGCTGCTGCAAATGACGACTGCTGGAGTCCAAAATGCCGACCACTTCCTTTTGATCCTGCGTGAGCGGACCTGCGACCTCATCGGCTAACAGCTCGGTTCCTTCTCGCATACTGGCAAGCGGCGTTTTCAATTCGTGAGAGATGTGACGTAAAAACTCATGGCGCTGCGACTCTAACCAAGAAAGGCGTTCACTCAACCAAACAATGCGCTGTGCTAACGATCTGATTTCACGCGGGCCGCGAAACGCCACCATATTGCCGACGCTTTTGCCCTCGCCCAGACGATTAATCATGCGCTCGACCCCCTTTACTGGGCCGATAATCATGCGAGTAAACAGAAATACCAGCAGCACACTCACTAAAAACAGCACCAGCGCCTGCCAGCCAAAGAACTGTCCGCGCTCGGCAATAGCCTGTTGTAGCTGTTGTCCGCGCGTGAAAATAACGTCTCGCGTCGCCTGTACCATTTGGCCATTTGCCACTGAAAACCCTGCGAGCAAAGCCGATGCCTGAGTCACCGGCGCGTTATTCTGACACTGAAAGGTCGCCAGTTGGTCGATCAAACCGTTTAGCTTTTGGTAATAACGTGGGTCTGGCAACACAGACGCCTGACGCTCCAGCATTTGAGAGTATTGCCCGCGTTGTTTTTGATACAGCTTAGAAAGTGATTCATCGCCTAGCACACAGAACTGCCGGTAGCTACGTTCCATTTCCACCGCAAGGCTCGCCATCGCCTCGCTGCGACGCGCATCAGAAAGCGTAGTGCGGTTGATATCGGCGGCCTGAGAACTCAAATTATTAAGGCCTTGGTAAGCTTGATACGCCAGCACCAGTAAAGGCAGTAATACCAGCAGAAATGCCAGCAAGACAAGCTGACGTAGCGAACGAGGAAATAAACGCCATCTCTTCAAGGAAATCATCTCATTACCTAAAGGTTTACCCAGATGCTAACTGAGTCAGGCAGGGGGAGCAATTCTTCAATACATACTCGGCATTCGTGGCGATACGTAGCCGAGCAACACATCGCGTGACGAGGGTTAACGAGCGCGGCCAACGCACATGCAGCGTAGCGACTGGCGGGAATAAAACAAAAACCCGAAGGCAGATAACTGTCTTCGGGTTCCGTTTGCTGAATGATATCGCTACTGCAATTCTCGTCTTCAGTGTGATGAGGTAAACCGTCATCGGCGCCGTACAACGGCAAATAAGACGAATGTCATTCATTTTATGTCCCAAATTGATGAACCAATCATCACAGTCGGACATTGAATAGGTGGCGCCTCACTCAACGTGTCGTCCGGAGTTTGATAAAGCGCGTAAGCGACTGTTATCGGATAGTTGGACGGTAGGCACCTTACTTTGGCGTCATTCGATGGCTTATGTAGCCTGACTCGCTATTGCGGTCGCTGACATAAAATAGTGAATGAGCAACTGCGTTATATAATGCATGTACCGTGCCAATTTCATAAACCATATTCTAACAACATAAAATATAAGTATTTTTAAATAAAAATACATTTACACGGGCAATCAATATAAGAATTATCCTTGGTTCACCTATATATTTCGCTCTTTTTTTCACCGTGCCGTCGCTAAAAGTAGACACTCTGGATACTAGTTATCACTGCTGTTAAAAATCAATGGGTTAAATGTCTCTTTTTGACGACATGCAGAATGGGGTGTTGTTGTTGTTTTGCGACATAGGGGGGAATTGGTTGGTTGTCGTCTATGGGATTGCGGTGACTATGGGATTACTGTGAAATGTTTCGTTCGCCGATGTCACCGTTGTGTAATATTCCGCCCGCCTGTCCATACCGAGCTTCATTGATACATCCGTACGCTTTAATCCGAGATGCTATCTCCGCTACGGTTTGGAACGTCAATATCCTATGGGATTGCAGTGAAATGTTTCGTTCGCCAGTCAGCAAATGCGTTTACATGAACCCACTGGCGTAGGCGACCGATGAGGGGCGCCAGCGCGCGCCCCT
>NZ_KV824202.1:20987-71731 GCF_001816025.1 Hafnia sp. HMSC23F03
GCGGCTCTCCCTACCAAGACTTAAACTTTTAAAAGATGAAAAGATCTTTTCGTGTTAAATGAAATGCATTCTAGAACCGCCATCAGGGATGATGGCGGTAGGTCGAGGGCGTACAGGATGTGCGCTCCGAGACCGGTCGGCCAAGCGACGCGGTAAAAAAGCGCGAGAGTCGAGAGGGTACGCGCTGGTAACCTCTCGTCGGACGCCTACGCCAGCGGTGTCATGGACACATAAATGCTGACGGGCGGACGAAAACTTTCACCATTTTTACATAAAAAGGTTCTGACGCATTTTCGTGTTGAAAGAATGCATTATAGAGCCACCGGCAACAATGCCGGTGGCTGGTCGAGGGCATACAGATATTTCACTGTTCTAGAGATCTAGAGACCGCTATCACCCCAACTGCTTACGTGCATTACGGAACATACGCATCCACGGGCTATCTTCGCCCCACTCGGCTGGGTGCCAAGAGTTGCTAACCGTACGGAACACGCGTTCTGGGTGCGGCATCATCACCGTCGCACGACCGTTGGCGCTAGTAACGGCGGTAATGCCGTTCACTGAGCCATTCGGGTTCGCTGGATAAGACTCGGTGACTTTACCGAAGTTATCAACAAAGCGTAGCGCCACCAGATTATGATGCTCTAGCGCAGCCAGATGTGCATCATCACGAACTTCTACATGGCCTTCACCGTGAGAAACCGCAATCGGCATACGAGAACCTTCCATTCCCTGGAACAACAGTGATGGACTCGCAGCGACTTCTACCAAGCTGAAACGCGCTTCGAAACGTTCTGACGTATTGCGTACAAAACGAGGCCAATGCTCAGCACCTGGAATCAACTCACGCAAATTGGACATCATCTGACAGCCGTTACACACGCCCAAAGCCAAGGTTTGTGGACGATGGAAGAACGATTCAAACTGATCGCGTGCACGTTCATTGAACAGAATGGATTTCGCCCACCCCTCACCAGCACCTAAAACATCACCGTATGAGAAGCCGCCACACGCCACCAGCGAATGGAATTCATCTAGCGTGATACGTCCTGCCAGAATATCGCTCATGTGTACGTCTACGGCATCAAAACCAGCACGATGGAAGGCTGCTGCCATCTCCACATGAGAGTTCACACCCTGCTCGCGTAACACCGCCAATTTCGGGCGGCTCCCTGTTGCAATATAAGGTGCAGCAATATCTTCCTGAGGATTGAAGGTCAGTTTGACGTTCAAGCCAGGATCGGATTCCACCTGTTTGGCCTGATGTTCCTGATCGGCGCATTCCGGATTATCACGCAGGCGTTGCATCTGCCACGTCGTCTCGGCCCACCACAGACGCAGCGTTGAACGCTGTTCGTGGTACACCTCTTTGCCATGCGACTGAATCGCAAAGCGATCGCCGCTTGAGGCATGACCAATTTCATGCGCGATATCAGCAATTCCCTGCTCGGTCAGCACGGCTTTTACTGCTGCGAGATCCGTGTTACGAACCTGAATAACGGCACCTAACTCTTCGTTGAACAACGCAGCAAGGTGATCCTGCCCCAGCATGCTGATATCAATATCCAGCGCACAGTGCCCAGCAAACGCCATTTCTGCCAACGTGACCAGCAGGCCACCGTCAGAGCGGTCGTGATAAGCCAAAAGTTTACCTTCAGCCACCAGCGTCTGCATGGCATTGAAGAAACCAGCCAGCTTCTGCGTGTTACGCACATCAGCGGGCTTATCACCCAACTGACGATAGACCTGTGCTAGCGCCGTCGCACCTAACGCATTGTTCCCCTCGCCCAAGTCGATGAGCAGCAGCGTATTTTCGCCCTGATCAACATGCAACTGTGGTGTCACCGTATGGCGCACGTCTTCGACGCGGGCAAATGCGGTAATCACCAGCGACAGCGGTGATGTCATCTCGCGTGGCTGGTTACCTTCCTGCCAGCGCGTTTTCATCGACATGGAATCTTTGCCTACGGGGATAGTCAGCCCCAGCGCTGGACACAGCTCTTCGCCCACGGCTTTGACGGCTTCATATAACCCCGCGTCCTCGCCTGGATGACCGGCTGCAGACATCCAGTTAGCCGAAAGCTTAACGCGTTTAAGCTCACCGACCTGAGTACAGGCAAGGTTAGTTAATGCTTCGCCTACGGCCAAACGTGCCGAGGCAGCGAAATCAAGCAAAGCAACCGGAGCACGTTCGCCTAAAGACATCGCCTCACCATAGTAGCTGTCGAGGCTTGCGGTCGTCACCGCACAGTCGGCTACTGGGATCTGCCACGGGCCGACCATCTGATCGCGAGCAACCATACCGGTTACGCTACGGTCACCGATGGTAATCAGGAACGTTTTTTCCGCTACGGCGGGTAAATGCATCACACGTTTTACCGCATCAGCAATGCTGATACTGCCACGGTTTAACGAATCGCCCAGCGCTTTTAGCGTGGTGACATCACGTGTCATCTTCGGCGTTTTACCCAACAATACGTCTAAAGGCATATCGATAGGCTGATTGTCGAAATGGCGGTCATTCAGCGTTAAATGCAGTTCTTCGGTAGCCTCTCCGATGACGGCATAAGGCGCACGCTCACGACGGCAAATCGCATCAAACTGAGCCAGTTTCTCTGGTGCAACGGACATCACATAGCGTTCCTGTGATTCGTTACACCAAACCTCCAGCGGGCTCATTCCCGGCTCATCGTTGAGAATATCGCGTAGTTCAAAACGCCCACCACGACCACCATCGCTCACCAACTCAGGCATCGCATTAGATAACCCGCCGGCGCCAACGTCGTGAATAAACTGAATCGGGTTTTCGTCACCCAACTGCCAGCAACTATCGATCACTTCCTGACAACGGCGTTCCATCTCTGGGTTGTCACGCTGTACCGATGCAAAATCGAGATCCGCGTCAGACTGGCCTGATGCCATCGAAGAAGCCGCACCGCCACCTAAACCAATATTCATCGCCGGCCCACCAAGCACAATGAGCTTGGCTCCCACGGTGATCTCGCCTTTCTGTACGTGTTCCGCACGAATATTTCCGATACCGCCCGCCAACATAATGGGTTTGTGGTAACCACGCAGTTCAACGCCGTTATGACTTTTAACCTGCTCTTCATAGGTGCGGAAATAACCTAGCAGCGCTGGACGGCCAAATTCGTTGTTAAACGCCGCCCCACCCAATGGGCCTTCGGTCATAATACTTAAAGCATTCACGATGCGTTCTGGTTTGCCGAAATCCTGCTCCCACGGCTGTTCAAAGCCAGGAATACGTAAGTTGGAAACGGAGAAACCGACCAAACCTGCTTTTGGCTTGGAACCACGGCCCGTTGCACCCTCATCACGAATTTCGCCACCAGAACCGGTTGCCGCACCAGGCCAGGGAGAGATCGCCGTTGGGTGGTTGTGGGTTTCCACCTTCATCAGGATATGAGCGTCTTCCTGATGGTAGTCATACACACCTGATTCCGGATCGGCAAAGAAGCGCCCCACAGAAGAACCTTCCATCACCGCGGCGTTATCTTTATAAGCCGACAGCACGTAATCTGGCGTCTGCTCATAGGTATTCTTAATCATTTTGAACAGCGATTTTGGCTGTTCCTGCCCATCGATAATCCAATCGGCATTGAAAATCTTGTGGCGGCAGTGCTCAGAGTTCGCCTGAGCAAACATATAAAGCTCAATGTCATTTGGATTACGCCCCAAGCGAGTGAACGATTCCAAGAGATAATCGATTTCATCATCGGCCAGCGCCAGCCCTAGGCGTGTATTAGCTTCAACCAGCGCGCTACGGCCTTTTCCCAACATATCGACGCTCTGTACTGGCGCGGGAGATTGGTGGCTAAAGAGTTTCTGGGCGTCCTGCAATTCATGGAATACACGCTCCATCATGCGGTCGTGCAACAGACCCTGCAATTTTTGCCACTGCGCGTCGGTAAGTTCTGGCGCATCCACGTAATAGGCTAAACCACGTTCTAAACGGATCACCTGTGGAAGATTACAGTTATGCGCAATGTCGGTTGCTTTAGACGACCACGGGGAAATGGTTCCAGGGCGTGGTGTCACCAACAGCAAACGGCCTTTGGGCTCGTGCTCGGCCAAAGAAGGGCCGTATTTTAACAAACGCTGGAGTGTCGCCTTTTCTTCTGCTGAGAGAGGCGCGCTAACGTCGGCAAAGTGCACATATTCAGCATAGATATCGTTGACTGGAAGATTAGCGTCCTGACAAGCAGACAGCAGTTGGGTAACACGAAAAGCCGACAAAGCGGGTGAGCCACGCATGATTTCCATTGGAAATAAGTCCGTCATCTAGGTTCTCTCGTCTTCGAGATGGCTGTGAGAGGTCAAAAAACCTTGTCTACAACCGCCTCAGTGGGCGAAACAGGGGGAAAGCGGAAGACATTATAGAGAATCTACACGCCAGACGAAACCGTTTGCGTAGCCTTTATTTCACATTGGGTGTTTCATAGTAAGATAAAATTTATGTGCTTTTTGAGTTGCGCACTGACGCTTTGTTGCGCAAAATGCCCGCCTACCTGTTGATTTAGCCATATACTATCCTGCAAACACAGCCTCACAACTCGATACACATTCATGAGATAACTATTTGAAACGTATAAAATATAATTATTATCTTATTGGTATCGTTTCTGCCCTGCTGGCGCTTGCGCTATGGCCCAACATTCCGTGGCGTAGCGGAAATGAGAGCCAGCTACAACAGATCCTTGACCGTGGGGAACTGCGGGTCAGCACGATTAATTCTCCCTTAACCTATCAGGCTGATGGGAAAAACGTGAGCGGCTTGGACTATGAGCTGGCAAAACGCTTTGCTGATTATCTTGGCGTAAAGCTAAAAGTTCGTGTGCGTGGCACATTGCCCGAATTATTTGACGATTTGGATAGCGGTAAAAGCGATCTGGTTGCAGCTGGTTTGCTTTATAATACCGAGCGCCTGAGCCGTTTCCGCACTGGCCCTGCTTATTACTCGGTATCACAGCAGTTGGTTTATCGGCAAGGTAAGCCTCGCCCAAAATCGCTGAATGATTTAAGCGGTACGCTTGCGGTGCAATCTGGCTCGGCCCACGTCACCACGCTGAGCCAATATAAACAGAATAAATATCCTAATCTCACTTGGGAATCTTCCAGCGATCTCTCTTCTAACGAGCTTATGCAGCGTGTCGTTCAGGGAAAACTGGATTACACCATTGCGGACTCCGTCACCGTGGCACTGTTTCAACGCATCCATCCTCAACTCGCCGTGGCTTTTGATATCAGCGATGAAGAGCCGGTCATGTGGTATCTGAACCGCACTGACGACGACAGCTTATACGCCGCCGTTTTGGATTTTTTCAGCAACATGGTGGACGACGGCTCTCTTGCTAGGCTCGAAGAGAAGTATTTGGGCCATGTGGGCGGCTTTGACTACGTCGATATCAAAACGTTTTTAGCTGCAATTGATAACGTACTGCCGGATTTGAGCGATATCTTTAAAAAATACGCTGATAAAATCGACTGGAAACTTTTGGCGGCAATTGCCTATCAAGAATCTCACTGGAATCCTCAGGCAACCTCCCCCACCGGGGTGCGCGGATTGATGATGCTCACTCGCGCCACGGCTGATGGACTTGGTGTCAAAGATCGTCTCGATCCCGAACAAAGTATTGCGGGCGGCGCGTTATACCTTGAACGTTTGATGGATAAACTGCCGGACACCATCCCTGAAGATGAGAAAATTTGGTTTGCGCTGGCCGCCTACAATATGGGCTATGGTCACATGCTAGACGTGCGTCAATTGACACAGAAACAGGGCGGAAATCCTAATAGCTGGGTTGATGTGAAGCAGCGATTGCCGATGTTAAGCCAGAAAAAATATAACCAGAATCTGACCTACGGCTACGCACGTGGGCACGAAGCCTATCAGTATGTCGAAAACATTCGCCGTTATCTGGTCAGTCTGGAAGGATATCTGTTAGAAAAAGAGAAACAGGTCGCAGCCGAACAAACCCGTCAGGCATTACTCGGTAAAGGCTATCCCGCCGTATCACCGGAAGATGCACTTGAAGGGAAGCCTAAGCGCAGCCCTCGCGGGCTGCTACCGTTTTAATCTGCTCGATCAGGTTTATTCTGGCGCCGAGCCTCACGCTCGGCTTTTTTCTGCTCGCGACGCTGCTGAAAGAACTGGCTTAACATCTCTGAACATTCGTTCGCCATCACGCCAGCGGTAATCTCGATCTGATGGTTCATCCCCGGATGACGTAAAACATCTAGCAGAGATCCCGCCGCCCCGGTTTTTAAATCACTCGCGCCATACACTAAACGCTTGATGCGGCTGTGAACCATTGCGCCTGCACACATCACACAGGGCTCTAATGTCACATACAGAGTTGCGTTGAGCAGTCGGTAATTCTGCACAATTTGCCCCCCCTGTTGTAGCGCCATAATCTCAGCGTGTGCGGTAGGATCGTGGCGGGTAATCGGGCGATTCCATCCTTGCCCTATCACTTCATCATCCAGCACCAAAATCGCACCAACAGGAACTTCGCCCTGCTCCCATGCTTTTTGCGCTAGTGCTAATGCTTGCTTCATCCAGTAAGCATCATTTAGTTCGCTCACGTGCTCACCTCCGTTCATTCAGGGCGCGCATTATACCTTTCTTGCCTGAAGTTGCATCTTTGGCTTAATCATCATCGTTCAACGCCTCTGTACTCTTTTTACTATGCGATCTGGACGCAAAGTTTTATGCCAAAGAATCACGTACGATGTACAAGGCTTAAGCCGTCTATTTTATTCAACGTTGAAAAGGAGATGTATCACGATGTTTGGTCAAACTCGAATGGTAAAAAAAGCGTTACTCGCCGGTGTCATGCTTATGGCTTCCACTTCTTTGTGGGCTGCAGAACATTGGATCGATGTGCGCACTCCAGACCAGTATCAGGAAACTCACGTAAAAGGTGCCGTGAATATTCCGTTAAAACAACTGGATCAACGCATCAGCGAAGTGGCGCAGGACAAGAACGATACGCTGCACCTTTACTGCAACACGGGTAATCAGTCCGGTAAAGCGGAAAAGCTGCTGCAAAATATGGGCTACAAAAATGCCATTAACGAAGGCGGCCTGAAAGACGTTGAAAAAACACAGGCCATGATAAAATAATCACACGATTATTCCCCTCGATGCAAAAACCATCGGCTTCGGGGGGCTGACTCATTCCCTCCTTATTCCCCCTAATTTTACACCCGCGTAAAGATAGGTTAGCGCCACTAACACGTTTCACCACAGAAGAATATTTATACATGTCAAGCATCACACAAGACACGAATATATAAATAATCAATGTATTAATTTTGCTATCATTTTATTCCTACCAGATCTTGAGGAAGATCAGATTTACTCTACCTCTTGAGTAGTATCGTGATGTTAATTTTCTCACATTAAGGAATGACACGATGACAACTTCTACCTTCTTTATCCCATCTGTGAACATGATTGGTGCTGGTTGCCTCGCAGAAGCCGCCACCACTATGAAAGGCTACGGCTACAAACACGCGCTGATCGTCACCGATGCCGTCCTGAACAAAATCGGCGTCGTTGCTAAAGTACAATCTCTGCTTGCCGACCTAGGTATCCAAAGCGCCGTGTACGATGGCACTCATCCAAACCCAACCAGCACTAACGTCGCTGAAGGTCTGGAAATTCTGCGTCAGCATAAAAGCGACTGTGTTATTTCCCTTGGCGGTGGCTCTCCACACGACTGCGCAAAAGGTATTGCGCTGGTCGCTGCCAACGGTGGTGACATTCGTGACTATGAAGGCGTTGATAAATCAGCTAAGCCACAGCTGCCGCTGATTTCTATCAATACCACTGCCGGTACCGCGTCAGAAATGACCCGTTTCTGCATCATTACCGATATCGACCGTCACATCAAAATGGCGATCGTTGATAAGCACGTCACTCCAATTTTGTCCGTTAACGATCCTGAGCTGATGGCGGGAATGCCAAAAGGCCTGACAGCGGCAACCGGTATGGACGCACTGACTCACGCCGTAGAAGCCTATGTTTCTATTGCGGCAAACCCAATCACCGACGCCTGTGCACTGAAAGCCGTTACCATGATCAGCCAATCTCTGCGCCACGCAGTTGAAAACGGCAGCAACATGGAAGCGCGCGAAACCATGGCCTATGCTCAGTTCTTGGCTGGTATGGCATTTAACAACGCGTCACTGGGCTATGTGCATGCAATGGCGCATCAGCTTGGCGGTTTCTACGATCTGCCGCACGGTGTGTGTAACGCGGTTCTGCTGCCACACGTACAGATCTTTAATGCGAAAGTTTGTGCTTCTCGCCTAAAAGACATCGCTGCCGCAATGGGCGTTGACGTTAGCAATATGAATGACCAACAGGGTGCCGATGCCTGCATCGCTGAAATTCGTAAACTGGCCAAAGATGTCAACATCCCAGCCGGTTTAACCGAATTGAACGTTAAAATCGAAGATCTGCCTACGCTGGCAACTAACGCGCTGAAAGATGCCTGCGGGTTCACTAACCCAATTCAGGCAACTCATGAAGAAATTGTCGCTATCTTTAAAGCAGCAATGTAATAACCTTCTGAGTTAAAAAGACAAAGGTAGGCATAGTGCCTACCTTTTTTATGCTCTTGAGTTGGTTCTACATCAAATCACTGTGCTGAAACTCTTCACCCAGAAAATCGAGCAACGTTTTCACCGCCGGTAGGAGCCCTCTACGGCTTGGATAAGCGGCATGAATTAACCCCGACGATGGATGCCACTGTGGCAGCACGTCTACCAATTGACCACTTGCCAACGCACTACGCGCCACGACATACGGCAAATGAACCACGCCCAACCCGGCAACGGCGGCCTGACAAAGCAAACTTAGATTATCGGTGACAATCCGAGGCTGGAAGCTAATTTGCGCCGTCGCGCTATTAGACCCTTGTAGTCGCCAGCTATAATCACTTTGCACCCATCCCCAATGTAATGCAGGAAGCTCACTGAGCGCTGCAGGCGTCATGTTTCTCCCATCAATCAGCGCCGGACTTGCCACCAGCATTTGTCGGCTATTCCCCAGTCGTTTAACCACCAGATCGCTGTCTTCCAGCGGAGACATCCGCACACGAATGGCAATATCAATCCCCTCGTGGATCACATCAACCTTTCGATTGGTGCTCTCTATTTGCAGGTTCACGCGTGGATAACGCAGCATAAAGCGCGACAGCATGGCTCCCACCCAATAATCCAACAACGAAGTCGGACAACTGATCTTAATCGTGCCACAGGGCTCAGAGTGGCGGCGTGCAACCAACTCTTCTGCTGCCTCGGCCTCCACCACCATCGCACGACAGTGGTGGTAATACTCTTGGCCCAAATCCGTTACCGAAAAACGGCGCGTAGAACGGTTGATTAGCCGGATACCTAAACGCTCTTCCAACTGGGCAATCCGGCGACTGATTTTAGATTTCGGCATACCTAGCGCACGCCCAGCTGCGGCAAAGCCCTGATTTTCGACGACGTGAACAAATAAAAACATTTCATTTAAGTCATACATCGTACAACTCCAATCGTTCCAAATTTAGAACAGTGAAACACATTTACGCCTACTACTGCACCAACTTGCGCTGAATTAGACTTATCACATCGAATTTAGCTAAGCGGAGCAACATCATGAAAAAGATTATCGGCGTTTACAGCGCTCCCGGCTCACATTGGGTGGGCGACGGTTTTCCAGTTCGCAGCCTGTTTTCTTATAACCAGCAAGGCGAATACATCAGCCCGTTTCTATTGCTGGACTATGCCGGTCCACAACGCTTCTCAGCAACGGACAAACGCCGTGGCGTGGGCGAGCACCCTCATCGTGGCTTTGAGACCGTCACCATTGTTTATCAGGGGGAGTTAGAGCATCGAGACTCCACCGGGAATGGCGGCTTTATTGGCGCAGGAGACGTGCAGTGGATGACCGCAGGCGCGGGAATTTTACACGAAGAGTTTCATGCGCCGTCATTTGCAGCCACGGGTGGCACGTTAGAGATGGTACAGCTGTGGGTCAATCTGCCCGCGAAAGACAAGATGACAGAACCGGGTTATCAAACGCTGCTGAAAGCACAGATCCCACAGTTCGATCTTGAAAATAATGCAGGACAGCTACGCGTTATCGCCGGTGAGTTCAGCGGGCACCAAGGCCCAGCGCATACCTTCTCACCGCTCGATGTGTGGGACATGAAGCTTAATGCAGGCAAGACAACGAACTTCACGCTACCCGCTGGGCGCAATGCCATTCTGGTGGTACTGAAAGGTGCGGTGGAAGTGAATGGACAAAAGCTACTGCATGATGCGGAACTGGCGTTGTTTTCCGTTGAAGGTGAGAGCGTCACTCTGACCGCACACAGCGACTCCGTAGTATTACTGCTCAGCGGCGAGCCACTCGATGAGCCCATTGTGGGTTATGGCCCGTTCGTCATGAACAGCCAACAGCAAATTGTTCAGGCATTTAGTGATTTTCAAACCGGTCATTTTGGACGAATGACGAGCCAGTAGTCGTCATGGACAAGGACGTCCCTACTTTTCAATTAGATAGATCCCCTGTCATAAAACTAAAAGGTCATCCTATGAATAACCATATTGCTAACTTTAACGGCGCTAAGCCGACTATCGATCCTAACGATACCGCACTCTTACTGATCGACCATCAAAGCGGCCTGTTTCAGGTTGTTAAAGATATCGATTTACCCCAGCTGCGAGCCAACGCCATCGCGCTGGCAAAGGCGGCAAATTTACTGCAAATTCCGGTCATTACCACAGCCTCTGTACCGCAAGGACCTAATGGCCCGTTAATCCCAGAAATTCACGCAGCCGCACCGCACGCTACCTACGTGGCGCGTAAAGGGCAAATTAACGCGTGGGATTCACAGGAATTTGTTGATGCAGTGAAAGCAACCGGCAAGAAAACCTTGGTTATCGCTGGCACAATTACCAGCGTCTGCTTGGCCTTCCCGTGCATCAGCGCTATTTATGAGGGATATAAAGTCTTTGCCGTTGTTGATGCTTCAGGCACCGTTTCACAAATGGCCAGCGATTTAACGATTGCACGCTTAACGCAGGCAGGCGTTGTCCCTATCGACACCATGGGCACCATTTCAGAGCTACAAGGTACTTGGAATCGCCCTGACGCGGAACAGTGGGCTGAAGTGTATGCGCAGGCAATGCCTCACTATCAGTTGCTGATCGAAAGCCATACGCGCGCACAGCAGGCGGTGCGTGATAATGAAGTGTTAGACTCGCAGCGCAGCTAATTCGCTTAGCCTCTACGCAGCCGTAGAGGCTTTTTCATTCACTCCAGTTGCTGGAGTTCTCCCATTGGGCTCACGCGGAAACGGTGCTCACAAAACGCCAGCAGTGGATTATCCTGCTGGCTGTCACTGTATCCACTGAATAACTTAAGAGGTTTGCCCAACTGCATTTCTAGCTGAACCACTTTTTCCTGCCCTAAACAGCGCAGCGGCATCACCCAGCCGCCGTTTCTACGCACCATGCGGCTGCCGATCGTTCTCACCTGATGAATAAAAGGTTCATCAGCATAAACCTGTTCAACCAAACGCTGCGGTGATCCGGTAATTAACCACACCTCTGCGGTTTGGCTGCCGAGATACTCTTTCAACCGCCCCAGTACTACGGGGAAAGGAACGACATCGCGCTTAAACACTTGAACGAACTGACGTTCTAGCGCATTCAGGCGTGATTCTCGATGACCAAAAGTGATCGCCCAAAGCAACAGGCTTATCGGCCAGCGCGTGGCTCTGCCCTGCACGATCAAGCCAAAAGCAATCACGGGTAATAATGGGATCACTAACAGCAAATTTTGCGGCATATGCCAAAGCAGGAATCTTAAAAAACTCCCGAACATATCTTGCTGATGCAGAGTGCCATCAAGGTCAAAAAAGACCACGCGGTGTGTATTTCTCGCTGACGGGTTATCGGTCAAAACGGCTCCTCGGGAAAGCGAAATCCCATCCTCTAGACAAAAATCCTGCCATAACGGTAACCAGCATCTCTTCAAGATACAACTATGGCATCCCATAAACTGCACCGAGCTAAACCAAAGCTCACCGCAAAGGAATAACCTGAGTAAAAAATTGGTGTCTGTCGCTGGAGGGGGTATAATCGCGCCCCCGCGAGTATTTATCCGCCCCACACGAGTGGTTTAGCCGACTTGGTTCGCGACCACCCAGCAACGTTATGAGAGAGTTATGGCCCTACTGATCACAAAAAAATGTATCAACTGTGACATGTGCGAGCCGGAGTGCCCGAACCAAGCGATTTCCATGGGAATGGATATTTACGAGATTGATGCCGAACGCTGCACCGAGTGCGTGGGTCACTACGATGAGCCAACCTGCATGAAGGTTTGCCCCATCGATAATACAATTATTCGCGATCCGGCTCATTTAGAAAGCAACGAACAGCTGTGGGATAAGTTCGTGGTACTGCATCACTCAGACAAAATTTAATGACCGCAGGGCTCTCGCCCTGAGGTCTTATTGAACGATATCAGTTAGCGCATTCGCCTTTGGCATCAAATCGAGGCTGACCGTCAGGGACAATCGCTTTTTCAACCATCCCATCTTCCATCGATGGCGTTATGGCAAAGTGCGCCTGAATTTCCAAAAATACCGGCTGACCCGCTTCGCCCTGAGCGCGACTATACCCCTGCTCCAAAGCAATGTTATTGCTCACCGGGAAATTTTTGCCCGTAGCACAATCATGGAAGGTCGCCGCGTCGGCCATATAGACATACATGCCTTTAAACGTCATCGGCGTAACTGGCAGCGGCGCATCCGTCGCTTTCAGCGTGTAATTTAACGTGGAGTCGATATCGTTGCCGCTGGCGTCCAGCATGTTTAAGTCATTGCCTTTAGGACGAAAATAACGCTTGCTGCCGTCCGTACCGGTAAGTACCAGTTTATCGGCGGTACGCTGCCAGCTACCGTACTCCGCAAAAGCCTGATCGCCGTCACGTGTACCACGGTAAACTTCTTTCAGAACAAAGGTGCCATCTTTTTCCAAGAACAGCGACGTATCCATCCCTTGGCAATCAGCACAGGGCAAAACGCCCTGAAAACTTTGCGCCATCGGCTTGAGAGGTTGTTCTACATATTGAGAACGAGCATTACACCCGAACAGTGCCATCGCACCCGCTGCCAGAA
Organism: Hafnia sp. HMSC23F03; assembly: GCF_001816025.1. Lineage (NCBI taxonomy): Bacteria > Pseudomonadati > Pseudomonadota > Gammaproteobacteria > Enterobacterales > Hafniaceae > Hafnia > Hafnia sp. HMSC23F03. Next base: position 34,199 of record NZ_KV824202.1, read on the forward strand.
ACAGCGAAATAGCCAATTTTTTCACAGTTATTCTCCTACTGTGGATCTTTATCATGTTTGTCTTAAGCCGCTCGTAATTGCTAATCTTAATCAGCACTGACCTTACCGCGTAAAGACTTGGTCACCCCGCGTCGGGTTTTGCTTTCGACCCGCTTACGTTTTGCATTTCGACTCGGCTTAGTGGGACGGCGAACTTTCTCCACAACCCCTGCCGATTTAATCAATTCAGCTAGTCTCGCTAGCGCCGCTTCACGGTTTAACTCCTGACTACGATATTCCTGCGCCTTAATCACCACGACGCCGTCAGAAGTAATCAGATGATGACTCATCGCCAATAAACGCTCCTGATACAACGGGGGTAAACTGGAGGTACGAATATCAAAACGTAGATGAATCGCCGTGGATGACTTATTCACATTCTGACCACCGTTTCCCTGCGCACGGATCGCGGTGATTTCAATTTCGTCATCAGCAATAGAAACGGTATTGGTTATCTGCAACATCTTAAACTCCCGCAGGTTTCCAATGGTCAAACTGGATCTCTACGTTTTGTTGCGCATCAGATAGCCAAATGGCGCCTTCCTGTATCGTGGCCTGTAGATCCATGGTGCGACTAGCAAATTTTGGCAACTGAGCCATGATGTCATCGCTGACAAAACGAATGGAAAGCGCCTTAAGACCACTCAGTTTTGCCTGATTTTGCTGCCACCACACTCGTCCAGCGCGTTCACTATAAGCGTAGAGAACCACTTCCTGCGATAACGAGCAGGCCTTTTTAAGACGTTTCTCATCGGGTAAACCGAGTTCAATCCACAAATCGATTCCGTTGTAATCGTTGCGCAACCATAACTCTGGCTCATCGTCGGCACATAGACCTTTAGTGAACGTCAAACGCTCGTTCGCATGGCAAATCCAGGCCAAAAGTCGCAGCATCATTCGTTGTTCGGTTTCTGAGGGATGCTGTGCCAGCGTCAAAGAAGCATCATGATAAAAATGACGATCCATATCTGCAATATTGACGTTAGCTTTGTAAATCGTTGCCTTTAATGCCATAAAATCCTCTCGTATAATTATTTACAGTGTACCGTATCCCCTTCCAGCCAACTAGTCGGCTGGGGATTGTCACGTGTAAAGAACGAATTAATTGCGTTGCGCAACGGTTCTAGCTGCTTTCTAGTGAGAGCGACTGTGCTATAGTCGTTGAGATAAGCAGAGCTTATCCTCATGCCGGTTTTTACCAACTGCCCGTCATTGGGATAAGCTTTATAGGAGGATAACTTTGCAGCAATATTCTGAGTTAGTACGCCGTATGTATGCCCAGATCGGCAGTGGAGATTTGGGGTATATACCTGATGCGTTAGGTTGTGTTTTAAAAGCTCTGGATGAGGTTGCAGCCAATGAAGCGCTGCCATCTGCCGTTAGGGAACAGGCGGCCTATGCCGCCGCTAACTTATTGGTGAGTGATTATGTCGAAAATTGAAGAGTATCAGCCAATCAACTGTGACGATTACGACAATTTGGAACTCGCCTGCCAGCATCATCTGATACTGGCGCTAGAACTGCGCAACGGAGAGAAGTTGCAAGCTAAAGCCAATGATTTGATTTCGCGTAAACACGTAGAGTATCTGATCATTGAGCAAGACGGCGAGCCACGGGAGTTACGTTTAGACCACATAGCCAGCTTCAGTCACCCTGAAATTGGTACCGTCAACGTAAGCATTTCTTAGCCCCTTTCGGCACACATCTCCAGCCACATATATACGAAGGGCGATGAAATCATCGCCCTTTCTATTTGGGTTTGAGACTCTCTAGGGTTTAAGACTTGCATAGTAAGCGGCTAAATCGCTGATATCCTGCTCGGAAAGATTGCCAACGTAGGCCTTCATCACCTCAGCCTGCCCGCCGGAACGCCCCCCGCTTTTATAATCCTTCAGCGCCTGCTCAAGATACATCGCATTCTGACCCGCCAGATTCGGATACATCGGCACCGTCACTTTACCTTCCATACCGTGACAGGCGACACAGGTCATCGCCTTGCTTTTACCTGCTGCCGCATCACCCGCAGCCAGCACTGGCAAAGAAGCCACCGCCGTCAGCACAACCGCAGCCATTAATTTTTTCATCATTGTTATGTTCCTCGACATTGCAATCACTTCCACCCGCGCTGAGTGAACGCGTGCAGCCAACACATCTGTGGCTTGAATTATGACGGAGATTATCCTCAACGTAATTGGAGCAGCATCAAGCAAGCACCGCTAACGCCGAGGTTGCTTCAATTATGACAACACAAAATCTCCTAAATAATTCAGGCCACAGGAAGGCGGCAAACACGTGAATCCCTAGGAGCTTACACTGGTAAGTGACTAGGGTGAACGCGTGCAGCCAACGCATCTGTGGCTTGAATTATGACGGAGATTTACATCCAGTCTTTGGTCCAGTGAATATTCCATACAGGCTCATCCGCCACGGCCTGCCCATTCTGGGTGATGAATACACCGAGAGCGGCGATGAGCGTTTCACCATAGTAGAGCATAGGCGTTCGCTCGCGTTCCCACGGTGGAATATTATGTTCTTGCCAGATTTTTTTGATTGGTCGCGAATGGCGGCGGCCAACGATGCGTAGTGTGCCATGGGCGGCGAAGCGAATCGAGACGGCCTCATCGAATTTCGGGGCGCGTACACATATTCCTCGGCTACCGAGCTGTAGTTCACCGAGCCCATCGGGCAGCGACAACGACTCTCTCGGATCCCATTCAATCACTTGATCTTTTAGGGAACGCAGCGGTGGCAATAGATAAAGATGCTGGCGGTAACGACGGATTTGGCTTTTGCCAAGCTGAAGCTGAGGCTCGGCATCTTCGCGTGCCATGGCGACTTCAGACCAGAGCAATTGGAGTTGCTCTCGGGTCGGCATCATTACGCCAAAGCAGGCGATCCAACGGCGTAGTAGCGCATAGCGTTTGGCCTCCGACATGGGTAATAGGCCGTCAATGTTGAGCGAATCATCTTCGCTCATGAGGGATTGCAGCGATTCTAGCAGTAGCTCATCGAGCAGTTGTTCTTGCTCTGCACACAAGCTGGCGCTACGAGCAACCGCTTCGGGAAAGTGCGGCCAGCGATCGCGTAAATTCGGAATGACGCGCAAGCGCAGGAAATTGCGATCGAAACGATCGTCTTGGTTGCTGTCGTCTTCGACCCATTTGAGATCGTAGTTAGCAGCATATTCCTCAAGCTGAGCACGGCTGATATCCAGCAGAGGACGGAGCTGTTCAGTACTGAAGAATGGCATATGACTCGCCATAGCAGAGAGTCCGGTTGGACCACTGCCACGCTTAAGCGCCAGCAAAAACGTCTCGCACTGATCGTCGAGATGCTGAGCCGTGAGCAACGTTTCGTGATGACTAATTTCGTCAGCAATGGCGTGATATCGCGCGTCGCGCGCTGCTGCCTCCACTCCGCTGCGTTGGGAATCAACCTTAACGCGTAGCACCTTCAAGGGAACCTGCCACTGGCGACAAACGGACTCGCAATGATCGACCCATAAATCGGCATAGCGGCTTAGTCCATGATGTACATGGACTGCGCGCAGTTGTAGATGAGGAAAATTCTGCATGCGCAGTTGTGCTAGCGCATGCAGAAGTACGGTGGAATCAAGTCCACCGCTAAAAGCAACCATCAGTTGCGAACGCCCCTGAAGCTTGCTGGCAATTCGCATCTGGATTTCTGAGCTATTCATGAAACTTTACGGCGCGGTCACCGCCCTGAACGATTGAATATCAGAACGTTAACCATCCGCTCTGTTGGAAGCAAGCCCTTATTCGCACGACTCGGCAGCAATTGCATTCCGGCGTACCATCAGCATATGGCATAGCCAGATTAACGCGACTAATCCCACGCAGCCGAGCGCGCCCCAGGCGATATCGCTAAAGACGCTCACATAAGCCATCACTGAATGCGCCGTTGCTTCACCGCCCTGTTCAAATGAAACTTCTGCCGTTTGGTTGGCGATAATTCCTGCCAGATAATTAGCTATCGATCCAGTCGCCAGCATATAAATACCGGTCAGGACGCCCGTCACTCCCGGTATTTTCAGACGTGTGATCTGTGCCATCGCAACAGGATCGATAAACAGTTCTGCGCACCCCATAACCGCTAAGCCCAATACGGTCAGCGCCATGGAACCCTGCCCATGAACCGCGGCCCAACGAGCATTAAAAGTAAGAATGCCAAACCCTGCGCTGATCAGCGCAAGACCTAACGCAAATTTACCCCAGATACGCAATATACGATTGCCATTGCTATTTTCACGTACCAGCCAAGCAAGCGCCACGCCGCTTAACATCACGGCAAAGCCATTCACGGATTGGAATACCGCCGTTGGAATAGTGAAAGAGAACCACTGGCGATTGACAAAACGATCGATAAATAGGCTTATCGAGCTTCCGCCCTGCTGAGCAAATGCCCAAAATAACGTTCCCAGCAACATTAGGATCACGATCTGTAGCAGACCTTTGCGCTGCTCAGGCTCTGCTCGACGATAGATCCCAGCCAGAATAATAATGGCACCGGCACACACCAGTGCCAAAGCGTAGCTCGACCAGTCGCGCCAGAAGAGCACCGCCACAAACAGAGGAGAGAGAATCACCGCCGCCAGCAACCACCCCCAGTTTGGGATGCGCAGCGTTGTATTTTTCATACCCTGATGGTTCACACCAATGGTATGGCGGAAATGTTTGTGCCCGCATAAGAAGATAATCAAACCGGCAAACATACCGATCCCCGCCAACGCAAAGCCGACGTGCCAGCCGTATTGTTCGGCAGCCAGACCGCAGGCAATTGGCGCTACGATCGAACCAATATTCCCAGCGGCATAGAGCAGTGAAAAACCGCCGTCGCGGCGTGGATCTTCGGGAGAGTAAAGTTCTCCCAGCAAGCAGCTGATATTGGATTTGAACAGCCCGTAACCACACACAATGATGGCTAAGGCTAAATAGAGAGAAGACGGTGAAACCGCACTAACGCCCAAGACCACATGGCCCAGCGTCATCAGGATCGCCCCTGCAATCACAGCCATCCGGTTACCTAACAATTTGTCTGCTAGGATCCCGCCGATGATTGGCGTGACGTAAACGAGTGAGGCGTAAGCACTATAAAGACTGAAAGCGTGGGTATCGTTGTACCCTAGCTGATGGGTGAGATAAAGAATAAGTAACGCACGCATGCCGTAAAAGCTGAAATATTCCCAGATTTGCAATGCTACGACATAGTAGATAGCGCGCGGTTGTGAGGGTGTTTTCATGTCATCTCCCATTTAAGGGGGTTGCATAATAAAAGGGGGCGCCCTTTATTAGGACGCCCCCTCAGTCAGTCTATTACTTCTGTTCTTTGATAACTTTAACAGTGTAGCGACCGTCTGCCTGACGATATGCACCGTGGATATCAGTTTCGAAGCCTGGGTAGTGCGCACCGATTTCGCACAGCATCTGCAAGAATTCCAGAACTGGGCGGCTTTCTTCGGTCAGCATTTCACCTGGCATGACCAAAGGAACTCCTGGAGGATATGGCAGGATCATGTTGGCATTGACTTTGCCGATCATCTCTTCCAGATAAACTTCTTCGGTCTGGCCACGCAGTTCCATCTGGAACGCAGCGTGTGGGTTCATCACCATGGTTGGCAGCACTTCAAATGCACGGTACATCAGGTCCGGCAGGTTGTGGTGCTGAATCAGCGCATGGATACCCTGTGCCAGTTCTTGAATACGCATGTTTTCATAGAACTCTGGATCTTCACGATACAGTGAAGGCAGCATGTTCTTAACGCGCAGGTTCAGATCGTATGAACGTTTAAAGTCGGTCAGTGCACGCAGCAGGCTGAGCGCTTTAGTTTTGTCGATACCGATGCTGAACAGGAACAGCATGTTGTATGGACCGGTTTTCTCAACGATGATGCCGTGCTCGTCCAGATATTTAGAGACGATAGACGCTGGGATACCGGTATCAGCCATTGAACCATCTTTCTGCATCCCAGGAGTCAACAGAGTGACTTTGATTGGGTCCAGATACATGTGGTCGTTATCGATATCTTTGAAGCCATGCCAGTTGTCTTTGGAATCCAAAGGCCAGCATTTCGCTTCGTCGATACCTTCTGGCTGCCATACGTCGAAGAACCAGCCTTCAGACTCGGAGTTCAGACGTTTGATTTCTTTACGGAAACGAATCGCACGTTCGATAGAACCGTTGATCAGACGTTTACCGGCATTACCTTTCATCATTGCCGCTGCGGTTTCGGTAGAAGCCACGATGCCGTAATGAGGAGAAGTAGAGGTGTGCATCATGTAGGCTTCGTTGAAGGTTTCTTCGTTGATATCACCTTTAACGTGAATCATTGAAGCCTGAGAGAATGCAGCCAGCAGTTTATGAGTAGACTGAGTTTCATAAATAACTTTGCCTTCAACACGGCCACCGCTCATACCGCACAGACCTTTGTAGATCGGGCTGAAGTTGGTGTAAGGAACCCATGCAGAGTCAAAGTGGATGGATTTAACGTCCAGCGCTTCTTTGATGTAATCAGTGTTGTACAGCAGACCGTCGTAAGTGGAGTTAGTCACTACGGCGTGAACTGGCCAGGTTGCATTTGGAGTTTGTGCAACGCGTTCAGCGATGGTGTCGTGCTGGAATTCACTCTTAGGAATACCACCCAAAATGCCGTAAGCGTTACGGGTTGGACGGAAGTAGATAGGAGTGATGTCGCTCATCATCATCAGATGAGTCAGAGATTTATGGCAGTTACGGTCAATCAGAACGGTGCTGCCAGCAGGTGCAGAGTACATACCAACGATTTTGTTCGCGGTAGAAGTACCGTTAGTCACCATGTAGCTGCGTTCTGCGTTGAAAGTACGCGCAATGTATTCTTCAGCTTCTTTGTGTGGACCTGAGTGGTCAAGCAGAGAACCCAGTTCACCCACAGAGATGGAGATATCAGATTTCATCGCGTTAGCGCCGAAGAAATCATAGAAGATGCTACCCACTGGGGATTTCTGGAACGCAGTACCGCCCATGTGACCCGGAGTACAGAAGGTGTATTTACCTTCTTTAACGTAGTTGAACAGTGCTTTGGTCAGCGGAGGCAGAATTTCGTCGATGTATGCATCAGTGCTCTGACGAATTTTTTGCGCGATATCCTGAGCTGCGCCCAGCGCGTATTCGAAGAACTCAACGTTCAAACGCAGATCGTTCAGGCTAACATCCAGAGTAGAGTGGGTGTTGGCGAAAGCATAAACCGGCAGATGTTCGTTCATCGCGCTGATTTCTTCGCACAGGTCGAGATTATAAGTATCCCAGTCGAAGATAACACCGCACAGACGTGCATTGTTGTCGATGAGTTTCAGCAGGTCTTCACGGTCGTTTGGATAAACAATCTGAAAATCCAGTGCTTCCAGTGCCTTGTGCAGTTCACGGATAGGCTCTTCTTTGAAGTAGACGCCCATGTGATTCAAGATGGCAATAATATTCATACTCTAATTCTCCAGGCAAAAAGCTGGCCCCTCCCTACTTTTCAGTAGAAGTACTTCAAACAGAGAGAGGCTGGATAAATTAATTTGTCTTGCTGTGTGTAATCGCGAGGATTACTCAATTCGTTGTGTCCGTGGCGTTAGCCAAGTCACTTATGCGTTGCTGTCTGCGCTAGCTTGTGGTTTGCGTGAGTTCATTTTACGTGCATAGAACATCAGGATAACCAGGCTCACGATGAAGGTACCGGACAGTTCGAATGAACCCGCACCCATCAGAGCGATGAAGCAGAAGCAACAACCCAGAACCGATGCAACCAAGCTCAACAGGTTTTTCACGTTGGCGCCTTCGAAACGAATCAGGTCAACGCAAGAGTAGAAGTAAGGCAGCATAGTCAGCAGTACCGCGATACCAGTCAGTTCACCGAACAGGTCAGACGCTTTACCGCCGCTGGCGCTCATTACAGTGATCAGAATCATCAGTACGGTCATTTTCACTGCGGCTAACAGCAGGCCTTTCTTAGGAATGCCGTTTTTGTCCAGCTCGCCGTACACTTTAGGGAAGTTACCGTCTTTAGCAGCACGAACACCGGCTTGACCCACCAGCATCATCCAAGAACCTAAAGAGGTTAAACATGCGAATGCGGTGAAAGCAGATACTGCAGGAGCAGCCCAGCCACCTACCATTGTTGAAGCACTCATTGCGAACGGTGCACCAGAAGCAGCCATTTCGTGAGCTGGGTACATACCGGCGATAACCTGAGTTGCCGCGATATACACGATACCTGCCAGACCAGTACCTAACATGGTAGCCAGTGGAACGGTACGAGATGGGTTTTTCACCATACCAGTACTTACCGCTGCGGATTCAACACCGACGAACGCCCACAGGCACAACAGAATACTTTTGATAACTGCGTGGCTATCAGTACCACCAGAAGTGTTCCAGTTAGCGTGATAAGTCGCAGGGTCAAACCAAGCCCAACCAGCGATAGCAGTACCAATGACTGGGATTAATACCAGAACCAGACCGATAGTAGTTAAACGACTTACCCAAGTACCACCCAACATGTTAACGAAGGTGAAGATCCACACAATCGCGATACAAGCGGCACCGGCTGCGATTGGGCTATTCAATACTGGGAAGAAAGTAGAAAGATAAGAAACTGCGGTAATACCGATTGCTAAGTTACCAATCCAGTTTGCATGGTAATAAAGAACACCGGTTTGGAAACCAAATGCCGGACCAATTTCACCAGCATAAGCAATTGGGCCACCTTCTTGAGGATTTTTAGTAGCCAAACGTGCATATACATACGCTAGTGACATTGCACCGATTAAAGAAATGATCCAACCAAATATTGCGATGGAACCGAGACTCGCCAGGTTCGCAGGTAATAGTGCAATACCGCTCCCCATCATATTACCAGCTACTACGCCGGTGCAGGCAATTAGCCCGATTTTCTTGCTTGATGACATGGTCAGTTGCTCCTGATTAATTTTCAGAAAAGTCGCATTCACTCATTACCGCAGTTAGGTGACCGACTTGATGGGATGCATGGTACTGACCGGTAAAATAAAAGTCCTAAAGGTAAAGTTAAATTATCAGCGTGTCCCAATAAATGACATCTTGATATTTTTATCCAACAAGTAAAAAAACATCAAGAAACATGGATTTTATTCAATAAAAACAGTGTGTTGACATAAAAATTACCCAAAGAATTTCAAGCAAACAACCAACATAAAGAAACAAAATTAACACATACGCTCACACAAAAAAACAACACATTTAATGCATATATTTTTCATTGTCAGCAGGATTTTGGTGGGAGGTTTATAATTCTTTGGAGGTAAAAAAAAGCCTGTCCTTTATAAGGAGACAGGCTAGATTAAATATCATACAAATTAATTGTTGTTAGAGAAATCGTAATTGGCAAGATAAGGTGCTACACGGATAACGTTAGTCTGGAAAACCCCATTCTTTATCCAGTCTAATGTGTTATTTCCAGGCCTCAAATTGAATGCCGTAATATAAGCATCAGCGGCAAGGTTATTCTGACCTTTCAATTCGTACACCTTTCCAAGCAATACATAGTTCAGCCAAGACATTTCTAAATCGATACCTTTATTTATCATCTTAAAGGCCTCATCAACTTTACCCTGACTTAAATAATCAACCGTATATATCTGCTGGATAATTGCGCTATTTTGCAATAGCGGAATAGCCTCAACGTCAGTAATCTCTTTACGAAGATCCGCCAAGTCTGCTGCATTAAACGGTTGATATGAGTTCAGCAAAATATCAACCAATGCTTTTTCTGCACGCGCGTAGATAAACTCTGGCGACTGTTTTGTAATCTGAGCAAGCAGGACACTGGCTTGGTTCAGTGAGTCACTGTCACCCTGAATCAATAACTGGTGTGCCTGATAGTAAAGCTGTAACACCTGACTATGTTGCGGTACCAGCGTTTCTATTCTCTGCACCATACTCGATGGTTGAACGACTTTTAACGTCTGGAACATGCTATCGATAAAATCCTTCTGTACCGTCAGCAAATTATCCGTAGTAATAAAGTAGCGTTTTTCCAACATGACTGAGCTATCAGCGTTATCAATCAAGCGGACAGACAGAAAACACTGCTGCGCGCGATAGTGGCGTTGATTCACAAACTCAATATACATGGACTTACCAGAGCTACTCGGTCCACCGTAGTTATAGTTCGTCTGATCATGCACCAAAAACGTCGAGTGCGTATTCAGGCCCTGCGCCAGCATTTCGCTCAGGCCGACAACGTAAGAGAGCTGATTTGTCCAGTTGGTACAGCTGTTGCCCCCCTGAATACGAATATCAATGTCGCGTGGGTTTAACAACATTGGCGCCGGTGCAACGGGTACTCGCTGGTTAAACACCGCCAAACCGACCAAAGAAATACACAGCAACAGTGAAGAAAGAAAGGCCACCCAGACCCAAAAACGCGAATGCCATAGCTTAGACAACCGTTTTTTTTCACCCTTACCCTTGGTAACGGTTTCTGTTGCGGTTGCTGGGCTATTCAGCGCGTCAGCCTGTTGTTGCTGAGATTCAGCCACAGTCGTGCTAAGTGGAAGCTGACCACTGCCGTCTTCTGGCTCATGATCGATAACCACTTTTACGGGTGCCTGAGCTGGCATAGTAAAATCTGCACCGCCCTCTTCGCACCAGATAACGGGCTCAACCAGCTTGTAGCCGCGCTTAGGCACGGTGACGATGTATTCCGGCGCATCAGGGCGACCGTCTTTGAGATATTTCCTCAGCTCGGAGATACACTGAGTCACCACATGGTTGGTGACAATATTACGTTTCCATACGTTATCAATTAGTTCATCCCTGCTTAGTACCGTATCGGGATGATGAGCAAAGTAGCTCAGCATATCGATGAGGCGAGGCTCTAGCACTAATAACCGACCATCACGGGTGATCTTATTATCAGCGGCTAAAACCAACCATTCGCCAACGCGGAAAGTTTGCTCTTGCATGGTGTGCTAAGGCTCAGAGGGAAATGGAAAGAAGCGCGCAATAGTAGCACAGCGGAAGATGTTACACAGTAAACCGCAGCACCCTACGCCCTATTGGTATTATAATTTCAACAATTGGTACTGTTTTTTAACCTATTGGTCGCTTGGTAAAGCTCAAGCGGCAAGCCATCAGGGTCAGTGAAAAACGTGAATCGTCGTTCAGTGTATGGATCAATGCGTATCGGTTCGCAACGGATCTGATGCTGTGCCAGATGAGTTACTGCGCTATCAATATCATCTACGCTAAACGCAAGATGTCGCAAGCCACAGGCTTCAGGCTGTGAAACACGCGCTGGAGGTTGTGGAAACGAAAACAGCTCAATCGTGTAATCACCATTAAGTGCCAAATCCCCTTTCCAGGAATCTCGCTCCGCACGGTACACCTCACTCAATAGCGTAAAGCCTAAAACATCGCAGTAAAACGACTTACTGCGTGGATAATCAGACGCGATAATTGCGATATGGTGGACTTTATTGAGTTTCACACATCCTCCAGATGCTAATGATTCTCAGGGAAATTACCCCCTTACTCGGCAGAAAGCAATTCTACAGCGATAATTGTTCCCATATAAAGAGTACTCGAAAAATGCAATATTTGAATGATTGATAAAAACAACAAAGCCCGGCATAACCGGGCTTTACAATAGAGATGAGGTGTGGCGGATATTAGCAGTAGCCGTAGTTCATCAGACGCTGATAGCGACGATTCAACAGCTCTTCAGTTTCCAGCACGTCCAGATCGCTCAAATCAGCCAGCAACTGAGCTTTCAGTGATGCGGCCATCGCAGGAACATCACGATGTGCGCCTCCCAAAGGTTCTGGGATCACAGAGTCAATCAGCTTTAACTCTTTTAGACGAGGAGCAGTAATGCCCATCGCATCTGCGGCCAGTGGCGCTTTATCCGCGCTCTTCCACAGAATCGAAGCACAGCCTTCTGGCGAAATAACGGAATAGGTGCTGTATTGCAGCATATTGACTTTATCGCCCACCCCAATCGCCAGCGCCCCGCCCGAGCCACCTTCACCGATAACGGTGCAGATAACCGGAACGGTCAAACCAGACATTTCACGTAGGTTACGTGCAATGGCCTCTGACTGCCCACGCTCTTCAGCGCCAACGCCAGGGTATGCGCCCGGTGTGTCGATAAAAGTGATGATTGGCAGCTTAAAGCGTTCAGCCATTTCCATCAGGCGCAGAGCCTTACGATAGCCTTCCGGCGCAGGCATACCAAAGTTACGACGGATTTTCTCTTTGGTTTCACGGCCTTTCTGATGACCAATGATCATCACCGCACGACCGTTCAAACGAGCCATACCGCCAACAATCGCCTTATCATCGGCGTAGGCACGGTCGCCAGCCAACTCATCGAAGTCAGTGAAAATATGCTCGATATAATCCAGCGTGTACGGACGACGCGGATGGCGCGCTAATTGCGCAACCTGCCAGGCACCCAGATCAGAAAATATCTTACGAGTTAGCTCAACGCTCTTGTCACGCAGGCGCTGTACTTCTTCGTCGATATTAATATCTAATTTTTCGTCTTGACGGCTGACTGAAGTTAGCGAGTCAATTTTCGCTTCAAGTTCTGCAATCGGCTGTTCAAAATCCAGAAAATTCAGACTCATAGTATTCCTATATTAGTCAAATTCCAGTTCGACCTGTTCATTACCCACCAGAGTACGCAGGTCAACTAGCAGGCGATCTGTCGGCGTTACCCGCCAGGCCGCGCCAAATCTTAACTTGGCGCGTGCATTATCACGTTGATAGTATAAATGCACTGGAATCGTCCCCGACCGATGTGGTTCCAACGAGTCGCGGAGACGGTTTAAAAGCTGGTCATCAATTTGCCTGTCAGTCAGCGAGATAGCAAGCCCACGCGCATATTTTTCGCGTGCTTCACTGATGTCCATTAGCTCGCGGGCGATCATTTTAAGCCCACCGCTAAAGTCATCAAAGCTGACCTGTCCGCTGGCAATCAGGATACGGTCTTTTTCCAGCAAATGTTGGTATTTATCTAACGCATCGGTAAATAACATCACTTCGAGACGACCGGAACGGTCATCCAGTGTGCAAACGCCAATACGATTACCCCGCTTGGTGGTCATCACTCGTGCAGCTACCACGAGACCAACCGCTGTGGTCATTTTGCCCCGATCCGTCGGATGCATATCTTTTAGGCGCATGCCACCGGCGTAGCGCTCTATTTCCTTAAGGTATTGGGTGATGGGGTGTCCGGTTAGATACAAACCTAACGTTTCACGCTCGCCATCCAATACCACCTGAGCAGGCCACGGCGCGACGCTGCTATAGGATTTCTCAACCTGTTCAGGTGCCTCAGCCAGCACACCGAACATATCCACCTGACCAATAGCCTCAGCTTTAGCGTGTTGGTCAGCGGCTTTTAATGCGTCATTCAGCGAGTTCATCAGCGCCGCGCGATGCGGCCCCAAGCGATCAAATGCGCCAGACATAATTAGCTTTTCCAGCATACGCCGGTTTAGCTTTTTAGTGTCTGTTCTGGCACACAAATCAAATAACTCTTTGAAATGCCCACCTTCATTACGTGCGTCGATGATCGCCTCAATCGGCCCTTCACCTACGCCCTTAATTGCACCGATACCGTAAACGATCTCACCATCGTCGTTCACATGGAAGTGATACTGACCGCTATTGATATCCGGCGGAAGAACCTTCAACCCCATTCGCCAGCATTCGTCCACCAAGCCAACGACTTTTTCCGTGTTATCCATATCGGCGGTCATTACCGCTGCCATAAACTCAGCAGGATAATGTGCTTTAAGCCATAACGTTTGGTATGAAACCAAGGCATAGGCTGCGGAGTGAGATTTATTGAATCCATAACCGGCGAATTTTTCTACCAAGTCAAAGATTTTCATCGACAGCTCGCCGTCGATCCCCATCCGCTCTGCGCCCTCTTTAAACACCGAGCGCTGCTTCGCCATCTCTTCCGGCTTTTTCTTACCCATCGCACGACGCAGCATATCCGCGCCGCCCAGCGTATAGCCAGACAGCACCTGTGCGATCTGCATGACCTGTTCTTGGTACAGAATAATGCCGTAGGTCGGTTCCAGTACCGGTTTCAGCGACTCATGCTGCCACTGAACATCAGGGTAAGAAACCTCTTCACGCCCGTGCTTACGGTCAATAAAGTTATCAACCATCCCTGACTGCAAAGGTCCTGGGCGGAATAACGCCACCAATGCGATCATATCTTCGAAGCAGTCAGGCTTCAGGCGTTTAATCAAATCTTTCATGCCGCGCGATTCAAGCTGGAATACCGCCGTGGTTTCCGAGCGTTGCAGCATGTCGAAACTTTTTTTATCGTCGAGCGGGATAGCCGCGATATCGATAGGATCTTCACCCGCTTTAGCGCGACGGGCGTTAATCATCTCCAACGCCCAGTCGATAATCGTCAGCGTTCGCAGCCCTAAGAAGTCAAACTTGACTAGGCCAGCGTACTCTACGTCGCTCTTGTCAAACTGGGTAACCGGATGATTGCCTTCAGAGTCACAGTATAACGGCGCAAAATCGGTGATTTTGGTTGGCGAAATAACCACACCACCAGCATGTTTACCGGCGTTACGTGTTACCCCTTCCAGCTTACGCGCCATATCGATCAGCGCGCGAACCTCTTCATCAGCCTCATAGATTTCAGGCAACTGCGGCTCGGCTTCAAAAGCCTTCGCCAACGTCATTCCCGGCTCTGGCGGCACCAATTTTGATATACGATCGACAAAACCATAGGGATGCCCGAGCACACGACCAACGTCGCGGATTACCGCTTTCGCCGCCATGGTTCCGAAGGTAATAATCTGCGATACCGCGTCACGGCCATACATTTCCGCCACGTGATCGATAACCCGATCGCGTTTCTCCATGCAGAAGTCGACGTCAAAGTCGGGCATGGATACACGTTCAGGGTTCAGGAATCGTTCGAACAGCAGGTCAAATTCCAGCGGATCCAAATCGGTAATTTTCAGCGCATAGGCCACCAAAGAACCCGCACCAGAACCACGGCCTGGCCCAACCGGAACACCGTTATCTTTCGACCACTGGATAAACTCCATGACGATCAGGAAGTAGCCGGGGAATCCCATCTGGTTGATAACTTTTAGCTCAACGTCCAGACGTTCATCATACTCAGGGCGTCGCTTAGCGCGGACTTCCGGATCGGGGAACAAGAACTCCAGACGCTCTTCCAAACCCTCTTTGGATTTGGCCACCAAGAAGTCTTCTGTCGACATTTCGCCGGTTGGGAACTGCGGTAGGAAATACTCCCCCAAACGGATCGTGACATTACAGCGCTTGGCAATTTCTACGCTGTTTTCCAGCGCTTCAGGAATGTCAGCAAACAGCTCACACATTTCCTCTTCGCTGCGCATATATTGCTGAGCGCTGTAGTTTTTAGGACGTTTAGGATCGTCCAAGGTAAAGCCGTCATGAATCGCCACGCGAATTTCATGCGCATCAAAATCACCGGGCTCCAAGAAGCGTACGTCGTTCGTTGCAACGACCGGCAGCTCGCGCTCCTCAGCCAGTGCTACAGCAAAATGGAGATAGCTCTCTTCATCAGGACGACCGGTCCGGATCAGTTCGAGATAGTAACTATCGGCAAAATGCTGCTGATAAAAATCGACGCACTCATGCGCCAGTTGCTGATTACCACGCAGCAACATTTTACCGACGTCACCTTGGCGACCACCGGAGAGCAAGATGAGCCCTTCGCGATACTCAACCAGCCAGTCACGGTCAATGACTGGGCCATCGGCACCGTACCCACGTTGATAGGCGTGCGAAATCAACAGAGTAAGATTTTGGTAGCCGGTATTGTTGGCTGCCAGAATAGTGAGATGAGAAAGCTCATCCCCTAGCAATTCGCTTTTGACTAATACATCTGCGCCAATGATCGGTTTAATACCCGCGCCGTGCGCCGAACCATAAAATTTCACTAATCCACACATGTTAGTGTGGTCAGTAATCGCAAAGGCTGGCATACCTAGCGCAGCAACTTTCTTAACCAATGGGCCGACTTTCGCCAGCCCATCAATCATGGAATAGTCGCTATGTACGCGCAGATGTATGAAACGTGGTTCAGCCATAAATCAATTACTCGTATAAAAAGCCGTTACTCATCGTGGAACACTATACCCTAAATCATTGACGTTGCATGAAGACGCCAAATTCATGAGTCCCGAGCAGCATAGATAACGCTTGTCACTAGGGTGAATAAACTCAGCCGCCGCACATGCTACTTCAAGGATGACGGATATATAGGGTTCAATCAGATTAAACCAAGAACACGCTTAACCGGCCCAAAGCTACGGCGATGATGCTCTGTGGCCCCTAACTGGGCCAAACGATCAAGATGAAAAGCGGTTGGATAACCTTTGTGCTGGGCAAATCCGTACTCAGGGAATTGCGCATCTAAAACTTCCATTTCGCGATCGCGTGTGACCTTAGCCAAAATGGACGCCGCGCTAATCTCTGCGACCCGACTATCACCTTTCACAACGGCTTGAGAGGCCATTGGCAATTTAGGGCATCGGTTACCATCGATCAGCACAAAATCGGGTTCAACGGATAACCCCGCGACGGCTCTTTGCATGGCAAGCATGGTCGCATGCAAAATATTTAACTCATCTATCTCATGCGGTTCCGCACGGCCTAAGCTCCAGCTCAAGGCTTTCTCAACAATTTCTTCATACAGCGCATTCCGGCGCTTTTCACTTAGCTTTTTCGAATCAGCCAAGCCAATAATCGGACGAGCGGGATCGAGAATAACCGCGGCGGTGACTACCGCACCAACCAAGGGGCCACGCCCGACCTCATCAACCCCAGCAATAAACTGTGCAGATGGATAGACAAAAATGTCATTAATTAAATTGGCACTCATTGAATTACGGCCCATTGATTGACTAGCTTATTGATTGACCAATGACAGTACCGCATCGGCAGCTTGTTCATCAGCGCCACAGCGGATACTTTGATGCAATTCGAGGAAGGTCTTCTGCAAGGCTTTGGTGGATTCACCGCCTTCAAGCAACGGCAGTAATGCCGCAGCCAATTTCTCTGGCTGGCAGTCATGTTGTAACAGCTCTTGAACCAGTTCACGGCGTGCCAGCAGATTAGGCAGAGAAACATAGTCGGTCTTCACTAAGCGCTCGGCCAGCCAAAAGGTGAAAGGCTTCATTCGATAACCCACCACCATAGGACATTTAGCTAGCATGCATTCCAACGCCGCGGTACCCGATGCCAGCAAGGCGGCATCGCTAGCGTACATCGCATTACGCGCTTGGCCATCCAGCAGATGCGCAGTTAAGTCAGGTGCGACCTCAGCCTTAATACGCTCAAACTGCTCACGGCGCTTGGCATTAACCAAAGGCACGACGATCTCTAACGCAGGATATTTCTCACGCAAAATCATCGCTGTTTTCAAGAAATCAGCACTCAGCATTTCCACTTCAGCACTGCGACTTCCCGGTAACAAAGCTAGGCACAAGGCATCTGGGGCTATTCCCAATGCTTGACGCGCGGCTTGCTTATCAGGGTTAAGCGGCATGGCGTCCGCCATGGTATGACCGATGAAACGACAAGGAACATTGAATTTGTCATAAAACGCTTTTTCAAAAGGTAAAAATGCCAGCACTAAATCCGTTGCTTTACCAATTTTGAAAACACGCTTCTGGCGCCATGCCCAAACCGAAGGGCTGACATAATGAACCGTTCGAATACCGCGCTGCTTTAAACGCCCTTCTAACGTGATATTGAAATCAGGTGCATCAATACCAACGAACACATCAGGTTTTAGTTCGCTAAAGCGCTGTGTTAGCTCACGACGGATTTTTAATAGGCGAGGCAAACGTTCGAGGACTTCAACAATCCCCATCACCGCCAGCTCTTCCATTTCAAACCAGGCTTCACAGCCTTCAGCTTGCATCAAAGGTCCAGCAACGCCCACAAAGCGAGCATTGGGATGGCGGGATTTCAAGGCGCGGATTAACCCCGCGCCAAGAATATCGCCGGAGGTTTCCCCAGCGACTAAACCAATTGTCAGCGGCCGCGAGTGGCGATCCGCTGGCAATGAGTCAGAGGCGATCTGAGATAACGTCATAGCTTAGCGAATAATGCCGCGCGTAGAACGCTCAAAGAAATCAACGAACAGCTGAACAGCGGCGTGCTGTTTAGCCAACTCGGTAATTTCTGGCTTAGCCTCTTCCAGTGTCTTACCACTACGATAAAGGATCTTGTATGCATTACGGATCGCATGCAGAGACTCTTTATCGAAACCACGGCGTTTCAGCCCCTCAATATTGAGGCCAAACGGTGTAGCGTGGTTGCCCTGCGCGATAACATACGGAGGCACATCTTGAGCAACGCCAGAACAGCCGCCCACCATGACATGAGCACCAATGACACAGAACTGGTGAACCGCCGTCATTCCGCCGATGATGGCAAAATCGTCAACCGTAACATGACCGCCTAACGTAGCGTTGTTAGCGAAGATACAACGATTGCCGATCACACAGTCATGCGCAATATGCGCATTGATCATCAGCAAGTTATCGCTACCCACTTTCGTCAGGTTACCGCCCTGCGCAGTACCACGATGAATAGTGACGCTCTCGCGAATACGGTTACGATCGCCGATTTCTACGCGGGTTGGTTCGCCAGCATATTTCAGATCCTGATTCACTTCACCAATAGAGGCAAACTGATAGATCTCGTTATCGCGGCCAATTTTAGTTATGCCATTGACGACGACGTGGGACTTCAGCACTGTACCTTCGCCGATTTCCACTTGGGAGCCGATATAGCAAAACGGGCCAATATGAACACCGGCTCCAATGATTGCGCCGTCTTCAACAATGGCACTTGGATGGATAAAGGCGGTTGGGTCAATCACGTATTAGGCCTCCCGGCTACGGGCACACATCATTGAAGCTTCGCAAACAATCTTACCATCAACTTTGGCAACACCGTTAAAGCGAGCTACGCCGCGGCGCTCTTTGAGGAATTCAACTTCCAGAATCATCTGGTCACCCGGCTGAACTGGGCGTTTAAAGCGAGCATCATCAATACCAGCAAAATAATAGAGCTCACCTGGTTCCAATTTACCGACGCTTTTAAATGCCAGAATACCGGTGGCCTGAGCCATCGCTTCCAGAATTAAAACACCAGGGAAAATAGGCTTACCAGGGAAGTGGCCCTGAAAGAACGGCTCGTTAAAAGTCACGTTTTTCACTGCGCGCAGGAATTTACCTTCTTCGAAATCCAGAACACGATCCACTAAGAGGAACGGAAAACGGTGCGGCAGTAACTCTAAAATCTCGGAAATATTGAGAGTATGAGTGTCAGTAGTCAAAATACTCTTCCTGTAGGAAAACTAATTGTCATCAACAACACGGCCCGCCTCACGTCAGCAAAGGACAATGATGCAGGCCGCAAATCGTTTTATCCCTGTCATACCTCAAGCTGCATTTTTGTTGGCTACGTTCACTTACTTGCCGCCTCAATGCAACTCGAATTATTTGGGTATATACCCAGTAAAACAGGATAAATGCCAGGAATTTGTATTCACTGACAAAGGCATAGCTTTAGTCGTTAGTCATTATTGACTTTCTTTTCCACGGCTTTCAGACGTTTATTGATTTCATCAATATTCATCACCAGAGCTGCCGTTTTACGCCATGCCTTGTTGGGTTGCAGCGGAATACCAGAGGAATAAATGCCAGGTTCAGTGATAGGACGCATCACCATACCCATTCCCGTTACCACAGCTTTGTCGCAAATTTCCATGTGACCATTAATCACACTTGCACCGCCAATTTGGCAATAGCGACCAATCTTAAGACTGCCGGCCATGATAACACCACCAGCCACCGCTGTATTGTCGCCAATCATAACGTTATGCGCAATCTGGCATTGATTGTCGATAATTACACCGTTACCGATAATCGTATCATCCAATGCTCCACGGTCTATCGTGGTACAGGCACCGATTTCAACGCGATCGCCGATACGCACCGTGCCAAGCTGAGGAATTTTAATCCAATTACCACGATCGTTAGCATAACCAAAACCATCAGCGCCGATAACTGTTCCTGACTGAATCAGACAATTCTCACCAATTTCAATTTGATGATAAACGCTAACGTTGGCCCATAAACGCGTGCCAGCACCAATTTTGGTAAATTTACCGACAAAACAGCCTGCACCGATGATAACGTTGTCGCCTAAAACAACACCTTCTTCAATCACCGCATTGGCACCAACAGAAACATTGTTGCCTAGCTGGGCCGTCATATCGATCACCGCACTCGGCGCAATATCTTTTGCCGGAGCAGGTGTTGTATCCATAATCTGTGCCATCAATGCATAAGTCAGGTAAGGATTTCTTACCACCAGTGCTGCTGATGTACAGAAAGGCAGATCCGCTTCAGTCAACACCACAGCGCCTGCATTGCAAGCAGCTAATTGTTCACGGTAGCGACTGTTAGATAAAAAAGTGATTTGGTGCGATTTTGCTGAATGCATAGAAGCAACGCCGGTGATGACGATATCGCCATCACCGTGAAGCTCTGCATTCAACTGCTGAGCAAGGTCAGCAAGTCGAATTGAAGCCATGCCTTATTTAACCTGTTTCAGCACTTGTGCAGTGATGTCATTGGAAGAATCAGCATAAGCGACAGCATTTGCATCAATAACCAGATCGTAGCCTTTGTCTTTAGCAACGGTACGAACAGCATCCTGAATGCGGCTCAACAGCTTATTACGTTCTTCACCCTGACGGCGACGATTATCCTGCTCAAAAGCCTGTGCTTTCTGAGAGAAAGCATCACGCTGTGCCATGATGTCTTTTTCCATCTTGGTACGATCGCTGGCTTTCATTGTAGAACCATCGCGTTGCAGTTTTTGCATTTTAGACTGCAGATCGCGTTCTTGTTTCTGCAACTCAGTTGCACGACTCTTGAACTCGTTCTCCAGTTGCTTAGCAACGGTTGCACGCTGTGGCAACTGCTGGAAGATACTGGATACGTTAACAATTGCAATCTTATCAGCAGCTTGTACGTTAGCAGAAACCGCTAATGCCATGCCCAGACCTGCCGCATATAACCACTTTTTCAATTTAGACTCCTTACCATCACCCATATGTGTCGACGACACGTATACCGCATAGGCACCGACCCATAGTGTCTCTCACAACGTCCATTATAAAAGAACGCTCTGAGTGGAACTTATGCATTATGGCATGAGGACGTATCCCCACACCTTATACAGTAGCTTTTATAGAGTAGCTTATTACCAAGTCTTACCGATGTTAAACTGGAACTGTTCCGCTTTATCACCGTCGTATTTCTTAACTGGCTGCGCGTACGAGAATACCAATGGACCCAGTGGCGACATCCACTGCAGAGCCAGACCGGCAGAGACACGAATGTTGCTCGGATCGCTGTAATCAGGCTGGTCAGGATAAGCGCTCTTATCCCAGTTGGTATCCCAGACGGTACCGGCATCCATAAAGATTGAGGTACGCAGAGAGTTAGCGTATTTCTCGCCAACGAACGGCGTTGGTGTGATCAGTTCAACACTGGCCACTGCCATCGCGTTACCGCCCACAGCATCCTCATCATCCGTTTTGCCCTGATCAACAGAGCCATTAGAATTCAGATAAACCGCTTTAGGACCGATGTTATTCGATTGGAAACCACGTACCGAGCTAGAGCCACCGGCATAGAAGTTTTCATAGAATGGCATCTCTTTACCGCCAAGCCCGTCACCGTAGCCTAAGCGAGAGCGTCCCATCACGACCCAAGAACGATCATCATCCAGCGGCAGATAGCTTTGGCTATCGAAGGTGAGTTTGTAGTACTCGTTATCGGAGCCTGGAATAGTCACCTTACCGTTCAGAGAAGCTTTCGTACCCTGAGTTGGGAAGAAGCCGCGGTCAACATTGTTGTATGTCCACCCCAGAGACCATGTGAAGTCATCTGCGGTATAGTCGGCTTTATCCGAATCGTTAGGATGCTGTCCCATTGAATCGAGGTAACGCCACATTGCAACCTGTGGCTGCATGTCAGACAGGGAGTTGTGGACATAACCTAAACCGGTACGCAGCGAGTTATTTTCGTTGATTGGGAACCCTAAGGTGCCATCAACACCATAACTGCTGTTGGTATAATCAGACAGATCCGCGTCATCAGCTTTAAAGTCGTTATAGAAAATACGACCGCCCAAGCTGACACCATCAACCGTAAAGTACGGGTTGGTCATCGAGAGTTCAGCATAGGTCTGGTAATCGTTCTTGGTACCACTAATACCCACGGTATTACCTGTACCCAACCAGTTTTCCTGCTGAACGCCGACTTGGAAGCTGACACCACTTTCAGTACCGAAACCGACACCAAAGTTGAAAGTACCGGTATTACGCTCTTTCACTTTGTAAGTCACATCGACCTGATCCGGTGCACCTGGAACGCGTTGTGTATCAACATCAACGGTTTCAAAGTAACCGGTACGGTTCAAACGTTCTTTGCCCTGATCAACCAAGTCGCTACCCAGCCATGCACCTTCCATCTGACGCATTTCACGGCGCAAAACGGAGTCTTTGCTGGTGTCATTACCGACAAACTTGATATTACGTACGTAGTAACGGTTACCCGCGTCTACATTCATATGCAACTTAACGGTTTTATCCGCATCGTTGATTTCAGGCTGAGTCTGAACTTTAGGATAAGCATAACCATAACGACCGAGGAGTTTCTTAACGTCATCCTCCATCTTGGTCACTTTCGCACCGTTATACAGTTCACCTGGCTCAACGGTAGTCAAACGATTGATATCAGTACTATATCCAGCCATATTACCGTTGACTTCAACGCCGGTCAGTTTGTACTGATCGCCTTCGGTAATGTTAATGGTGATATAGATGCCTTTCTTATCTGGCGTTAAGCTGACCTGAGTCGAATCAATATTGAAGCGAGCATAGCCACGATCCAAATAGAAACTTCTCAGTGTTTCGAGGTCGCCCGAAAGTTTTTGTTTTTGATATTTACGGTCACCAACCAAGTTCCACCAAGGAACTTCGTCGCGCAGTTGGAAACGAGCAATCAATTCTTCAGAGGTGAACGCATGGTTCCCCACGATATTGATTTGCTGAATCTGAGCGGATTTACCTTCGGTAAAGACCAGTTTCAAGTCAACACGGTTACGTGGCAGTGGGGTAACCACCGCTTTAACCGACGCACTGTATTTACCGACGCTGTAGTAGAAATCTTCCAAACCTTTTTCAATGCTGGAAAGCATTGTACGGTCCAGAGCTTCACCTACACGCACGCCAGAAGCCTCAAGATTCTGCTTCAGCATGTCGTCTTTTACAGACTTGTTACCAGAGAAGGTAATACTCGCGATCGTAGGACGTTCCTTAACCTGCACGATCAAGTTATCACCATCACGCAGCACCCGAACATCTTCGAAGTTGCCGGTCGCATATAATGCGCGAATAGTGTTACTGAGATCTTCATCGCTGACGGTATCGCCAACGCGAACCGGCATGTTAAGTAACGCCGCACCGACGGCGACCCGCTGCAGGCCTTCGAAATGAATATTTTTCACTACGAATCCATCTGCACCGTATACGGTTGCGCTGCCAAACAGCAGCGACGCTATGAGCAACTTTTTCATCGCCATCGTTGTTATGCGTTCTTCCTAACCTAAATCCCGTCCCTTAAAGGCGCGAGAAATCATTGAAAAGTGCAAGCCCCATTAACAACACCAGTAAAATAGAACCGATGCGGTAACTGAAGTCTTGAACTCGCTCGGAAACCGGCCCCCCTTTTAGCTTTTCAATCGCTAAGAAGAGCAAGTGACCACCATCAAGTACTGGGAGTGGGAACAGGTTAATAATTCCTAAATTGACGCTGATTAACGCCAAAAACATTAGGTAATACACTAACCCATACTCCGCTGACATCCCTGCGCCCTGCGCGATCGAAATCGGCCCACTCAGGTTATTCAGCTTTACATCACCAGTAATTAGTTTGCCTATCATAGAGACCGTAAGCTTCATCAGCTGCCAAGTTTTATCACTGGCCTGATAAATCGCCATAAACGGCCCATATTGTCGAATCGTTTTATACTCTTCAGGTAATGGAATCACTTTTGGCGCAACACCAGCAAAGCCTTCGATTTTACCTGCACCAACAGATTTACCGTCTGGTGTTAAATGTATTGATTGGGTAATGCCATTGCGCTCGACGTCCACCGCAATGCTTTCGTTAGGGTTTTCGCGAACCAGCTTAACGAAAGTTAACCAGTTCTTTAATGGCTGACCATCGACTTTAACGATCCTATCGCCGACTTGCAAACCCGCTTTCTGCGCAGCGGAGTCCTTCTGGACTTCAGCTAAAACCGGCTCAATCTGCGGCCCGCGTGGCACGATACCCAACGCAACAACCGGATCTTGCTTATCTGGCTCAAACTGCCAGTGAGTTAAATCCAGAGTTTTCCGCGTGGTATTTTCGCTGCCAAACGGAGCGACTTCAACCGTCGTCTCTTTAGACCCGATTTTCCCAACCAGTGCTAAACGAACTGCATCCCAATCAGGCGTTTCGATACCTGCAACGGACTTTAGTTCCAATCCTGGTGAAATATCTGCCTGAGCAGCGACAGATTGGGGAACAATTTCACCAATAACCGGACGAACACTAGGGACTCCGATGACAAAAACTAACCAGTAGGCGACGATGGCAAATAGGAAGTTAGCAATAGGCCCTGCGCTAACGATCGCGGCTCGCTGCCAAACCGTTTTATTATTAAACGCTTGGTGGCGATACTCTGGAGCAACCGTCTCCACCCGCTCATCGAGCATCTTGACATAGCCACCAAGTGGGATCAGAGCAACCACGTACTCGGTTCCACGGCGGTCAATACGTCGCCATAAAGCTTTACCAAAACCAATAGAAAAGCGTTCTACTTTCACCCCACAGCGACGAGCAACCCAGAAATGGCCGAACTCATGAACCGTGATCAACACCCCAAGCGCCACTAAAAACGCAATCAGGCTCCAGAGTATATTGGTCATTGGTAAGCTCCCTGTCTCAAGCAGACTAGTAAAACACTAACAGCATAAGACATGCAAACACTGGTACTGCCGCAGTCAAACTATCAATACGATCCAGCACACCACCATGCCCTGGGATCAGATGGCCACTATCTTTAATACCGGCCTCACGTTTGAACATGCTTTCAGTCAAATCGCCTAGCACCGACACCAGTGCGGCCACAATTGAACAAATCAGTAGGGTTTTGGGATTTATGGAGAGTGGCGCATACAAACCAAATCCCCAGGAAATAAGCGCTGAGGTAATCAAACCACCAATAAAACCTTCCCACGTTTTACCTGGGGAAACTTTTGGTGCCAGCTTGTTTTTGCCAAATAGCTTGCCGAACATGTAGGCACCAGAGTCTGCGCCCCATACAAGGAACATGACATACAGCAACCACCATGCTCCTTGGTAGTGATCGGTTTCATAACCATGCTGGCGTAGCGCAATCATTCCCCAAAAGAACGGGATAATCGTCGCGGCGCCAAAAATAATTTTCAGCACACGTGAATGCTTCCACCAGCCTGCAGATTTTGGATAGAACAACACGAGTAACAACGCAACAATCCACCAGACAACGGCTGTCCATAGCGAACCGGCTATGAGCGGAAGATGCACGCTACGGTTGAATTCAGGCAGGCTGAGCAACATTGCAGCCAGTACTAAGCCACAGATTACCGCCCCCCAGATACGCTGCGAGTTTGTCGTAAACCCAGCAAGTTGTCCCCACTCCCAAGCGGCCAGCATACATATGACTAAAGTCACTATCGCAAAACCAACAGGAGGTAATAAAAACAGCGCCGCAATGACAATTGGCACCAAAATTAAAGCGGTTATAATGCGAGACTTCAGCAAGAGATCCCCCTATGGCGCATCAGGTGCGTTGATAGGTGTAGTTCCTCCGAAGCGGCGCTCGCGTTGTGCAAATGCATTAAGTGCACCTTCAAAGGTAAGTTCATCAAAATCAGGCCACAGCACGTCCGTAAAATAAAACTCGGAATATGCAATTTGCCACAGCAAAAAGTTGCTGACCCGATGCTCTCCACCGGTCCGAATGACAAGGTCAACCGGAGCCAGATCGTGTAAGCAAACTTGCTGGCTTAACAAGTCTTCAGTGATATCGTCAGGCTGAAGGACTCCGGCCTTAACTTGAGCAGCCAACGTTTTCACGCCCTGCATGATATCCCATCGCCCACCATAATTAGCGGCAATATTTAACGTTAGCCCATCATTATTTTCAGTTAATTGCTCAGAACGACGAATGCGTTCCTGTAAGCGAGAGCTAAAGCGACCAATATCACCGATAATTTTCAGACGCACATTGTGCTTATGCAAGCTTTTCACTTCACCGTCTAATGCACGAATGAACAACTCCATTAGAGCGCTCACTTCATGCTCAGGGCGGTTCCAGTTTTCACTGCTAAACGCATACAACGTTAACGCCTTGATGCCATGGCTAACGGCAAAACGTACGGAACGACGTACCGATTTCACCCCAGCTTTATGACCAAATACACGCATTTTACCCTGACGCTTCGCCCAACGGCCATTGCCGTCCATAATGATAGCGACGTGCTGTGGACCACAGACTATCCCGTCAGTCATTGGTGATTGAGTGGAAGACATACGTGTAATCAATTCCTCAAAAGCATGGTGCTAAAGTAAGACTCATCTGCAAGCTCAACCTAGCCCACGCGACATCAATTGCACAAACTGAACCGAGTATTAAACAACCAAGTGTTTCATGCGCAAAAAAGCCGTGTACAAGTCACGGCTAACCAATAAATCAGCAGCAAAATCAAAATACTTAACAGACTAAACATCTCGACCCGCTGAAAGTCGCCGCAAACTATATCATTTCACCCGAAAGGCCACAAACTACCTACACAGTGAATAGCTGATCTATATCCGAAAGTTTGCACACAATCTGCCCGCAACCTCTCGAGCTTGGCGATCGATATCCAAAACCTCTGCCACACTTTGTGGCTCACGACAAGATAACGCCGACAATACATCTTGGTTCAGCGCAGCAATGTCAGTGAAGCGAATTTTTTCATGCAAAAACGCTTCAACGGAAACTTCGTTCGCTGCATTTAGCGCAGTCGTCGCCGCCTGTCCTGCACGTGAAGCATCAATTGCCAGTTGGAGACAAGGATAGCGCACCCTGTCCGGTTGCTCGAACGTCAATGCGCCAATTTTACAGAAATCGAGAGGTTCAACACCCGTTTCAACACGGTTTGGGTAAGCCATCGCATGGGCAATCGGAGTGCGCATATCAGGAGAACCTAACTGTGCAATCACGCTACCATCGCGGTAACGTACCATTGAATGAATCACAGATTGAGGATGGATGATCACTTCCATCTCTGATTCAGAGGCGTTAAACAGCCAACGAGCCTCAATGTATTCCAAACCTTTATTCATCATGGTTGCAGAATCGACAGAGATTTTACGTCCCATTGACCAATTGGGGTGTGCGCAGGCTTGATCTGGAGTAACGGCTGCAAAATCCTTCATCGGCAACTGACGGAATGGGCCACCAGAGCCAGTAAGAACGATACGTGAAATACCGTGATCGCTTAACGAAGCAAAGCCAAGATTGTGCTGCACCGGCTCAGGCAGGCTTTGGAAAATAGCATTATGCTCGCTATCGATAGGTAAAAGCTGAGCCTCACTCTGCTTCAACGCATCCATAAACAACCGACCGCAAGTTACCAAGGCTTCTTTATTGGCGAGCAGAACCTGCTTGTTTGCTTTGATAGCGGCCAACGTCGGCATTAGGCCGGCAGCCCCTACAATGGCGGCCATGACCTGATCGACATCATCCAGAGCGGCTAGATCGCACGCAGCTTGTTCGCCAGCGCTAACCTCAATATCCCCTAGCCCTGCATCGATGAGACGCAGACGGAGAGCCTGAGCAGCATTTTCGTCAGCCATTGACGCATAGCGCGGAGCAAACTCAACGCACTGCTGGAACATAACATCAACATTTTTACCCGCTACCAGCGCGGTAACGCTAAAATCATCGGGATTTGCTCGCACTACAGCCAACGTGCTAGTGCCAATAGAACCGGTAGAGCCAAGAATAGTCAGTTGCTTCATGAGGGTCTTCTGAATAACTGTTTAGAACAGGAGATACATCAGTCTGAAACGAAGGTCGCGGCTTGTCTATGAGAATTAGCCCGTCTTCAGCAATAGTCTGGTATTTCTCGGATAGCCAAAAAAACAAAAGCGCCGCCGGAGCGACGCTTTTTTCAAGCCAGAGTAGAATTAAACTTCCATCAACTCTTTTTCTTTGTCCGCTAACGCGGAATCGATCTTTTTGATCATCACGTCAGTCATTTTCTGCACTTCGTCCTGAGATTTACGATCTTCGTCTTCGCTGATTTCTTTATCTTTCAGCAAAACTTTGACTTTATCGTTAGCGTCACGACGTACGTTACGTACAGATACGCGACCCTGCTCTGCTTCAGCGCGAACCAATTTAATCAGGTCCTTACGGCGCTCTTCAGTCAGTGCTGGCAATGGAACACGGATAACGGCACCCGCAGACATTGGGTTCAGGCCCAGATCAGATGCCATAATCGCTTTCTCTACTGCAGCAGACAGAGAACGGTCGAACACGGTAATGGCCAATGTGCGAGAGTCTTCAGCGACAACGTTAGCAACCTGACGTAGAGGTGTCGCAGAACCATAATATTCTACAGAGATGCCATCCAGCAGGTTCGGATGAGCACGACCGGTGCGGATTTTACTGATGTTTGATTTAAATGCTTCAACACATTTGTCCATGCGTGTTTCAGCATCTTTTTTAATTTCGTTAATCACGTTGCGAACCCTTGAAAACGGTTAATTAAACTGACGCTTCATCGTGAGAAACGTCGATATATTTTCAATCCAGCGTAACTGGCAAGAAAGTCCTGCACAATGCTCACGGCAGTAAAACTACCAGAGAGCCTTATAAACTGAACCTTCCTCGTTCGTAGAGCGCCGTTATGCTGCTAAAAAGTCACACCGATTATTTAGAAATCAGCGTACCTTCTTTCTCACCCATGACGACGCGACGCAAAGCACCCGGCTTATTCATGTTAAATACACGAATCGGCAGGTTATGGTCACGAGCCAGAGTGAAAGCTGCCAAATCCATGACTTTCAGTTCTTTTTCCAAGACATCCTGATAGGTCATCTGATCAAACAGCGTTGCGTCTGGGTTAGTTACCGGATCGGCTGAGTATACGCCGTCAACTTTTGTCGCTTTCAGTACAACGTCAGCTTCAATTTCAATGCCACGCAGGCAAGCAGCGGAGTCCGTTGTAAAGAATGGATTTCCCGTACCAGCAGAGAATATGACCACTCGGTTGTTACGCAACAGGCTGATAGCTTCAGCCCAGCTGTAGTTGTCACAAACGCCATTCAGCGGAATTGCAGACATCAGACGCGCGTTAACATAGGCACGATGCAGTGCATCGCGCATTGCCAAACCGTTCATCACCGTTGCCAACATCCCCATGTGGTCGCCAACAACGCGATTCATCCCCGCCTGAGCCAAACCGGCACCACGGAACAGATTACCGCCGCCGATCACAACACCGACTTGAATTCCTAATTCGACCAGCTCTTTCACTTCCTGAGCCATACGATCCAGTACGCTTGCATCGATGCCAAAACCTTCTGCACCTTGCAGGGCCTCACCGCTAAGCTTGAGCAGGATACGCTGATATACGGGTTTGGAGTTGGTTGCCATGGTGTTCTGTCCTAAGAAGCAGTCAATAAATTGTCGGAGGTATTTCAATGCACGGTCGTAACCGATCATTGGGATACATTCTAATGCTGGCTGGATACTTACTAGTGTAAACCTTTCTACATTGAACTTCGTCGAACGTTTTCAGGTTTATTTAACGTTACATAAAACAATGGAACCACCATCACGGCGGTTCCATTTGAAGGCGATTAAGCGCCTTTAGTCATTGATGCAACTTCTGCAGCAAAGTCTACGGTCGCTTTTTCGATACCTTCACCCACTTCGAAGCGGATGAAATTGGTAACGTCAGCGTTGTGCTCTTTCAGCAACTGACCCACAGTTTTGCTTGGGTCCATAACGAAAGCTTGACCCGTCAGAGAAACTTCGCCGGTGAATTTCTTCATGCGGCCTTCAACCATTTTCTCTGCGATTTCTTTCGGCTTACCAGACTGCATCGCGATGTCTAACTGAACTTGGTACTCTTTTTCTACCACTTCAGCAGATACGTCTTCTGGCTTAACGAATTCAGGCTTGCTTGCAGCAACGTGCATTGCCAGTTGCTTAGCCAGTTCTTCATCAGCGCCTTTAGCAGCAACCAGAACACCGATGCGAGCACCGTGCAGGTAGCTAGCCAGTACGTCGCCTTCCAGAGAGGCAACACGACGGATGTTGATGTTCTCACCGATTTTCGCAACCAGCGCTACACGTTCTTCTTCGAACTGTGCTTTCAGAACTTCAACGTCAGTGATTTTGCCTGCAACAGCAGCATCCAGCACTTTCTCAGCGAATGCCTGGAAACCACCATCTTTAGCAACGAAGTCAGTCTGGCAGTTAACTTCCAGAATCACACCGTAGTTGCCAACGATCTTGGTTTTGATCACGCCGTCAGCAGCTACGTTGCCTGCTTTTTTCGCCGCTTTGATCGCGCCAGATTTACGCATGTTTTCGATCGCCAGCTCGATGTCGCCTTGGGCTTCGGTCAGCGCTTTTTTACAATCCATCATGCCTGCGCCAGTACGTTCACGCAGTTCTTTTACCAGGGTGGCGGTAATTTCAGCCATTGTATTTTCCTCGGTGGTCTCGTCGTGAAGAGCGAACCTCACGGAGACTGGTTCTCTCATCTAGGGATTGGTTCTTTATATCGCCGTGATAAAAAAGGCGATTTTCACAAAGAAAGGGGGGGCCATAAAGGCCCCCTAACCAACATATTTCAATACCTGGTTAATAAGGGCTATACCTTTTTATTTGGCGCTGCTGCTGTGTTGGCGGCAACTCCAAACCTCTTGGGTATAAGCTTGCGCTTGCCTTATTATTCAGCTTCTACGAAGCTTTCTTCCGCTTGGGTAGCCAGATCCTGAGAACGGCCTTCGCGAACAGTTGCCGCTACAGCGTTCAGGTACAGGCTTACTGCACGGATTGCGTCATCGTTACCAGGGATAACGAAGTCAACGCCGTCCGGATCGGAGTTGGTATCAACGATAGAGAATACCGGGATACCCAGGTTGTTGGCTTCTTTAATCGCGATGTGTTCGTGATCGGCATCAACTACGAACAGAGCGTCTGGCAAGCCACCCATGTCCTTGATACCGCCCAGGCTGTTTTCCAGCTTGGCCAGTTCACGAGCGCGCATCAGCGCTTCTTTTTTGGTCAGTTTTTCGAAGGTGCCATCCTGAGACTGGGTTTCCAGATCTTTCAGACGCTTGATGCTCTGACGAACGGTTTTCCAGTTAGTCAGCATACCGCCCAACCAGCGATGGTTCACGAAGAACTGGTCGCAGCTGTTAGCAGCTTCTTTTACCGCTTCGCTTGCAGCGCGCTTAGTACCAACGAACAGGATTTTGCCTTTACGAGCAGAAATCTTCTGCAACTCAGCCAAAGCTTCGTTGAACATTGGAACCGTTTTTTCAAGGTTGATGATGTGAACTTTGTTACGTGCACCGAAGATGAAAGGCTTCATTTTCGGGTTCCAGTAACGGGTCTGGTGACCAAAGTGTACACCAGCCTTGAGCATGTCGCGCATGGAAACAGTTGCCATGATTAAACCTCTATATAAAGTTTGGGGTTAAGCCTCCACATATCCCATGAGCCGACCCAGCAAGGCATTTGTCCGAAGACTCATCCTGCAAGGCACCCCGGCGCACGTGCCGATATGTGTGTGTTGTTGTCGTTTCTTTGCAAAGAATACAAATAACACAATTGAGATTTACAGCTTCCCTATCGGCCTCATTAATGAAAACAGATATAAGAACTGCGGCGCGCTTTATACCATAAACCAGCCACAGACTCCACCTTTTGTTGCATTTTGAGCCCACGGTTATCGTAGGATTTGGCAGCGGTTACGAGGACTGTTACCATGTTCAGCAATTGATTCTCATTGTCGATTTCACGACACCTGCGGACATATATTTCATGGCAATCTCAATAAAAACACCTGAACAAATCGAAAAAATGCGCGTTGCTGGGCGACTGGCGGCGGAAATTCTAGAAATTATCGAGCCATACGTGGTTCCCGGTGTTAGCACCGGTGAACTCGATCGTATCTGCGATGATTACATTACCCAAAAACAGCAAGCGATCTCCGCCTGTCTGGGGTATCACGGCTATCCGAAATCCGTTTGTATCTCTGTAAACGAAGTGGTCTGCCACGGTATTCCTAGCGATGAAAAAATCTTGAAAGACGGTGACATCGTCAACATCGACGTTACCGTTATTAAAGACGGCTGGCATGGTGATACCTCCAAGATGTTCAT
This sequence comes from Hafnia sp. HMSC23F03, assembly GCF_001816025.1. Classification (NCBI taxonomy): domain Bacteria; kingdom Pseudomonadati; phylum Pseudomonadota; class Gammaproteobacteria; order Enterobacterales; family Hafniaceae; genus Hafnia; species Hafnia sp. HMSC23F03. The sequence continues at coordinate 66,877 of NZ_KV824202.1, forward strand.
CGTCGGTAAGCCAACCATTCTTGGTGAGCGTCTGTGCCGCATCACGCTAGAAAGCCTTTATCTGGCACTGAAAATGGTTAAACCAGGCATCCGCCTGCGCACCATCGGTGCCGAGATCCAGAAGTTTGTTGAATCTCATGGTTTCTCCGTCGTACGTGAATATTGCGGCCACGGCATCGGCGAGGTGTTCCATGAAGAGCCTCAAGTTCTACATTACAATGCTGATGATGGCGGCGTAGTACTACAAAAAGGCATGACCTTTACCATTGAGCCTATGGTTAACGCTGGTGATTACCGCATCCGTACCATGAAAGATGGCTGGACGGTAAAAACGAAAGATCGTAGCTTGTCGGCACAGTATGAGCATACTATTGTGGTGACAGATAACGGTTGTGAGATTTTGACCCTGCGCGAGGAAGAAACTGACCTCCCACGCGTTATCGTTCACGAGAACGTATAACACGTCGTGTCAATATTGAAACAAGCCGGCTTATGCCGGCTTTTTTTATGGTCTGCACTCTAAAAACAAGGCAACAACGGGAGATGCCCATGCCCATATTGAATTCAGCAACATCAGAATCCCCCACTGAGCGACTGATTCAGCCCCCCTCCCCTGACAACTTCGCGGCGACCGACCTTGAGTGCGCACCACTAAAACAATCGCTTGAGCGTTTTCAGCAATGGATGTCCGCCGCGTTTCAGGCTGGAGAGTCTGCGGAATCATTGATTGCCGCTCGAACGCTCTATATCGATCGTTTACTGACACGTTTGTGGATCCATCTCGGTTTTAAAGAACGCCAAGGCATAGCGCTAATCGCGGTTGGGGGTTATGGCCGCGGCGAATTGCATCCGCTTTCTGATATTGACCTTCTCATTCTGAGCCAAACTTCACTGGATGAGCCTGACGCACAGCGCATCAGCGAACTGATTACGCTGCTATGGGATCTCAAGTTGGAGGTCGGACATAGCGTGCGTACACTGGATGAATGCCTGCAAGAAGGCCTTTCTGACCTCACGGTGGCAACCAACCTGATTGAATCGCGGCTGGTTTATGGTGACGTAGCGTTGTTCTTACAATTGCAAAAACAAATTTTCAGCGACGAATTCTGGCCATCACCTAAGTTTTTCGATGCCAAAATTCAGGAGCAGAAAGACCGCCACCAGCGCTACCACGGCACCAGCTATAACCTTGAACCAGATATCAAAACCAGCCCCGGCGGGCTGCGTGATATTCATACTTTGCTGTGGGTTGCACATCGTCATTTCGGCGCGACCTCCATGAATGAAATGGTTGGTTTCGGCTTTCTCACTGAGGCTGAACGCGATGAGCTCAACGAATGCCAAAGCTTTCTATGGCGCATCCGTTTTGCCCTGCATTTGGTTCTCAATCGCTACGATAACCGTCTGCTGTTTGATCGCCAATTTAGCGTCGCACAGCTGTTGGGCTACGAAGGCGAAGGCAATGCGCCCATTGAACGCATGATGAAGGATTTTTATCGCATGACGCGCCGCGTTGGCGAGCTCAACCAAATGTTGTTACAGCTGTTCGATGAGGCCATTCTCGCGCTGGGAACCAATGAAAAACCGCGCCCGCTGGATGATCACTTCCAGCTACGCGGCAGCCTTATCGATCTTCGCGATGCAGAAACCTTCATGCGCGATCCTGTCACCATTTTGCAAATGTTCTACGTGATGGCAAAAAATCAGGAGATAACGGGGATTTATTCAACAACCCTGCGGCATCTGCGTTACGCCCGTCGTCACCTTGCTCAGCCGCTGTGTGATTTACCTGAGGCACGTAAGCTGTTTATGGCAATACTGCGTCATCCGGGAGCGGTAAATCGCGCACTGCTGCCCATGCACCGCCATAGCGTGCTGTGGGCCTATATGCCGCAGTGGGGAAAAATCGTCGGTCAAATGCAGTTCGATCTGTTTCACGCCTACACGGTGGACGAGCACACCATGCGCGTGCTGCTCAAACTAGAAAGTTTCTCCGATGAAAATACACGCCAACGCCATCCGCTGTGCGTAGAGCTTTATCCGCGTTTACCACAGCCAGAATTGCTACTTCTTGCTGCACTCTTCCACGATATTGCCAAAGGACGCGGTGGCGATCACTCTATTCTCGGCGCACAGGACGTGCTCGAGTTTGCCCAACTGCACGGCTTAAACTCTCGCGAAACGCAGCTCGTTTCATGGCTAGTACGCTGCCACTTACTGATGTCGGTAACCGCTCAGCGTCGCGATATTCAAGATCCTGCGGTCATCCAGCAATTTAGCGCTGAAGTACAAAGTGAAACCCGACTGCGCTATTTGGTGAGTCTCACCGTGGCCGACATTTGTGCCACCAACGAAACGCTATGGAATAGTTGGAAACAAAGCCTGTTGCGCGAACTCTATTTCGCCACTGAAAAACAGCTACGTCGCGGCATGCAAAATACGCCAGACATGCGTGAGCGAGTTCGCCATCACCGCTTACAGGCGCTGGCATTATTGCGTATGGACAATATAAACGAGGAGGCGCTGCACCACATTTGGAGCCGCTGCCGCGCTGATTATTTCCTGCGCCACAATCCCAACCAACTGGCGTGGCACGCTCGTCATTTGCTCAAGCATGATGCTAGCAAGCCGCTGGTACTCGTCAGCCATTTGGCCACACGCGGCGGCACCGAGATTTTTATCTACAGCCCCGATCGCCCTTATCTGTTTGCCGCCGTCGCAGGCGAGCTAGATCGCCGCAACCTGAGTGTCCATGACGCGCAGATCTTCACTAATCGCGATAACTTTGCCATGGACACCTTCGTTGTGCTTGAGCCAGACGGTAGCCCTCTAGCACAGGATCGTCACGCCACCATCAAACATTCTCTAGAGCAGGCGTTAACTCAACAACATTACCGCCACCCGCGCACGCGCCGCCCATCGCCAAAACTCCGTCACTTTACGGTGCCTACTGAGGTCAGTTTCCTGCCGATGCACAACGAGCGCCGTAGTTATATGGAGCTGGTCGCTTTGGATCAGCCTGGATTATTGGCACAGGTGGGAGAAGTATTTGCCGAAATGGGGTTGTCGCTACACAGCGCTCGAATTACCACCATCGGCGAGCGGGTTGAGGATTTATTTATTCTGGCAGACGGCGAACGTAAAGCATTAAGCATTAAAATGCAGTCAGAATTGGCTCAGCGGTTGACAGAAGCCCTCGATCCAACCGATAAAGGATGATGTATTTTTTGTGATATATGCCCAAATAATTCGAGTTGACGTGATGCGGCAAATTTGTGAGTCCCTAGCAGCATCGCTAACGATGCCACTGGGGAACAATGCATCAACAACTAGAAGTATCAAGGGTATACGTCAATTAATCTTCGGGAATAGAACAAATATGCAGCAGTTGCAAACTCTTATTGAAAACGCCTTCGAGCGCCGCGCGGATATCACTCCGGCTAACGTAGACAGCATCACGCGTGAAGCGGTTAATCAGGTTATTGCGCTATTAGACTCTGGCGAACTGCGCGTCGCTGAGAAAATTAACGGCGAATGGGTAACTCATCAGTGGCTGAAAAAAGCCGTACTGCTCTCTTTCCGCATCAACGATAATAAGCTGATGGAAGGCGCTGAGACTCGCTTTTACGATAAAGTACCAATGAAGTTTGCTGACTACGATGAAGCTCGTTTCCAGCGCGAAGGCTTCCGTGTCGTGCCGCCAGCAAGCGTCCGCCAAGGTGCATTTATCGCCCGCAACACCGTGTTGATGCCTTCTTATGTTAATATCGGTGCTTACGTTGACGAAGGCACCATGGTTGATACTTGGGCAACCGTAGGCTCTTGCGCGCAGATTGGTAAGAACGTTCACCTGTCTGGCGGCGTGGGTATCGGCGGCGTTTTAGAGCCTTTACAGGCTAACCCTACCATCATCGAAGATAACTGCTTCATCGGCGCACGTTCCGAAGTCGTTGAAGGCGTTATCGTTGAAGAAGGCTCGGTGATTTCCATGGGCGTTTATCTGGGTCAAAGCACCAAGATCTACGACCGTGAAACTGGCGAAGTTCATTACGGACGTGTTCCGGCAGGCTCGGTGGTTGTTTCTGGCAACCTGCCGTCAAAAGATGGTAAATACAGCCTGTACTGCGCGGTCATCGTGAAGAAAGTAGACGCGAAAACACGCGGGAAAGTTGGTATTAACGAGCTGTTACGCAGTATCGACTAACACAACATTGATAGCGGGCCATCAGCCCGCTATTTTTTTATCTGTCACGTTGCACTGACAGAGTGATACGCCACGCAGATTTAATGGATGCCGTTATTTAGTCTATATTTCATCTTCTCATGAAAGATACCAAAGGTGCCTCTATGTATGACAACCTGAAAAGCTTGGGGATTAATCAACCCGAAGAGATTGACCGCTACAGCCTTCGTCAGGAGGCCAATAACGACATACTGAAGATTTATTTCCGTAAAGATAAAGGCGAGTTTTTTGCCAAAAGCGTGAAGTTCAAATATCCACGCCAACGCAAAACTATCGTGGCCGATAATGCAGGGCAAGGCTACAAAGAGATCCACGAAATTAACCCAAACCTTCGCTATGTCATTGATGAACTCGATCGGATCTGCAAACGCGATCAGGTAGAAGTCGATCTGAAACATAAGATCTTGGACGATCTACGTCATCTTGAAAGCGTAGTAGCGAATAAGATCGCCGAGATTGAGGCGGATTTGGAGAAGTTGACGCAGAAGTAGGCGTCCAAGTAAGACGACACTTCTCTACTAGAGCAGTGAAGGGTTTCGTCCGCCCATCAGCATTTGTGTTTCTATGACCCCGCTAGTGTAGGCGTCCGACGAGAGGTTGCCAGCGCGCAAC
>NZ_KV824204.1:0-24286 GCF_001816025.1 Hafnia sp. HMSC23F03
ACTCGGACGCCTGCACGGAGTGCATGTAGATTTCGGAATACTAGGCGTACGAAACCTCACACAGCTTTCCAATGTTCAGTCGTACGAACCCTTACACAGTTCTCATGCAGATTTCAGCGCTCAAGCGCCTCCTCCACCGCCATCCCAAATACCGTGTGTCGATTCTGTTCATGCCATAGACTCGTTGCCTGTTCTCGCGTCAGTTCCAGCGCTGAATCACGGAATTCTGCTGCCGTCAGCATGCCCCTTCGGGGAAAGAGTTGAACCATCGCCCCTATGCCAATGCCAACCACAACTTCACATTTTGGATGTTTATGACTCATCAACGCCGCGCTACGAAAAGGTGCGGCACCTAAAATATCAGTGATAAACACCACGCCGTCGCCACTATCGGCAGCATGTAGCGCATCGCACATCATCCGGCTTAGCATATTGGTGCTTAACCATTCGGTATATTCAACGCTGACACATTGCTCCGGAACGCTGCCGAGCAAATGCTTCAGCGATTTTAATGTGCCGCTAGCAAAGCCGGTATGTCCAGCCAAGACAATCCCTAACATAGGCGCTCTTCCCCTTGCATTTGCGGCATCCTGCCGCCTACCTAGACCTGAAATGGTTACACCGATGAACTATTTTAAAAAAAACGCATTCGGAATAATCACATCTTTAATAGGGTTTATCAGGAAATAGCGCAGACCGCAGCAAACATAATAAATGGCGACACAGGATTGTGAGATGAGGCAGAAATGATGATATTTAAGACAGTGAGTTTGAATGATTCCGCAAAATATGATGCAAAAAAAAGCCTCCGTGGAGTACAGAGGCTTGAATTGATTAGGTGCGTAAACCGCGTCCGCGTTCGATTAAATACCACGCTAGCAGATAGAACACCACGATAAACGCCAGCAACACCACAAAGGTAAATACCAGCGGAACATCGTTAATACCGAGGAAACCAAAACGGAATCCACTGATCATATAAACGATAGGGTTTAGCTTCGATACGGCCTGCCAAAAAGGTGGCAGAAGCGTTAACGAATAAAATACCCCACCCAAGTAGGTTAACGGTGTTAACACAAAGGTCGGTACCAAGCTGATATCGTCAAAAGTCTTTGCAAATACCGCGTTCAACAACCCGCCCAGAGAAAATAAAATAGCGGTACACAGCAAGGTTGCAGCGACAATCGCCCAGTTATGCACGTGGAATGGGACAAAGAACAGTGACACCAGTGTCACCAGAATCCCCACGCATACCCCGCGTGCCACGCCACCGCCAACAAAGCCAGCAATAATCACATGCGTTGGCACCGGAGCCACCAGCAATTCTTCGATATTGCGTTGAAACTTAGCGCTGAAAAACGATGAAGCCACGTTCGCGTAAGAGTTGGTAATGACTGACATCATAATCAACCCCGGCACAATAAACTGCATGTAATCGAAGCCGTGCATTTCACCAATGCGGGAACCAATCAGATTGCCGAAAATGATGAAATACAGCGTCATGGTGATCACTGGCGGCACCAGCGTTTGAATCCAGATACGAGCGAAGCGATGAACTTCTTTAGTCCAGATACTTTTTAGCGCAACCCAATAGAGTGCATTCATGCCTTTTTCTCCGTATTCACACGGGGCTTTTCATCGTGATCGTGTACTAAGGTCACAAACAGCTCCTCCAATCGATTAGCCTTATTACGCATGCTGAGTACCTGCACCCCCTGCGCACTCAACTGACTAAATACGCCATTTAGCCCTTGCTCACGCAGAACCTCAACCTCTAGCGTTGAAGTATCACGCAGTTGGCTTTTGTACCCTTCCAGTTTAGGGATTGGGCTTTTTGGGGCTAGGTCAAGGATGAACGTTTCCGATTTCAGCTTCGACAGCAGCTCTTTCATTGACGTATTCTCGACCAACTCACCATTCTGGATTATGCCGATATTCCGGCACAGCATTTCAGCTTCTTCCAGATAGTGGGTTGTCAGAATAATCGTCGTGCCCTGGGCGTTCAGCTCTTTGAGGAATCCCCACATAGAGCGACGCAGCTCAATATCAACGCCCGCCGTTGGTTCATCCAGGATGAGTAGTTTTGGTTCATGCATTAACGCACGAGCGATCATCAAACGGCGTTTCATACCGCCAGAAAGCATGCGAGCACGCTCGTCACGCTTGCCCCAGAGGTCGAGCTGCTTAAGATATTTTTCAGCGCGCAGCAGTGCTTCAGAGTGTGTCACGCCATAATAACCCGCCTGATGCACCACAATTTGCATCACGGTTTCAAACGGGTTGAAGTTAAATTCCTGAGGGACCAAACCGAGCTGTCGTTTAGCGTTAACGATGTCATGATCAATGTCATAACCAAACACATTGACCTTGCCGGAGGATTTATTCACCAATGAGCTGATAATGCCAATGGTGGTCGATTTCCCTGCGCCATTTGGGCCGAGCAGAGCATAAAAATCCCCTGCCTCAACCGTGAGGTCAATACCGCGCAGCGCTTGCACACCACCGGCATAAGTTTTGGTGAGCTGCGAGAGTTCCAGTGCGTATGTCATTATGATTAGCGTACCTTTGCGCCTGAGCTATCAGGCTATTTTGGAACGGAACCGAGATAGTCTTGATGGATACCGTCAATAATCGGGATGTGAACATTTAACGAAGATTGTCTATTTTACATAGCCATAACAGCATTAGCTACCAATCTTATCGTCACCGTCATGAGAAATAGCAATCACCATATTCAGCCACATTTACCTCCGGTAAGATAGCGCTTATCACCCCATGGCCCACGGAAGTTCACATGTCACCCACGATTTGGTTAGTCGAAGATGAGTCAAGTATTGCCGATACGCTTATCTATACGCTAGAAAGCGAAGGCTTTACGGTATGCTGGTTCGAACGTGGCCTGCCCGTACTGGAAATAATGACAGAACAAAAACCAGACTTGGTCATTTTAGACGTGGGCTTACCCGATATTAACGGCTTCGAACTTTGCCGAAAGATACTGGTGCAATCCCCCGATCTTCCGGTGCTGTTTCTGACTGCTCGCAACGATGAAATCGACCGTCTGATCGGATTAGAGATTGGGGCAGATGATTACGTTGCCAAGCCTTTCTCTCCACGAGAAGTGTGTGCCAGAGTGCGGACTATTTTACGCCGCTCCCTCAAACAAAATCGCTTGCTAACCGCTACCTCATCCGCCGTGTCTATCGGGCCATTTATGCTCGACGAAGCATGCGCGAGCATCAGCTACCACCAGCAGCCATTGACGTTAACCCGATATGAATTCTTGTTGTTAAAAACGTTACTGCTCGCTCCGGGGCGTGTTTTTTCTCGCGAACAGTTGATGGATATTGTTTGGACGCATGCCGAAGAGAGCTTGGAGCGTACCGTCGATACCCATATCAAAACATTACGCGCTAAGCTGCGAGCGGTGAACAGTGAGGGCAACGCAATTCAGACTCATAGAGGCTTAGGTTATAGCTTAGGCTACGCATCATGAGGATAGGCCTACAGCTATTGCTGGGTTACTTCATCATCGTGGCCGTCGCCGGTTTTTTCGTATTGGATATCTTTGTCCAAGAGGTCAAACCTGGGGTACGACGAGCCGTCGAGGGAACGCTCAATGACACTGCCAACCTGTTGGCGCAGTTTGCTCATCATGATTTAGTCAACGGCACCTATCACGATGGGGTTCTCACCGACAGCTCGCTGCAACGTGCATTTCAGCGAGTCAATAGCAAACCCATTGGTGCAAATATTGCTGGCATCCGCAAAAATCATAACGAATATCGTGTCTATCTGACCGATGCTAACGGCAAAGTGGTATTTGATTCGAATGGCGAAGCTCTGGGACAAGACTATTCACGCTGGAATGACGTTTGGCTCACTCTGCGAGGGAGGTACGGCGCACGCAGCACGCTAATGGATCCTAACAATCCTGAAAGCTCCGTGATGTATGTTGCCGCCCCCATTTACGACGGTGACCGCATTATCGGCGTGCTCAGTGTGGGTAAACCCAATTTGGCATTAGCGCCCGTGATCCAACGCAGCGAGCACCGCATTTTGGTCGCTGGTGCCGCGCTGTTAGGGATCGCATTACTGGTGGGATTATTTTTCGTCTGGTGGATAAACCGCTCTATTGGACGACTGGTGAAGTACGCCACGTTGGTTTCGGAAGGCCACCCCGTGACTCTGCCGAAAATGAATAGCACAGAACTACGTCGCCTCGCTGAAGCTCTCGAACATATGCGTATTCGTCTAGAAGGGAAAAACTACGTTGAACAATATGTCCACACCCTAACCCATGAACTAAAAAGCCCGTTAGCCGCAATCCGCGGTGCAGCGGAGATTTTACAAGAGCAGCCTCCTGTCGACGTGGCTCAACGCTTTACGCTAAATATTCAGCAGCAAGGTAAACGACTTCAGTTATTGATCGACAAAATGCTCACGTTAGCCAAAATAGAAAGTCGGGTCGAAGCAGAGTTAGAAAGCATCAATATCGCCCCCCTGTTGCAGCAAATAATGACTGCGCATGAAGCTCAGGCGAGACAAACGCAGATAACTCTGCAATTCTCACAGCTGGAAAATTGCACGATGCATGTGGATACATGGCTGCTGACGCAGGCCATTGAGAATTTACTGGCTAATGCATTAGATTTTACACCACCGAGTGGCACTATTACGCTGATAGGAAAACAGAATCTCGATATTTATAGCGTGATTTTAATCGACAATGGTGCAGGTATTCCCGATTATGCACTGCCGCATATTTTTGATCGATTCTATTCACTGCCACGCACCAGTGGTCAAAAAAGCAGTGGGCTGGGACTGTCTTTTGTGCAGGAAGTGGCGAGATTACATCATGGTGAAATCATGTTAGCTAACCACTCACCTCAAGGCGTTGAGGCGCAGCTATTGCTCCCCATTAAATAAACTCCAGCGACTTCACCGTCCCTTCACATAGCTCCATTCACACTTCACTCGACAGGCTTATTTTCCTCTCAATCGTTGAAGGAGAAAGCTATGTTTAAATCGGTATTGTTATATAAGGTGCTTACCGTCGTTGGCTGTATGCTACTGATGTTTATCCCCATACAGCAGTTAATCAACATTGTGCATGAGCGTGAAGAATACCAAGAACAGGTTATCGATCAGGTGGCCGATAGCACCAGTCGCGAACAACGCGTTCTTGGACCTGTCATTGTCATCCCCTATACCTTAACCACCACGGAAATCAATAAGAAGGAGCGCCACAGCATAACGAGGGAATACTTTAGTTATGAACTGCCACAGCAGCTGAATATTGATGGTAAGCCTCAGGTTGAAATCCGCAAAGTCGGCTTATATCAAACCCAGCTCTATCACAGTGACCTACACTTTAGCGCTAACTTTAAAAAGGTAGATACTCGCCAATTAGTTTCTGGCGATAACGTTAAACTTAGCGTGGGTAAACCTTATTTAGTGGTGATGCTGAGCGACGCTCGAGGTATTCGCCAAATATCGTCATTGAAGGCTAACGCAACAGAAATCGCCTTTGAGCCTGGCGTTCAAGGCGATCAACAAGGGCAAGGGATGCATGCAGACATTCCTCTGGAATTACTCACCGGTGACGCTCTAAAAATAGACTTCACCTTTAAGATAAGCGGTAGTAGCTCGCTGGAAGTCGTTCCATTAGGACGAACAACCGAAATGACCTTACGCAGTAACTGGCCACATCCAAGCTTCTTAGGCCGTTTCTTACCCGACACTCACAGCATAACCGATAAGGGCTTTAGCGCTAGTTGGCATAGTAGCTGGTACGCGAATAATCTAAATCATGAGTATCAAGTTGCTGGTGAACAAATACCGTTCAACAATATCCCCGCCTTCCGCGTTGGTTTAGTCGAGCCGGTCGATCATTACCAGCTCACTGAGCGTTCGATCAAATATGCCATCTTATTTATTGGATTAACGTTTGGCGCATTTTTCATGTTCGAAATGCTTACCATGCTCCGCCTACATCCGATGCAATATATCTTGGTGGGTGCAGCGCTATCGATGTTCTATCTCGTTTTGCTGGCTTTTGCCGAGCGTATAGGTTTTACATTGGCCTATCTAATCGCTAGCCTTTCCTGTTCGGCTTTAATTGGCTTTTATCTTAGCGCCGTACTACAAGGCTGGATACGCGGGGTGTTATTCAGCATAGGGCTCCTTGTGCTGTATGGCGTCCTTTACATGCTGCTACATTCAGAAGATAACTCGCTGATGCTCGGGTCTGTGCTGCTGTTTAGCATCTTAGCGCTCATTATGTCACTGACGCGCCGTTTTGATTGGCATCGCGTGACCTCATCATCGTCTTCTCCTCAGAAACAGTCACAAGAGAGTGAAACACCGCCCTCGGACGAAGACGGTGCTCAGGAAGAGAATGTTTCTAGGAAATCATTCAGGCTTTGGAAATAGGGCAAGAATCGCGACGCTACTTAGCTAGCGTCGCGTGTCCATACAACATTTTATTGAGTTAGATCACTGCTCCGATTTCAAAACTGTGATGTTTAGCCTATATTAACCCTCGCAAACCGCATGTTACAGACGATTAACCTCAATGAAAGAAATCGAAAAACTTATTGCGAATAACCACGCATGGTCAGATACCGTGAGTCAGGAAGATCCTGAATTCTTTGGTCGCCTCGCCAAATCACAGCGTCCACGCTTCCTGTGGATTGGTTGTTCTGATAGCCGAGTACCGGCCGAACAGTTAACAGGATTGGAAGCAGGTGAACTTTTTGTGCACCGAAACGTTGCCAATCTGGTTATCCACACTGACTTGAATTGCCTATCGGTTGTTCAATACGCCGTCGACGTATTACAGGTTGAGCATATTATTATCTGTGGCCATTTGGGCTGCGGCGGGATCGAAGCTGCTGTTGAAAACCCTGAACTTGGGTTGATCAATAACTGGCTGCTGCATATCCGCGACCTGTGGTACAAACACAGCTCTCTTCTCGGTGAACTACCGCCAGAAAAGCGTTTAGATACGTTGTGCGAGCTAAACGTCGTCGAACAAGTCTATAACCTTGGTCATTCCACTATCATGCAGTCGGCATGGAAACGTGGACAAAAAGTGATGATCCACGGTTGGGTTTACGGGCTACAGGATGGGCGCCTGCGCGACTTAGATATCACGACCACCAGCCGAGAAACGCTGGAACTGCGCTATCGCAACGCAATGTCTACCCTGCTACAGCAAGGCTAAATAAGTTTGTCGCAGCAGCACAGCCACTGACTATCCTAACCAATATCAGTGGCTGTATTTTATTGCTCTGCTTTTCATAAGTGAAATTAGCGCTAGCGTAAAGAAGAGACCAAACGAAAAAAAAGTGCGTCAACACCTTCGCGCAATGCCAAATCGACGAGCCTTTGTCGCAGTAATAACGGCATTTCTACACAAATCTCTTCCCACATTTTTGTAGCAAGATCCCCATCGCAAGAGCGAGGCTGATAGCGGGCTCCTTGTTCATTTACCTGACGCCAGCGCAACGCCTGCTTTACCTCGTTAGGAAAACTATCAATATGATATTCAATGGTTTTTCCATCGCGCTTACGCCTTATCCACGCCAATTTTCTCGCATGTAAATGTAGCCCTTGAGGCGTAGTCGGTAAATGCGCTATCTCGGTGAGTTGCTTCGCAGTAAACCATTCCAATTCCATCATCTATTCCTCTCTAAGGAATGCTCCTCATTCCTACTAATAAAAATAGTTCTAACAGAAATTACTAATAACATTTTTTCTTAAAATTTTTAATTTAAGAGTGTTTTATAGAAAATTTAAAACTAGGACGATTTACATTAATCATATTAAAACAAGATCATTCACAACCAGATATTAATTTGGTGAATTTATTCAGAAGAATAAACGTCAATTTTTATTTTCATTTGTAATTAACACTAAATCTACTTTTAATTTATTCTTAATGTTGATAGATTTCGCGCCCGAACAGCAACAGAAAAATAACATTCACGGAAAGATAGGAAAGCAGAGAACGCTTATATTTTTTTATTGCATTATTTAGTGGATGAATACGTCTACTAACCACGCAATGGAAGGCCCAATGGTCAATACGCACATTTTGAGGTGATTATGAGCCTATACCGTTTCTCTCTTTTTTCAGTTTTCGCAATTGTAGTAACGCTTTCCAGCTTTGCAAAAGCGAGTGATGGGGTAATCCATTTTATGGGCGCAATTGTTGATGATGCCTGTAATGTGACAAACACAGAGTCAAGCATTCAAACTCGCTGCTATAGAAATGGAAAAGTGTTAACTCAGACAGCCCCAATCAATCAAACCACTTCCGAAACGGCACTACCAAGACAAATTGGTTGGAGCAAAATTGAAACGATTAACGATAAGGAAAACTTGAAAGTACTCACCATTACCTATCGTTAACGCACGCTATGAAACAAAAGCGCCGTCGGGGAGGACGGCGCTTTTTAATCTGAATGAAGCCCAGTGGCTTATTCGTCGAGCATGACGACTTTGCCAATATAAGGCAAATGACGATAGCGCTGAGCATAGTCAATCCCGAAGCCAACAACAAACTCATCGGGAATCGCAAAACCAACGTATTCCACCGGAACATCGACTTCTCGGCGGCTTGGCTTATCAAGCAAGGTACAGATGGCCAATGATTTTGGCCCGCGCAGAGCGAACAGCTCACGCACTTTGCTCAAGGTATTACCTGAGTCGATAATATCTTCGACAATCAGAACGTCTTTACCGCGAATATCCTCATCCAGATCTTTCAGGATTTTTACGTCACGGGTGCTGTTCATACCGTTGCCATAGCTAGAAGCAGTCATGAAATCGACTTCATGAGGGACGTCAATCTGACGGCAAAGATCGGCCATAAACATAAAGGAACCGCGCAGCAAACCAACCAGAACCATTTCACTGCCGCTGTCACGGTAATCTTCTGAAATCTGACGGCCAAGCTCAGCAATTCGCTGATGCACTTCCTGTTCAGAGATCATTACTTCAACTGTATGTTTCATCGCTTATGTACCTTTAGACCGAGTCCTGTAAATCGTTCTCTCGCCTCCACCAACGTTAAATCATAGCGCCAAAATGCGCATCTATGCTGCATACAAACAGACAATATTAACGATAAAAGATGTGGAGGAGCGTTTAAGGGCGCAAAGTATAGCAAGGTAATAGAGCGCCGTCATGGGCAGCGCTCTATTCATTACTCAGGTTAATAATTTTACTCAGGAATTAAAAGCGGTCGCTTTTCACGATGTGCTCGAACGGCAGCTTGCCAATTCGCGGATAGGGCTGGCTGGTGCGTTTACCAATCGCAATCATCAGGCAGATTTCATATTGCTCAGGCTTATTGATGATTTTTCCCACGGCATCAAAATCAAAACCATCCATTGGACAAGAATCATACCCTTGCGCTTTCGCTGCTAACATAAGCGTTTGGGCAAAAATACCGGCGCTGCGCATAATTTCATCACGCTGCGTCTGAGGTTTTCCACGATAGTAGCTATCGACAGCAGGGACAATATATTGCTGTACAGGCTCAGCCGCATCGGCCCAGATGTTTTTCACCTGAGTTTCCCAGCTCGAGAGATCGCCACATAGCACCACCAGCATGGAAGCATCAGTGACCTGAGCCTGACCCCAAGCGGCTTCACGGATCTTTTCGCGCTGCGCACGGTCTTCAATCAGCAATGGACGCCAATGCTGAAGGTTGAAAGCGCTTGGTGCGTTTTGCAACGCAATGTTTAACAACTCTTTTTTCTCATCAAACGTCATGACATGGCTAGCATCAAACTGTTTAGTCGCACGGCGTTGTTGAATTACTTCAATCGCATTCATATTTCCAATTCCTTCCTGTTTTTATTATCGCCAAACCATTGTCATTAAATTAGACCAGTTGTCTAGTATCGCTTGCGCGATGTTGATGGTTGCAGCCATTTTTATCAAGGCAGGAAAAGAAAAAATAATGCCAACAGAACGTTGGCATTGGGGATATATCCATAGGTAGAAATGCTATAGGCAAGCACAGCCTTATGAGGTGGAGAAAAACGCCACCTCATCTATCAATTAACCGTGGTTAATCATCACATGTCTGACAACGGTGTAATCCTCTAAACCAAACATCGACATGTCTTTACCGTAGCCAGACAGTTTTTGCCCACCGTGCGGCATTTCACTGACCAGCATAAAGTGAGTATTCACCCATGTGCAACCGTACTGTAAGCGCGCACTCATACGATGGGCACGTCCCACGTCACGAGTCCAAACCGAAGAGGCCAGGCCATAATTGGAATCATTCGCCCATCCCAGAACCTGAGCTTCATCATCAAACGGCGTGATGGTGATTACCGGTCCAAAGACCTCTTTTTGGACAATTTCATCATCCTGCTTCGCCCCTGCTAGCACCGTAGGCTGGAAATAGAATCCTGGGCCATTAACGCGAGAACCACCGGTCGCGACCGTGATATGCGGAAGTGCCTTTGCGCGCTCAACAAAACCTTCAACGCGTTGCAGATGTTGCTCGGTAATCAGCGGCCCTAATTCGGTGCTTTCATCCCCCGGATTGCCCATATCAAGCGTGGAAACGGTCTGCGCTAGCGCATCAACAACCCGTTGATAGATAGATTTCTGAACGTACAGACGGCAGGCCGCGGTGCAGTCCTGACCCGCGTTGTAAAAGCCGAAAATACGAATACCTTCAACCACTTTCTCAACGTCGGCATCGTCGAATACGATAACCGGAGCCTTACCGCCTAATTCCATATGAGTGCGTTTGATCGTGGATGCGGTATGCCCAATAATATGTGCGCCAGTACCGATAGAGCCGGTCAGCGATACCATGCGTACCTTTGGATGCCCTGTCAGCACATCACCCACGTCTTTACCTAAGCCAAATAACACGTTAACCACACCGGCTGGGAAAAGATCGGCTAGCGTTTGGCTGAGATGAAACGCCGTCAACGGAGTCTGCTCTGAAGGTTTTAGAACCACGGTATTCCCCGCAGCTAACGCGGGAGCCAATTTCCATGCCGCCATCATCAACGGATAGTTCCACGGCGCGATCGAGGCGATCACCCCAACCGGATCGCGACGGATCATGGACGTGTGATCCGGCAGGTACTCACCGGCTACTGGACCGCTCAAACAGCGGGTCGCTCCGGCGAAGAAGCGGAAAACGTCTGCAATCGCTGGAATTTCATCTTCTAGCACGCGTTGATAAGGTTTACCGCAGTTTTGCGATTCCAGACGCGCTAACACTTCGCCTTGTTCTTCAATCACGTCGGCGACCTGTAGCAACAGCGCCGCGCGATCTTTGGGCGTGGTTTGCCCCCATTCGATGAAGGCTTTGTCTGCGGCGTTTACCGCTTCCTCAACCTGCGCAGCACTTGCCTGCGCAATATGTGCGATCACCTCCCCCGTCGCGGGATTGTACACAGGCAGTGCAGAACCTTGACCTTCGACCAAACGCCCGTTAATCAGCAGTTGTGTATGCATTGTTTTATCCTTCAGTAAGAGAGGCGGCAGCGCTTTGCTGCCTATTGTTATTGCTTTCTTATTTGGAACGACTTCTAGGCTGCTGTAGTTCCAAATAATTCGAATCGGGTTTAAGCACAGTGAAAAAACCGGCAGTGAAAGAACCGATTGTTACTTTCCAGCCCCTTCCACATCTTCCGAACCTTTCGTCAGGTAGTACGCCCCTAGGATCGGAATCGCGGTTAGGCACATCACGCATAGCGCCACAACGTTGGTCACCGGCACGTCACGTGGACGATTGAGCTGGTTGAGCAGCCACAGCGGCAGCGTGCGTTCATGTCCGGCAGTGAACGTGGTCACAATGATTTCATCAAACGACAGCGCGAATGCCAGCATTCCTCCTGCTAGCATGGCTGACGCCAAGCTAGGTAACATAACGTGACGGAAGGTTTGCCAGCCGTCCGCACCGAGATCCATTGAGGCTTCAATAAGGCTATGCGACGTGCGACGGAAGCGGGCGATGACGTTGTTAAACACGATCACCACGCAAAACGTGGCATGACCAATAACAATGGTCATCACACCCGGCTCCATGTTTAACGTTTTGAAGGCAGACAGCAGCGCAATACCGGTGACAATACCCGGCAAGGCAATCGGCAACAGAATCAGAAAACTGATGGTTTGCTTACCAAAGAACTCTCGGCGATAGAGTGCAGCCGCCGCGAGTGTGCCAAGGATCAGAGCAATAGTGGTCGCCATCGCCGCGATTTGTACCGAAAGCCACAGGGCATCCCAAACATCCTGACGCCCAGCGGCAACCTCAAACCAGTGCAGCGTGAAACCTTTTGGCGGGAAGCTAAACGCCGAATCTTCGGTGTTGAACGCATAGGCCGCAATAATGAGGATGGGAAAGTGTAAAAACACCAGCCCGCCCCACGCGGCGATTTTGAGCCCCCACGGTGCAGCATTGAGATCAGAGCGCATCGAAAGCCCCCAAACGTTTAACGATGGTTAAATAGATGGCGATCAGCACGATAGGCACCAGCGTGAATGCAGCAGCCATCGGCATATTGCCAATCGCCCCTTGCTGGGCATACACCATGCTGCCGATGAAATAGCCTGGAGGCCCCACCAGCTGCGGCACGATAAAATCGCCCAACGTCAGTGAGAACGTGAAGATGGAACCAGCAGCAATCCCCGGAATAGCCAGCGGGAGAACAATGTGACGGAAGGTTTGCGCCGGATGCGCACCGAGATCGGCAGAAGCCTGAAGCAACGTGGGAGGCAAACGTTCTAATGCAGCCTGAATCGGCAAAATCATGAACGGTAGCCAGATATAGACGAACACCATGAAGCGCCCAAGTCCTGAGGTTGAAAGCGTGCTGCCACCAATATCAGGAATACCGAGCACCCACGCGAGCACGGGTTCCAACCCCATATAATGCAGGAACCATTGCGCAACGCCGTCTTTCGCCAACAGTAACGTCCACGCATAAACTTTGACGATATAGCTCGCCCACATCGGCATCATAATAGCGATATAGAAAAAGGCTTTACTGCGGCCACGGGTATAACGCGCCATATAGTAGGCAATCGGAAACGCTAACAGCGCGCAGGCCAGAGAAACCAAAATAGCCATCGTCAGCGTGCGTACAATAATGTCGTAGTTCGACGGATTAAACAGCGCTTTGATATTATCCAGCGTGAAATCCGGCGTCACCGTCATGGTGAAATCATCAAAGGTATATGCGCCCTGCCAGAGCAAGGTAAACAAAGACCCAAGATAAATAACACCAAACCACAACAATGGCGGCGTGAGCAGCAGCAGCAAATAAAGCGTCGGACGACGATATAAAAAGGTTGAGAACCGCCGCGCAGGACGGTTACGAACTTCTGAGTAGTCCATTCCCATCTCCATTTCAGCGATCCCCCGCCAGCGCCACCATCGCATTCCTTTCCCAGCACAGGCGAACCGGTTCACCAGTATTCCGTACCGGCTGTAAAAGCTGCTCCTGCGTGTTGCCCTGACTGACAAACAAGCGAACACCGTTGTCGATCATGACTTCATAACGCGTTGCAGCTCCTTGGTAGTGCACATCACGCAAAATGCCCTGCACGTGGATCTCTTCCGGCTTGGCGGCTTCGCGGGCAAAACGAATATGCTCAGGGCGGATCGAGAAAATGCCAGGCTGCCCCAGCAAAGTTTCCGCCGACGGGCCACGAATGACGTTCGAGGTACCGACAAACTCAGCGACAAACGCCGTTTCAGGCTGCATATAGAGTTTTTGTGGCGTATCCACCTGCTCGATACGGCCTTGACTAAATACCGCCACGCGATCGGACATCGACAGCGCTTCGCTTTGATCGTGAGTGACGAAAATAAAGGTGATGCCAAGCTGACGCTGAAGCTTTTTCAGCTCGGTTTGCATCTGCTCGCGTAGCTTGAGATCGAGTGCCCCGAGAGGCTCATCGAGCAGTAAAACTCGTGGACGATTCACCAGCGCACGCGCTAATGCCACTCGCTGGCGTTGCCCACCGGACAACTGTGATGGCTTGCGCTCTCCATACTCGGCTAACGCTACGCTACTTAATGCCTCACGCGCACGGCTGGTGCGCTCAGCCTTCGCCACACCTTTAACCATCAGGCCATAGGCGATATTTTCCAGCACCGTCATATGCGGGAATAGTGCGTAATCCTGAAATACGGTGTTCACATCGCGCTGATACGGCGGTAAACCCGCCGCCTCTTGCCCTCGAATTCGAATCGACCCGCTGCTTGGCTGCTCAAAGCCGGCAATCAAACGCAAACACGTGGTTTTTCCCGAACCAGAAGGCCCCAACAGAGAGAAAAACTCCCCTTCTTTAATCGTCAACGAAACGCGATCCACCGCATGAACGTCGCCGTAGAGTTTGGATACATCAATTAATTCAACAGAGCCGCTCATTTTTATGTTCTCCGACAAACTGTAAAATTTTGGTGGATGCCTCTGTAGGCGTAGCGAGCACAAAGAGTTTGAACATGGGCAGAGCGCAAGAACCGGAACGTACATGTCGTACATGAGCCAATTCTTTTAAAGAAAATGAGCACTGCCCTAGTTCAAAATATCAAGCCCAGTGGCCTATCAGGCATTCACTATCTGCCACCCATGATGGCGATATAATCCTGCGTCCAACGGCTATACGGGACGCATTGGCCTTGGCTTTCACATTTAGCCTGCGGTGTTTTCCAGAAAGCGATTTTGTCGAAGAATTTATATCCATTGGCTTCACAGCCGTTTGCACCCAGCAGCGTGCTGGCTTTACAGCCTTCTGGCACGGCAGGTAATGAGCCAAACCAAGCGGCAACGTCACCTTGAACTTTTGGCGTGAGCTGCCAGTTCATCCATTTGTAGGCACACGTCAGATGCTTAGCCTGAGCATGAACCATCGTGGTATCCGCCCATCCTGTGGCTCCCTCTTTCGGGAAGACGGCGTTGATTGGCTGACCTTCGTTTTTCAAACCGTTGGCTTGGAATGGCCATGAGCTTCCGGCGGCGACGCCTTCATTTTTGAAGTCGCTCATCTGCACCGATGCATCATGCCAATAGCGATGAATCAGTGGGTGCTGAGTGCGCAGTAAATCGAGCACCGCTTGATACTGAGTTTCGTTGAGTTCATACGGATCTTTTATGCCCAGCTCTGGCTTAGCGCTTTTTAGATAGAGCGCCGCGTCGGCGATATAAATCGGCCCGTCGTAGGCCTGTACGCGGCCTTTATTGCTTTTACCATCGGGTAGGTTTTGCGGCTCAAAGATCACGCCCCACGTGTCGGGAGCTTTTGGAAAGACTTTCGTGTTGTACATCAGCAGGTTCGGGCCCCACTGATAAGGCGTTCCATAGACTTCACCTTTGACGGTGTACCATGGGCCATTAACCATGCGTGGATCGAGGTTTTTCCAGTTAGGGATAAGGTCGGGATTAATGGGCTGCACACGTTTGCCATAGATCAAACGCAGAGAGGCGTCGCCAGAGGCGGTGACTAAATCATAACCCCCTTTCGCCATGAGGCTGACCATTTCATCTGACGTCGCCGCCGTTTTAATGTTGACCTTACAGCCAGTGTCTTTTTCAAACTGGGTTACCCAGTCATAGTTTTTATCGCTCTGACCCCGTTCGATATAACCTGGCCAAGTAATGATATCTAACTGCCCTTCTGCGGGGCCGAGCTTTTGCGGAAGTCCATCTGCCTGAGCCGTCGCAATTCCGCCCAGCCCGCTGATACAGAGCGCTGAAAGCGCTGTGACAATAAATGTATTTTTCATTGCTATCCCCTGTCTCTTATATAAAGCGGCAGATGAACTGCCTTGTTATGTCATCACTGGCTTCAATCTCAAAACTGCGGTTTTATTTTCGCCATGATGTGGCGCACTACGCTGTAGTCCTGCAAAGCATCGCCGGACAAATCCTTACCATAGCCAGAACGTTTGAGGCCGCCGTGCGGCATTTCGCTGACTAGAGTGAAATGGGTGTTAATCCAAGTGGTTCCATACTGGAGCTGCGCTGCAAGCTGCCATGCGCGATCGATATTTTTGGTCCACACCGAAGAGGCCAATCCATATTCCGATTCATTTGCCCATTGCAGCGCCTGCTCCAGAGAATCGACCGGCGTAACGCTCACTACGGGGCCAAAAACCTCGCGCTGAACAATTTCATCCTGCTGTTGGCAACCCGCGAGAAGCGTCGGGGGATAGAAAAATCCTGGGCCGCTATGCATTTGAGCGCCGGTAATTCGCTCGATGTGAGGATGGCTTAGCGCCCGTTCGACAAAGCTGGCAACGCGGTCGCGCTGGCGAGCGCTGATAAGCGGCCCCATTTCGTTTTCTCGATCGTCATGGCGGGCATATCTCAACGAACCGGCGGCGTGTCCAAGCGACTCCACCAGCGCGTCATAAATTTTTCGATCGGCATAAACGCGGCAGGCCGCGGTACAATCTTGCCCTGCGTTATAAAAACCGTAGCGGCGAATTCCAGCAACCACCTCGTTTAAATCGGCATCATCACACACGATGACGGGTGCTTTGCCCCCCAGCTCCAAATGAGTGCGTTTGACGTTTTTCACCGCGGCCTGCATGATTTTCTGCCCAGTCACGATGTCACCGGTGAGGGAAACCATGCGTACCAACTGATGATTCACCAAGTAATTGCCTACGGTTTCACCGCGCCCATAAACAACGTTAATCACGCCCGTAGGGACGATATCTTTAAGCAAAGGGATCAAAGCTAGCGTGGATAACGGCGTATGCTCAGAGGGTTTGAATACCACGGTGTTGCCCGCAGCTAACGCGGGAGCCATTTTCCACGCCGCCATCATCAGCGGGTAGTTCCACGGCGCAATAGAAGCCACTACGCCAATGGCATCACGGCGGATCATCGAGGTATGCCCTTCGAGATATTCACCACCCAACTGTCCGTGCTGACAGCGCACTGCACCCGCAAAATAGCGGAAGGTATCAATCGCGGCGGGAATATCATCTGAAAGCGCCTGATGAATAGGTTTACCACAGTTGAGAGACTCAAGCTCGGCGAGCTGAAGTGCGTTGCGTTCAATCACATCAGCAATGGCGAGTAGTAGAGAAGCACGGCGGGCGGGCAAGGTTCTAGACCAACTCAGAAATGCACGCTCGGCAGATTCAACCGCATCAGAAACCTGTTGGGCAGACGCTTCAGCCAGCAACAGCAGTGCCTCACCGTTGGCCGGATTAATTAACTGCTCCTCCGGCCCTTCACCAGTGACTAGCTGTCCATCAATAAACTGCTGGGTGCTGAGTCTGTCCGTTATGCTGCCCATTGCGGCGACCTCTAGGAAACGACATCACTTAAATGTCATTAATTTGTAATTGAAATGTAAAATCTCATTTACTTGAGCCTAGAGCAGCCGTTAGCCAGCGGCAAATATGAAATAGTGAAGGAGGCATTCATAAAATCCGATACCTACCGTTAATGTGAAGCAGGTCATTATTTTGGTGATAGCTTCCTCATCGCACTGTTTTCACGCGCGATCTGCAAGAATGGCGTAACCAGCTCTGGCCGCGCGCTTCCGCGACGCCATGCGAGTCCTACGTCTAACGGCTCTAACGTATCAACCAAGGTGCGCGCTTCAATCATGTTTCCTTCCAGTGACCATGGGCGATAGGCCATATCGGGCAGCAAAGCCACACCAATCCCTGCCGCAACGAGGCTACGCACGGCCTCCGTTGAACCGGTGCGCATTGCAATTGTGGGCGTCAATTTGGCTTTCTCCCAAATGCGACGCAGGTGACTTCCCATTTCGTCGGTGTTGAGCTGGATCAGCGGCTCTTTCACCACATCGGCCAAGCGGATACTGTCATTTTCCAATAGAGGGTGTAACGGCGGGAGCCATAAGCGATATGGCGAATGCATCAGTACTTCAGTTTGTAGCGCATCACGATCTTCAAGGTTCGAAAGGATCAGCACGCCGATATCAATTTCGCCGTTAACCAGCAGGTGTTCGATATAGGGACGTTCGTCTTCAACTAATTGCGTGGTGACATTGGGATAAGCCGCGCGAAAACGCGTCAGCATATCCACTAAAAAATAGCCAGCGACTAAGCTGGTTACCCCAATTTTGAGTGTACCACTCAGATTCTCACAGCCGAGTTCAAGGCTGCGCTTGGCGTTTTCGACGGTAGCAAGGATCAGGTATGACTGACGCAAAAACTGATGACCTTGGTGCGTCAGCTCCATCCCCTTGGCGTGGCGCTTAAATAAGACAGCGCCGATTTCCTGTTCCAATAGCTGAATGGCTTGAGTTAGCGAAGACTGTGAGACAAAAACCGTCTGCGCAGCCGCAGAAATCGAGCCGGTTTCGGCAACGGCGATGAAATGGCGGAGCTGGCGTAAGGTCATCATGAGGAAATCATCCGGTTAAACGCTGATGATCAAAGTGTAGCCAGAATTAGCTAGGCATTCGGTTTTATATCAAAAGTATGACGGCGTTCGGATTTTCCGAATCTGTTGTTGATGATTCAAAGCAAGATAAATAATAGAGGGGTCATCGTGGTGAATTTGTGAAAGGAAACTAACGAAACGATAAATAGACGAAAGCCCTGATTCATTGCTGAATCAGGGCTTCTGAATGTGGCGGAACGGACGGGGCTCGAACCCGCGACCCCCTGCGTGACAGGCAGGTATTCTAACCAACTGAACTACCGCTCCGCGTTGTTCCTTGTGGGAACGAGGCGGATGATACGGATGTAGCACAAACTCGTCAACTGTTTTTCTAACAAAGATTTTCAACTGAACGGTTTTTCATCTTTTTGGCTATTTTTCAACAGATTCCGTACAAAAAAAGCTATTCAGCACGCCACAAACAGCTGCCGCCTTTCTTCTGTACCAGATCAAGACGGTGCTCATGTTCGGCTAATTCTTCCGCACTTGCTCTTACCACTTTTAATGCCTGCATTTTACGGACAATTTTTTGCACTTCACCGGTAGGTCTTGGCTTCTCCCCTTCGCTTTCCATAGAGAAAGTCAGTGAGGTTTGCCCGCCTGTCATGGTGAGATAGACGTCAGCCAGTATTTGGGAGTCAAGTAATGCGCCGTGCAGCGTACGCTTGGTGTTATCTATTTCATAGCGGTTACATAGCGCATCCAGACTGTTACGCTTACCAGGGAACAGGCGACGCGCCATCACCAAGCTGTCGGTGATCTTACAGAAGGTTTCCGTCTTCGGAATATCGCGATTGAGCTTACGGAACTCGTAGTCCATAAACCCGATATCAAACGGTGCATTATGAATAACCAGTTCAGCACCGCGAATGAACTCTAAGAATTCATCGGCAATATCAGCAAAGGTCGGTTTATCTAACAGGAAATCGTCACTGATCCCATGAACACCATAGGCCTCTGGATCGACAAGGCGATCGGGCTTAATGTAAACATGGAAGTTACGGCCTGTTAAACGGCGGTTGATCACTTCAACCGCACCAATTTCAATGATTCGATGTCCTTCGTAATGAACCCCGAGCTTATTCATACCGGTGGTTTCTGTATCGAGGACGATCTGTCGAGTTATTCCTGTGCTCATAATGTCACTTTATGTCAGACTTACGGTTTTGACTGCGGAGTAGTCTACCAGAGATGCTAAAACAGGTTGAGATTTTCACCGATGGTTCTTGCCTCGGTAACCCAGGCCCCGGTGGCTACGGTGCCATTTTGCGCTATAAGCAACATGAGAAGACTCTGAGCGCAGGGTATTACCTAACGACTAATAACCGCATGGAGCTGATGGCGGCCATAGTTGCGTTGGAAACGCTGAAAGATCCATGCTCGGTTATTTTGTGCAGTGATAGCCAGTATGTGCGCCAAGGAATCACCCAGTGGATCCATAACTGGAAAAAGCGTGGCTGGAAAACAGCAGACAAAAAACCGGTTAAAAACGTGGATTTGTGGCAACGCCTCGATCTCGCTATCCAACCACACAAAATTGAATGGGTTTGGATCAAAGGCCACGCAGGACATATCGAAAACGAACGCTGTGATGAGCTTGCGCGCGCTGCGGCGGGCTCTCCAGACAGAGATGACACCGGCTATCAGCCAGAAAGCAAATAAGCGTCGCCAGTTTGTACTATTAGTCAGAACGCTTACGAAAACTTTTTGTTGCGCCAACGGTTCCACGCCAGCTCGCTCGCTGACTTCTTTCGCGTAGGGAGGTCGGCGTGAGTGGTATCGTTCTCTTACGCGCCACAATGATACTTAGGCAGCCTAAAACCGGCAGATGTTTACCAATAAATAAGCCACCGCGGCGATTCCAAGGCAAAATTTGGCAACGGTGTTCATACAACACCTCATAATTGAGGAGCTGTAGCCAGTCTAGCATACGCATCATGCTAAACATTCGGCTGCTATAAGGTAGGCGTTTGCGTAAACCTGGGACCAGTTTGCCTAGCCCAACAAGACTGGTTGGATTAAATCCCGTTAGGATTAGCCAGCCATCGTCGATAAGGACTCGATCCACTTCTCGCAGCATACGGTGGGGATCGCTAGCAAAACTCAGAGTATGTGAGAGCAAACACGCATCAACAGACTTCGCGGAGAAAGGTAGGCGATAGGGATCGGCGATAACCTGCATGTTATCCCCTTTCGCACCGATACTAACCTGATGAGAGATCCCACACTTTTCAGTGGAAATCTGAGAGCTTAGCGGGCCAATTTTTAACAGATGATAACCAAACAGCTTAGGCCACCAAGGCGCTAGCTGCTGCTCTAATGCAGCACGGTAATATTCTCCCCAAGGGATTTCACTCCATGACAGTGGAGAAGAAATCGTACGTGTTATCTGTGCTGGTTTCATCCGATCACCTATTTTTGGGGAATAACTCAATGGAGAGCCATCGATTATGAATCTTATCAGTATCCCTGCCATGCAAGATAACTACATTTGGCTACTCGCTAACGAACAGCGCGAATGCCTGATTGCCGATCCTGGCGTTGCGTCCCCAGTTTTACATTACCTGACGGAAAATAAGCTTACTCCTAAAGCTATCCTACTTACGCATCATCATAATGATCACGTAGGCGGCGTGGGCGAGATTTTGCAAAGCTATCCCGATATAACAGTATATGGGCCTCAAGAAACCGTGAAGTATGGTTGTACCCATCAGGTTCAAGGACATGATGAAATTACCGTATTAGGTATGAATTTCAGCGTGTTGGATGTGCCAGGACATACTCTCGGGCATATTGCCTACTATGCCACACCCTATCTGTTCTGTGGCGATACCTTATTTTCAGCAGGTTGTGGACGTATTTTTGAGGGTACGCCCGAGCAAATGTATGCCTCTTTACAGCTCATTGCGCAACTTCCTGATAACACCTTGATTTGTTGCGCTCATGAATATACCGAATCAAATCTTAGGTTTGCAAGATACGTTTTACCAGAAAACAAAGAGATTGAAACATATCAGAAACAAGTTAAGGAATTGCGGTTAAAACATCAACCTAGCGTGCCTTCTTTGTTGAAAATAGAGAAGGAAATTAATCCTTTTTTACGTTGTTATGACAATGATTTACAACGAAATATTGGATTCGAAAATCACCCAAATGAGACTTGGCAAGTTTTTGCTCGCCTACGCGACATGAAAGACAGCTTCTGAAGCTTTTTGTTGTGTTTTGAGGCTAAGCAAAGTATTATTGCTCGTCTTTTAATCACCAGTAGACACACACATGAAGGCTAAAGCAATTATCTTTGCCTCTATGTTGCTGGTCGGGTGCCAAGGCGTAAACCATCACGCTAAAGAGCCCGAACAGCATGCACAGAGTTTGTCTTCAGTCAGTCGAAGTGAAGCAGGACAGCCCTCAAAGGACGCACGAGCGACCTCCGCGCGATGGCTAAACGATAGTACTAGCAACATCGCGCAGGAAGATTTGTGGGGCTTCATTAGTGACGACCTGAAGATGAAGGTTCCGGACAATAGCCGGATCCGCGAGCAAAAAAATAAGTTTTTAAAAAATAAGAGCTATCTCCACGATGTAACATTACGGGCAGAGCCGTATATGTACTGGATAGTCGAGCAGATTAAGCAACGTAAAATGCCGATGGAACTGGTACTACTACCCATAGTGGAGAGCGCTTTTAACCCACACGCAACGTCATCCGCTAACGCCGCAGGGCTTTGGCAGATAGTTCCTCAGACGGGGCGCAATTACGGGTTGAAACAAAACCAGTGGTATGACGGACGACGTGATGTTGCCGCCTCTACCACCGCAGCATTGGATATGATGCAGCGAATGAACCGCATGTTTGGCGGTGACTGGTTATTGACGGTGGCTGCATTTAACAGCGGTGAAGGCCGCGTAATGCAGGCAGTCAAAGCAAATAAGCGTAAAGGTTTGCCGACTGATTTTTGGTCTTTATCATTGCCACGTGAAACATCGATCTATGTACCGAAGATGCTCGCGTTAAGTGATTTGATTAAAAATAACAAACGTTATGGCATTAAACTGCCTAAGTCTAACGACCAGCGTGCGCTAGCAAAAGTTGATGTAGGACAGCAAATTCAGCTGACTCAAGCCGCAGAAATGGCGGGCATGTCACTGACAAAAATGAAGGCCTTTAATCCTGGTTACAAAAAGAATGTAACTGCACCAAATGGTCCTCACTACATCATGGTGCCCAAAGCACACGTAGAGCAGTTTAAAGATTCACTGGCCGAAGGCGAAATTGCTGCAATCCAGCCGAACGCTCAGTTAGCTTCAACGAACACATCGTCTAAAGCGCAAGCTTCTAGCTATAAAGTTCGTTCAGGGGATACGATCTCTACCATTGCCAAGCGTTTGAATATCAGCCAGAAACAGTTGTTGAGCATG
This sequence comes from Hafnia sp. HMSC23F03, assembly GCF_001816025.1. Classification (NCBI taxonomy): domain Bacteria; kingdom Pseudomonadati; phylum Pseudomonadota; class Gammaproteobacteria; order Enterobacterales; family Hafniaceae; genus Hafnia; species Hafnia sp. HMSC23F03. The sequence goes on from NZ_KV824204.1 coordinate 22,851, forward strand.
AATAATTTGCGCAGCAACAGCAAGCTGAAAGCCGGTCAGACACTGCAGGTAGCAAATAACACCAGCACGTCGATCGCTGATAACAGCAGTATTACCTACAAGGTACGTAAAGGCGACTCACTAGCCAGCATTGCAAAACGTCATGGTGTTAACATCAAGGATGTGATGCGTTGGAACAGCGTCATTACAAAAGCAAGTCAAATTCAGCCTGGTGATATGCTCACCCTGTATGTACGAGACTCTGCGAACTCAAATACCTAATCGGGTAAGTCGTGTGTAGTCAAAGTGCTACAAAACGCAAAAAAGCGCCGAAAGGCGCTTTTTTTATATCTGCAATCTCAGCCAGAGACTTAGTCGGGTTTGAAGTCTACTAACAGCGGATTATGATCTGATGCCTGCGTCACTAACACGGACGCTTCAACAACGCCAAGACCACGATAAAAAACAAAGTCGAGAGGACGCCCAAAGGCCGTACGACGACGATCGTTAGTGAAATTGACCTCCTGTAGCTCCATACCACTTGCAAACCGCTGAAGGGCGTTAATTCGCTGTTTACTCCATGCATTAAAATCACCGGCCATAATGACAGGACCTTTATGCAAAGCAATTTGCTCACCGATAGGGTCTAACTGCTTACTATAAACATCTACGCCCAAGCTAAAGTTTACCGCGTGAATATTCACCACCATCAATAGTCGTCCATCAAACAGCGGATAGACCGTCACCAAGGCTGATTTTGATAATCGAATTAAAGGCTCTTTCTCACGTAACGGGCAGCAATAAACTGGATGCGCAGCAGCTAGAGTCATCACGCCAGAAGGATGCTGCGGAAACGAAAATGCAGGTACCTGATCGGCAGTAAGATAATTACTCGTCGCAAATTTCACCAATTCAGGCGTTGTTTGCGCTTCTTGCAAAAGAACAAGCTGAGAACTTTTACCATATTCCTTCAAGACGGATAGCCAATCTGAACGCTGCTGTTTAAATATATTCCACACCATAATGCGTAGAACATTATCCGTTGGAAGAGATTGAGTAACGGGCAACGTTTGCCCCAGCTCGTTCATCGCGCCGGGGAATACTCGCTCAGCAGGAAGACCCGCCACGTAACGCATGGCATAATTTTTTTTCCGCACTTTCGCCGCCTGTTAGTAAAAACTCATTCAATTGCTCAAACAATCATCAGATAATTATACGCCTTCCATAGAGACATCAAAACGATCAGCTAATCTTAGCCCTACTTTGTTATAGGGACTAAACAGGTGAAAAACAACTGTAAGAGCGGAATCCGCAGGTAAAACTACGTAAGCACGAGGCTAATTGAGGAAGGAACGAATATTAAGTGGCGTCTGCTGTTAAACAAAAACAAAAAAGCCTGCTATCTCTAGCAGGCTTTTTTGCGAATAAGTGGCGGAACGGACGGGGCTCGAACCCGC
>NZ_KV824205.1:0-701 GCF_001816025.1 Hafnia sp. HMSC23F03
TCTTCACGCTTGATACCACGCAGCAGAACACCAACGTTCTCGCCTGCACGACCTTCGTCCAGCAGCTTACGGAACATTTCAACGCCAGTACAAGTTGATTTAACGGTATCTTTGATACCAACGATCTCAACTTCTTCACCAACTTTGATGATACCACGCTCTACACGACCGGTAACAACAGTACCACGGCCAGAGATAGAGAATACGTCTTCGATTGGCAGCAGGAATGGCTTGTCGATAGCACGTTCTGGTTCTGGGATGTAAGAATCCAGAGTTTCAGCCAGTTCTACGATCTTAGCTTCCCACTCAGCTTCGCCTTCCAGCGCTTTCAGAGCAGAACCACGGATGATTGGAGTGTCATCGCCTGGGAATTCGTACTGAGACAGAAGTTCACGAACTTCCATTTCTACCAGTTCCAGCAGCTCTTCATCATCAACCATGTCGCATTTGTTCAGGAACACGATGATGTAAGGAACGCCAACCTGACGACCCAGCAGGATGTGCTCACGAGTCTGAGGCATAGGGCCGTCAGTCGCAGCAACAACCAGAATAGCGCCGTCCATCTGAGCAGCACCGGTGATCATGTTTTTAACGTAGTCGGCGTGCCCTGGGCAGTCAACGTGCGCGTAGTGGCGAGTCGGGGTGTCATACTCAACGTGAGAAGTGTTGATGGTGATACCACGAGCTTTTTCTTCTGGCGC
>NZ_KV824206.1:0-28344 GCF_001816025.1 Hafnia sp. HMSC23F03
TTGGTGTTCTGCTGCGTGGTATCAAGCGTGAAGACATCGAACGTGGTCAGGTTCTGGCTAAACCAGGTTCTATCAAGCCACACACCAAGTTCGAATCAGAAGTTTATATTCTGAGCAAAGACGAAGGCGGCCGTCATACTCCGTTCTTCAAAGGCTACCGTCCACAGTTCTACTTCCGTACTACTGACGTGACCGGTACCATCGAACTGCCAGAAGGCGTGGAAATGGTAATGCCAGGCGATAACATCAAAATGATCGTTACCCTGATCCACCCAATCGCAATGGACGATGGTCTGCGCTTCGCAATCCGTGAAGGCGGCCGTACCGTTGGTGCTGGTGTTGTTGCTAAGGTAATGAGCTAATTTTTTAGCTTCTTAACTTAATGCATGAAAGGGCGCTTAGGCGCCCTTTTTTATTGGTACGAAGCAACGCGCGTTTTGCACAAATAATCGGCGCCAATATTGAAATGATAATGTTTATTATTTAGACTAGTATTATCAAAATGGCAAAGAGAAGTGCTATGTACGTTTGCTTATGTAATGGGATTTCTGACAAAACAATTCGTCATGCGATCCGTAAATATCAACCGAGCTCGCTGCATCACCTGCGCAAAATAGTCCCTCTTGGAACTGAATGTGGGAAATGCATACGTCAGGCTCGTGAAATCTTTGATGAGGAAACTGCCGTAATACAGAGCGACTTCATAAACGTGGCATAAAAAAGTGGTTATTTTTTGACTCTTCGACGTCTGGTTCTACACTAAAAGAACTGGAAGCGGAGGGTTTTGTTTATGAAAGGCGATAAAAAAGTCATTACTCATCTCAATAAGCTACTTGGTAACGAGCTAGTTGCTATCAATCAGTATTTCCTTCACGCACGCATGTTTAAAAACTGGGGACTCACTCGTCTCAATGACGTTGAATACCATGAATCCATTGATGAAATGAAACATGCGGATCGCTATATCGAAAGGATTTTATTTCTAGAGGGACTGCCAAATTTGCAAGATCTTGGCAAACTTAACATTGGCGAAGATGTTGAGGAGATGCTCCGATCTGATTTAAAACTTGAGCTAGACGGTGCTAAAAATTTGCGTGAAGGGATCGCCTACTGTGATTCTGTTCATGATTATGTAAGCCGTGATTTAATGATCGATATTCTTTCTGATGAAGAAAAGCATATCGACTGGCTTGAGACCGAACTCGATCTTATCCAGCGTCTTGGGATTCAAAATTATCTGTTGGCGCAAGTGAAAGAAGAAGCCTAACGTTCTATGAGCGCAAAATGTCAGCAATAACCACCCAGCCAGGAACGGCCAAGCAGGGGCCAAAAGGCAAAGGGTGGTTTTTATCGTTCGAGTAGCTGAGTCGTAAAGCCCACCAAATAATTCCCCCCAGTGATGCCCATAAGCATATCCATGCCAGATTATCTTTTCCTGTCCATGCGCCGAGCGCAGCCAAGAGTTTGGCATCTCCAAGCCCGATGCCATGTTTATGCATCCGTAATTTAACAATCCAAAATAGCAGCCAGATCGATGTATAGCCGATAGCGGCGCCAGCAATGGCATCCGAGGGGCGAACCGTATGTGAATACGCGTTAAAAAGTAGGCCAAGCCATAGGAAGGGGAGGGTAAGAATATCCGGTAACAGGTAATGGCGGAGATCGATTATAGACAACGTTGTAAGAAACCAGCTTATCAGCCAGATAAAGGGAAGCTTGGTGAGGTCACTATGCGTAAAAATACAAGTACCGGTGAAAAGCAGGCTATAAAAAACGAACTCCTTAGTGCTGTCGCGGTAGAGATTACAAAACGTTAGGCGGGAATGAGTTAGTTTGTCCGTATTTACTCGAAGTACCTTTGATGGAAGTCTATTCCAGATAAGGTGGGTCGAACATCCGCAGAAAAACGCAAAGAGTAGACCGATGAGGATACGGAAAGGTATCCCAGAGAAAATGTGCTCGATGCTGTCAGAGAAGGGTTCCATCGGTTTTACCTCGGGTATGCAACTTGCAGCATCATATTGGAAAGACAGAAAGGATTACTGGACTGTTTTTACAGTCGAGTTCACGTATTAGGATGATAATCGTGTAATGCTTCTTTCATGCGTTGATGGTTTCTTGCCCATATCAGATGAAGATATGCATTGCAGTGAGCCCTTAATACGTAGTGGTACTCACTATTTTTGCGCATTTAGGTTGCTTCCTGAGCTGGTTTACGTATAATGCGCGGGCTTACCTAATCTTGGTAAGTCTGATTTTAAATCAGAGACAGTCCTAGACTGTCGAACAATACTCCCGATATGGGGGTTATATGTTGAACGATTACACTCCCCCATCAATCGAAATGGGTGCGAGGAGTAATTTTTTACGTTTATAAAATAATTGGAGCTCTGGTCTCATGCAGAACCAAAGAATCCGTATCCGCCTGAAAGCGTTTGATCATCGTCTGATCGATCAATCAACCGCGGAAATCGTCGAGACTGCTAAGCGCACTGGTGCGCAAGTCCGTGGTCCGATCCCGCTGCCGACCCGCAAAGAGCGCTTTACCGTTCTGATTTCTCCGCACGTCAACAAAGACGCGCGCGATCAGTACGAAATTCGCACTCACAAGCGTCTGGTTGACATCGTTGAGCCAACCGAGAAAACCGTTGATGCTCTGATGCGTCTGGATCTGGCTGCTGGTGTAGACGTGCAGATCAGCCTGGGTTAATCAGGTCATTGAACGATTGAGAGGTTGAAACAATGATTGGTTTAGTCGGTAAAAAAGTGGGTATGACCCGCATCTTCACTGAAGATGGCGTTTCTATCCCAGTAACCGTTATCGAAATCGAAGCAAACCGTGTTACTCAGGTGAAAACCCTGGATAACGACGGCTACTGTGCTGTACAGGTAACTACGGGTGCTAAAAAAGCAAACCGCGTATCTAAGCCAGAAGCTGGTCACTTCGCTAAAGCTGGCGTAGAAGCTGGCCGCACTCTGCGTGAATTCCGTCTGAACGAAGGCGAAGAGTTCACTGTAGGTCAGAGCATTAGCGTTGAAATTTTTGCTGACGTTAAAAAAGTTGACGTTACCGGTACTTCTAAAGGTAAAGGTTTTGCTGGCACAGTTAAGCGCTGGAACTTCCGTACCCAAGATGCTACCCATGGTAACTCCTTGTCTCACCGCGTTCCGGGTTCTATCGGTCAGAACCAGACTCCGGGCAAAGTGTTCAAAGGCAAGAAAATGGCAGGCCAACTGGGTAACGAACGCGTAACCGTTCAGAGCCTGGATGTAGTACGTGTTGACGCTGAGCGCAACCTGCTGCTGGTTAAGGGTGCTGTTCCGGGTGCAACCGGTGGCGACCTGATCGTTAAACCAGCTGTTAAGGCGTGAGGAGATAGGAATGGAATTAGTATTGAAAGACGCGCAAAGCGCGCTGACTGTTTCCGAAACTACCTTCGGTCGTGATTTCAACGAAGCGCTGGTACACCAGGTTGTAGTTGCTTATGCAGCTGGTGCCCGTCAAGGTACTCGTGCTCAGAAGACCCGTGCTGAAGTAACTGGTTCCGGCAAAAAACCGTGGCGTCAGAAAGGTACTGGCCGCGCTCGTTCTGGTTCTGTTAAGAGCCCGATCTGGCGTTCCGGTGGCGTTTCATTCGCTGCGAAGCCTCAGGATCACAGTCAAAAAGTTAACAAAAAGATGTACCGCGGCGCGCTGAAAAGCATTCTGTCCGAACTGGTACGTCAAGATCGTCTGATCGTCGTTGAGAAGTTCTCTGTAGAAGCGCCTAAAACTAAGCTGCTGGCACAGAAACTGAAAGATATGGCGTTGGAAGACGTGCTGATTGTAACCGGCGAAGTCGACGAAAATCTGTTCCTGGCTGCTCGCAACCTGTACAAGGTTGACGTGCGCGACGTTACAGGTATCGACCCAGTTAGCTTGATCGCCTTCGACAAAGTGGTTATGACTGCTGACGCTGTGAAGCAAGTTGAGGAGATGCTGGCATGATCCGTGAAGAACGTCTGCTGAAAGTACTGCGCGCGCCGCACGTTTCTGAAAAAGCGTCTATGGTGATGGAAAAAACCAACACCATCGTTCTCAAAGTTGCTAAAGATGCAACTAAAGCAGAAATCAAAGCCGCAGTTAAGAAACTGTTCGAAGTTGAAGTTGATGCAGTTCACACCCTGGTAGTTAAAGGTAAAGTGAAGCGTCACGGTCAGCGTGTTGGTCGTCGTAGCGACTGGAAAAAAGCTTACGTCACCCTGAAAGAAGGCCAGAATCTGGACTTCATCGGCGGCGCAGAGTAAGTCGGAGGAGTAGCGAACAATGGCAATTGTTAAATGTAAACCGACATCTCCGGGTCGTCGCCACGTTGTTAAAGTGGTTAACCCTGAGCTGCACAAGGGCAAACCGTATGCCCCGTTGCTTGAAAAACTGAGCAAATCCGGTGGCCGTAACAACAATGGCCGCATCACCACTCGTCACATCGGTGGTGGTCATAAACAGCATTATCGTCTGGTTGACTTCAAACGCAACAAAGATGGTGTTCCTGCTGTTGTTGAGCGTCTGGAATATGATCCGAACCGTTCCGCGAACATCGCGCTGGTTCTGTACAAAGACGGCGAACGTCGTTATATCCTGGCGCCTAAAGGCCTGAAAGCGGGTGACCAGATTCAATCTGGTGTTGATGCTGCAATCAAACCTGGCAACACCTTGCCGATGCGTAACATCCCGGTTGGTTCTACTGTTCATAACGTAGAAATGAAACCAGGCAAAGGTGGTCAGCTGGCTCGTTCTGCTGGCGCATACGTTCAGATCGTTGCTCGCGATGGTGCTTATGTCACCCTGCGTCTGCGTTCTGGTGAAATGCGTAAAGTCCCATCCGACTGCCGTGCTACTTTAGGCGAAGTTGGCAATGCTGAGCATATGCTGCGCGTTCTGGGTAAAGCAGGTGCAAGCCGCTGGCGTGGTGTTCGTCCTACCGTTCGCGGTACTGCGATGAACCCAGTCGACCATCCACACGGTGGTGGTGAAGGTCGTAACTTTGGTAAGCATCCAGTGTCCCCATGGGGCCTGCAGACCAAAGGTAAGAAGACCCGCAGCAACAAGCGTACTGATAAATTCATCGTACGTCGCCGTAGCAAAAAATAATTAGAGGATAAGCCATGCCACGTTCTCTCAAGAAAGGTCCTTTCATTGACCTGCACTTGCTGAAGAAGGTAGAGAAAGCGGTGGAAAGCGGAGACAAAAAGCCTATTAAGACTTGGTCCCGTCGTTCAACGGTCTTTCCAAACATGATCGGTTTGACCATCGCTGTCCATAATGGTCGTCAGCACGTTCCAGTATTTGTAGCCGATGAAATGGTCGGTCACAAGTTAGGTGAATTCGCGCCGACTCGTACTTATCGCGGCCATGCGGCTGATAAAAAAGCCAAAAAGCGCTAAGGTAGGAGGAAGAGATGGAAACTATCGCTAAACATCGCCACGCTCGTTCTTCTGCTCAGAAGGTTCGCCTCGTTGCTGACCTGATCCGCGGTAAGAAAGTGTCGCAAGCTCTGGAAACTTTAGCCTACACCAACAAGAAAGCTGCTGGTCTGGTTAAGAAAGTACTTGAGTCTGCTATTGCTAACGCAGAACACAACGATGGCGCTGACATCGATGATCTGAAAGTGACGAAAATTTTCGTCGACGAAGGCCCAAGCATGAAGCGCATTATGCCGCGTGCTAAAGGTCGTGCAGATCGTATCCTGAAGCGCACCAGCCACATTACTGTGGTTGTGTCCGATCGCTGAGACTCTGGAGACTAGCAATGGGTCAGAAAGTACATCCTAATGGTATTCGCCTGGGTATTGTCAAACCTTGGAACTCTACTTGGTTCGCGAATACCAAAGAGTTCGCTGACAACCTAGACAGCGACTTTAAAGTTCGTCAATTCCTGACTAAGGAACTGGCGAAGGCTTCCGTTTCTCGCATCGTTATCGAGCGTCCTGCGAAGAGCATCCGTGTGACTATTCACACTGCTCGTCCAGGCATCGTTATCGGCAAGAAAGGTGAAGATGTCGAAAAACTGCGTAAGGTCGTAGCGGATATCGCTGGCGTTCCTGCGCAAATCAATATCGCCGAAGTTCGTAAACCAGAACTGGACGCAAAATTGGTTGCTGATAGCATTACTTCACAGCTGGAACGTCGTGTTATGTTCCGTCGTGCTATGAAGCGTGCTGTACAGAACGCAATGCGTCTGGGCGCTAAAGGTATTAAAGTTGAAGTAAGCGGCCGCCTTGGCGGTGCTGAAATCGCGCGTACCGAATGGTACCGTGAAGGTCGTGTTCCGTTGCATACTCTGCGTGCGGATATCGATTACAACACCTCTGAAGCGCACACCACTTATGGTGTAATCGGCGTTAAGGTATGGATCTTCAAAGGTGAGATCCTGGGTGGTATGGCTGCCGTTGAACAACCGGAAAAACCGGCTGCTCAACCTAAAAAGCAGCAGCGTAAAGGCCGCAAGTAAGGAGAGTCGCTGAATGTTACAACCAAAGCGTACAAAATTCCGTAAGGTGCACAAAGGCCGCAACCGTGGTCTGGCGCAAGGTACGGATGTTAGCTTCGGCACTTTCGGTCTGAAAGCTGTTGGCCGTGGCCGTCTGACTGCTCGTCAAATCGAAGCAGCTCGTCGTGCGATGACTCGTGCAGTTAAGCGTCAGGGTAAAATCTGGATCCGTGTGTTCCCAGACAAGCCGATCACTGAAAAGCCGCTTGAAGTTCGTATGGGTAAAGGTAAAGGTAACGTAGAGTATTGGGTTGCCTTGATCCAGCCGGGTAAAGTCCTGTACGAAATGGACGGCGTGCCTGAAGAGCTGGCCCGTGAGGCCTTCAAGCTGGCAGCAGCGAAACTGCCTATCAAAACCACCTTTGTAACTAAGACGGTGATGTAATGAAAGCACAAGAGCTGCGTGAGAAAAGTGTTGAAGAGCTGAACACTGAACTGCTGAGCCTGCTGCGTGAGCAATTTAACCTGCGCATGCAAGCGGCAAGCGGTCAGCTGCAACAATCTCACCTGTTGAAGCAAGTGCGTCGTGATGTCGCACGCGTTAAGACTTTACTGACTGAGAAGGCGGGTGCGTAATGACTGATCAAATCCGTACTCTGCAAGGTCGAGTAGTTAGTGACAAAATGGAGAAATCCGTTGTTGTTACGATCGAGCGTATGGTGAAGCACCCAATGTATGGTAAATTCATCAAACGTACGACCAAGCTGCACGTACACGACGAGAACAACGAATGTGGAATCGGTGACGTGGTAGAAATCCGCGAATGCCGTCCACTGTCTAAGACTAAGTCTTGGACGCTGGTTCGCGTTGTAGAGAAAGCCGTTCTGTAATACAGTACGCATCTCGAGTACTATAAACGGCTCAGTTTTTGAGCCGTTTATTTTTTCTACCCATATTCTGGAAGCGGTGTTATAATGCTGCGCCCTCAATTGTGGGGATTTCAAACGACCCATTCTGGGTCCAAAGTTGTAGTTGACATTAGCGGAGCACTAACATGATCCAAGAACAGACTATGCTGAACGTGGCCGACAACTCCGGTGCACGTCGCGTAATGTGTATCAAGGTTCTAGGTGGCTCGCACCGTCGCTACGCAGGCGTCGGCGACATCATCAAGATCACCATCAAGGAAGCAATTCCTCGTGGCAAGGTCAAGAAAGGCGATGTGCTGAAGGCGGTAGTGGTGCGCACCAAGAAGGGTGTTCGTCGCCCGGACGGTTCTGTCATTCGCTTCGATGGCAATGCTTGTGTTATTTTAAACAATAACTCTGAGCAGCCTATCGGTACGCGTATTTTTGGGCCGGTAACTCGTGAACTGCGTAATGAAAAGTTCATGAAAATTATCTCTCTGGCACCAGAAGTACTCTAAGGAGCGAACCATGGCAGCGAAAATCCGTCGTGATGACGAAGTTATCGTGCTAACCGGGAAAGATAAAGGTAAGCGCGGTAAAGTAAAAAATGTCCTGTCTTCTGGCAAGGTCATCGTTGAAGGTATCAACCTGGTTAAGAAACATCAGAAGCCGGTTCCGGCTCTGAACCAACCAGGTGGCATTGTTGAAAAAGAAGCTGCTATTCAGGTTTCTAACATTGCTCTCTTCAATGCGGCAACCGGTAAGGCTGACCGTGTAGGCTTTAGATTCGAAGACGGCAAAAAAGTCCGTTTCTTCAAATCTAACAGCGAAACTATCAAGTAATTTGGAGTAGTACGATGGCGAAACTGCATGATTACTACAAAGACGAAGTAGTCAAGCAACTCATGTCTGAGTTCGGCTACAATTCTGTCATGCAAGTCCCACGGGTCGAGAAGATTACCCTGAATATGGGTGTTGGTGAAGCGATCGCTGATAAGAAACTGCTGGATAACGCAGCAGCTGACTTAGCAGCAATCTCCGGTCAAAAGCCGTTGATCACTAAAGCACGCAAATCAGTTGCAGGCTTCAAAATCCGCCAGGGCTATCCGATCGGCTGTAAAGTAACTCTGCGTGGCGAACGCATGTGGGAGTTCTTTGAGCGTCTGATTTCCATTGCTGTACCTCGTATCCGTGACTTCCGTGGCTTGTCCGCTAAGTCATTCGATGGTCGTGGTAACTACAGCATGGGCGTGCGTGAACAGATCATCTTCCCGGAAATCGATTATGATAAAGTCGATCGCGTTCGTGGTTTGGATATTACCATTACCACTACTGCGAAATCCGATGATGAAGGCCGTGCGCTGCTGACTGCTTTCAACTTCCCGTTCCGCAAGTAAGGTAGGGTTACTAATGGCTAAGCAATCCATGAAAGCACGCGAAGTCAAACGCGTGAAATTAGCTGATAAGTTCTTTGCCAAACGCGTTGAACTGAAAGCGATCATCTCTAACGTGAACGCTTCTGACGAAGATCGTTGGGATGCTGTTCTTAAGCTGCAGACTCTGCCGCGTGATTCCAGCCCGTCCCGTCAGCGTAACCGCTGCCGTCAAACTGGCCGTCCGCACGCTTTCCTGCGTAAGTTCGGGTTGAGCCGTATCAAGGTCCGTGAAGCCGCTATGCGCGGTGAAATCCCGGGTCTGAAAAAGGCTAGCTGGTAATTGTCACCAATTGAATCACGGGAGTAAAGACAGATGAGCATGCAAGATCCGATCGCGGATATGCTGACCCGTATCCGTAACGGTCAAGCCGCGAACAAAGTTGCGGTCACCATGCCTTCCTCCAAGCTGAAAGTGGCAATTGCCAACGTGCTGAAGGAAGAAGGTTTTATTGAAGATTTCAAAATCGAAGGCGACACCAAGCCTGTACTGGAATTAGTACTGAAGTACTTCCAGGGCAAGGCAGTGGTAGAAAGCATTCAACGTATCAGCCGTCCAGGTCTGCGCATCTATAAGAAAAAAGATGAGCTGCCAAAAGTTATGGCCGGTTTGGGTATCGCTGTTGTTTCTACCTCTAAAGGTGTTATGACTGATCGTGCAGCTCGCCAGGCTGGTCTTGGTGGCGAGATTATCTGCTACGTAGCTTAATCGGGAGGAAAGAATGTCTCGTGTTGCAAAAGCACCCGTCGTCATTCCTGCCGGCGTAGAGGTTAAACTCAACGGTCAGGTAATTTCGATTAAGGGTAAAAACGGCGAGCTGACTCGTACAGTCCACGACGCCGTTGAAGTTAAGCATGCTGATAATGCACTGACTTTCGCTCCACGCGAAGGTTTTGCAAACGCGTGGGCCCAAGCGGGTACCACTCGTGCTCTGCTTAACGCAATGGTTGTTGGTGTTACCGAAGGCTTCACTAAGAAGCTTCAGTTGGTAGGTGTCGGTTACCGTGCAGCAGTTAAGGGCAACTCTGTGAATTTAGCCTTAGGCTTCTCTCACCCAGTTGAACATGCTCTGCCAGCAGGTATCACTGCTGAATGCCCGTCCCAGACTGAAATCGTGCTGAAAGGCGCTGATAAGCAGTTAATCGGACAAGTGGCAGCAGATCTGCGCGCTTACCGTCGTCCTGAGCCTTACAAAGGCAAGGGTGTCCGTTACGCCGACGAAGTCGTGCGTACCAAAGAGGCTAAGAAGAAGTAAGGTAACACTATGGATAAGAAATCTGCTCGTATCCGTCGTGCGACCCGCGCACGCCGCAAGCTCAAAGAGCTGGGTGCAACTCGCCTGGTGGTACATCGTCCCCCGCGTCATATTTACGCACAGGTAATTGCTCCGAATGGTTCTGAAGTTCTGGTCGCTGCTTCTACTGTAGAAAAAGCAATCAGTGAACAACTGAAATATACTGGGAACAAAGATGCTGCAATCGCTGTAGGTAAAACTATTGCTGAGCGCGCGTTGGAGAAGGGCATCAAAGGCGTATCTTTTGACCGCTCTGGTTTCCAATATCATGGTCGTGTCCAGGCACTGGCAGATGCTGCCCGTGAAGCTGGCCTTCAGTTCTAAGGTAGAGGTGTAAGATGGCTCACATCGAAAAACAAGCTGGCGAACTGCAGGAAAAGCTGATCGCGGTAAATCGCGTATCTAAAACTGTAAAAGGTGGCCGTATTTTTAGCTTCACCGCACTAACTGTAGTGGGTGATGGCAATGGTCGCGTAGGTTTTGGTTACGGTAAAGCGCGTGAAGTTCCAGCAGCGATCCAGAAAGCGATGGAAAAAGCCCGTCGCAACATGATGAATGTCGCGCTGAACAGCGGCACCCTGCAGCATCCTGTTAAAGGTGCTCACACGGGTTCTCGTGTGTTCATGCAGCCGGCTTCCGAAGGTACCGGTATTATTGCCGGTGGTGCAATGCGCGCCGTTCTGGAAGTCGCTGGGGTTCACAACGTTCTAGCTAAGGCCTATGGTTCCACCAACCCAATTAACGTGGTTCGTGCAACTATCGATGGTCTGGCTAGCATGAAGTCCCCAGAAATGGTCGCTGCCAAGCGTGGTAAATCCGTTGAAGAAATTCTGGGGTAATTGACCATGGCAAAGACTATTAAAATAACTCAAACCCGCAGTGCAATCGGTCGTCTGCCGAAACACAAGGCAACGCTGCTTGGCCTGGGTCTGCGTCGTATTGGCCACACCGTAGAGCGCGAGGATACTCCTGCTGTACGTGGTATGGTCAACGCGGTTTCCTACATGGTTAAAGTTGAGGAGTAAGAGATGCGTTTAAATACTCTGTCTCCGGCCGAAGGGTCCAAGCACGCTTCCAAGCGTCTGGGTCGTGGTATCGGTTCTGGCCTGGGTAAAACTGGCGGTCGTGGTCACAAAGGTCAGAAGTCTCGTTCTGGCGGTGGCGTACGTCGTGGTTTCGAAGGTGGTCAGATGCCTCTGTACCGTCGTCTGCCGAAATTCGGCTTTACTTCTCGTAAAGCAATGATCACTGCAGAAGTTCGTCTGTCAGAGATCGCTTTAGTTGAAGGCGATGTTATCGACCTGAACACTCTGAAAGCCGCTAACGTAGTTGGCCCACAGATTGAATTCGCGAAAGTTATGCTTTCTGGTGAAATCAATCGTGCTGTGACTTTGCGTGGCCTGCGTGTCACCAAAGGCGCTCGTGCTGCTATCGAAGCTGCTGGCGGTAAAATTGAGGAATAAGTAGCAGATGGCTAAGCAACCAGGATTAGATTATCAAAGTGCCAAGGGTGGACTTGGCGAACTCAAGCGCAGACTGCTGTTTGTAATTGGGGCGCTCATAGTTTTCCGTATTGGCTCTTTTATTCCGATCCCTGGTATTGATGCCGCTGTACTTGCCAAACTGCTCGAACAGCAGAGAGGCACCATCATTGAAATGTTTAACATGTTCTCTGGTGGTGCACTCAGCCGTGCTTCTATCTTTGCTCTGGGTATTATGCCGTATATTTCGGCGTCAATTATTATCCAGTTACTGACGGTGGTTCATCCAGCGTTAGCGGAAATTAAGAAAGAAGGGGAGGCTGGCCGTCGTAAGATTAGTCAGTACACCCGTTATGGTACGCTGGTTTTAGCCATATTTCAGTCGATCGGTATTGCTACCGGTCTTCCGAATATGCCAGGAATGCAAGGCCTGGTTATTAACCCTGGCTTTGCGTTCTACTTCACCGCAGTGGTGAGCTTGGTTACTGGGACGATGTTCCTGATGTGGCTGGGTGAGCAGATAACTGAGCGCGGTATCGGTAACGGTATTTCAATCATTATCTTTGCGGGGATTGTAGCGGGCTTACCGCCGGCAATTGGCCATACTATCGAGCAAGCGCGGCAGGGCGACCTGCACTTCCTCCTGTTGCTGTTGGTTGCAGTGTTAGTATTTGCAGTAACCTTCTTCGTTGTTTTCGTTGAACGTGGTCAACGTCGTATCGTCGTTAACTATGCTAAGCGTCAGCAAGGACGTCGTGTTTATGCAGCACAGAGCACACATTTACCGTTGAAAGTGAATATGGCTGGCGTAATTCCTGCTATCTTTGCTTCCAGCATTATTCTGTTCCCGGCCACGATTGCATCTTGGTTTGGGGGCGGCACCGGTTGGAACTGGCTGACAACAATTTCGCTGTATTTGCAGCCTGGGCAACCGCTTTATGTGTTACTCTATGCGTCTGCAATCATCTTCTTCTGTTTCTTCTATACGGCGTTGGTTTTCAACCCAAGAGAAACAGCTGATAACCTGAAGAAGTCCGGTGCATTCGTACCAGGAATTCGTCCGGGAGAGCAAACGGCGAAGTACATCGATAAAGTAATGACTCGTTTAACCTTAATTGGTGCCTTGTACATTACCTTTATCTGCCTGATCCCGGAGTTCATGCGTGATGCAATGAAAGTACCATTCTACTTTGGTGGTACATCACTACTCATCGTAGTCGTGGTCATCATGGACTTTATGGCTCAAGTGCAAACTCTGATGATGTCAAGTCAGTACGAGTCTGCATTGAAGAAAGCGAACCTGAAAGGCTATAACCGCTAATCTTGGTGAGTTTGAGAAGTTACGGAGAGTAAAATGAAAGTTCGTGCTTCCGTCAAGAAATTATGTCGTAACTGTAAAATTGTTAAGCGCAACGGTGTTGTGCGTGTGATTTGCAGCGTAGAACCGAAGCATAAACAGCGTCAAGGCTGATTATCTCGCATATTTTTCTTGCAAAGTTGGGTTGAGCTGGCTAGATTAGCCAGCCAATCTTTTGTATGTTGCTACAGTATCATTTGAGTATCCTGAAAACGGGCTTTTCAGAGTGGTGCTGTTGTATAAAAATTTAGGAGTGCATAGTGGCCCGTATAGCAGGCATTAACATTCCTGATCAAAAACATACTGTTATCGCATTGACTGCGATCTTCGGTATCGGCAAGACCCGCTCACAGGCTATCTGTGAAGCAACGGGCATTGCTGAAAATGTTAAGATCAGTGAGCTGTCTGAAGAGCAAATCGATAAGCTGCGTGACGAAGTTGCCAAGTACACTGTAGAAGGTGACCTGCGTCGTGAAGTAACCCTGAGCATCAAGCGTCTGATGGATCTTGGTACCTATCGTGGTTTGCGTCATCGTCGTGGTCTACCGGTTCGCGGTCAGCGTACTAAGACCAACGCACGTACCCGTAAGGGTCCGCGTAAACCGATCAAGAAATAATCGGGGTGATTGAATAATGGCAAAGGCACCTATTCGTGCACGTAAGCGTGTAAGAAAGCAAGTCTCTGACGGTGTGGCTCACGTCCATGCTTCTTTCAACAACACCATTGTTACCATTACTGATCGTCAGGGTAACGCACTGGGTTGGGCAACAGCCGGTGGTTCCGGTTTCCGTGGTTCTCGTAAATCCACTCCATTTGCCGCACAGGTAGCAGCAGAACGTTGCGCCGAAGCAGTAAAAGAGTACGGAATTAAGAATCTGGAAGTTATGGTTAAAGGACCTGGTCCTGGCCGTGAGTCTACTATCCGCGCGTTGAACGCGGCTGGTTTCCGCATCACTAATATTACTGATGTGACTCCGATCCCTCATAACGGTTGTCGTCCGCCGAAGAAACGTCGCGTATAACGTCGTTCCTCGGATTGTTGGAGAAAGAAAATGGCAAGATATTTGGGTCCTAAGCTCAAGCTGAGCCGTCGTGAGGGCACAGACTTATTCCTTAAGTCTGGCGTTCGTGCGATCGATACCAAGTGTAAAATTGAGCAGGCACCTGGCCAGCACGGTGCGCGTAAACCGCGTCTGTCTGACTACGGTGTTCAGTTACGTGAGAAGCAAAAAGTTCGTCGTATCTACGGCGTTCTGGAGCGTCAGTTCCGTAACTATTATAAAGAAGCAGCCCGCCTGAAAGGCAACACCGGTGAAAACCTGTTGCAACTGCTGGAAGGTCGTCTGGACAACGTCGTTTACCGTATGGGCTTCGGTGCCACTCGTGCAGAAGCACGTCAGCTGGTTAGCCATAAAGCAGTCGTAGTAAATGGTCGCGTTGTTAACATCGCTTCTTATCAGGTATCTCCTAATGACGTAGTCAGCGTACGTGAGAAAGCTAAAAAGCAATCTCGTGTGAAGGCCGCTCTGGAGCTGGCTGAGCAGCGTGAAAAGCCGACTTGGCTGGAAGTTGATGCTGCTAAGATGGAAGGTGTGTTCAAACGTAATCCTGAACGTTCCGACCTGTCTGCGGACATTAACGAACACCTGATCGTCGAGCTTTACTCTAAGTAAAGCTTAGTACCAAAGAGAGGACACAATGCAGGGTTCTGTGACAGAGTTTCTAAAACCGCGCCTGGTAGATATCGAGCAACTGAGTTCGACGCACGCCAAGGTGACCCTTGAGCCGTTAGAGCGTGGCTTTGGCCATACTCTTGGTAACGCACTGCGCCGTATTCTGCTTTCATCTATGCCGGGTTGCGCGGTGACCGAGGTTGAGATTGATGGTGTACTGCATGAGTACAGCACCAAAGAAGGTGTACAGGAAGATATCCTGGAAATCCTGCTCAACCTGAAAGGGCTGGCGGTGAAAGTTCAAGGCAAAGATGAAGTTATTCTTACCCTGAATAAGTCTGGCATTGGCCCTGTGACTGCAGCCGATATCACCCATGATGGTGATGTTGAAATCGTCAAGCCGCAGCATGTGATCTGCCATCTGACTGATGAAAATGCATCAATTAGCATGCGTATCAAAATTCAGCGTGGTCGTGGTTATGTGCCGGCTTCTGCCCGAATTCATTCGGAAGAAGATGAGCGCCCGATCGGCCGTCTGTTAGTCGATGCTTGCTACAGCCCTGTAGAGCGTATTGCTTACAATGTTGAAGCGGCTCGTGTTGAACAGCGTACCGACCTGGACAAGCTGGTTATCGAGATGGAAACCAATGGCACGATTGATCCGGAAGAATCAATCCGCCGTGCGGCAACTATCTTGGCTGAACAACTTGAAGCTTTCGTTGACTTACGTGATGTACGTCAGCCGGAAGTTAAAGAAGAGAAGCCGGAGTTCGATCCGATCCTGCTGCGCCCTGTTGACGATCTGGAATTGACTGTCCGCTCTGCTAACTGCCTCAAGGCAGAAGCTATCCACTACATCGGTGATCTAGTACAGCGTACCGAAGTTGAGTTGCTGAAAACGCCGAACTTGGGTAAAAAATCTCTTACTGAGATTAAAGACGTGCTGGCTTCACGTGGTCTGTCTCTGGGCATGCGCCTCGAAAACTGGCCGCCAGCTAGCATTGCTGACGAGTAACTAGGTCACAGGTTAAGGTTTTACTGAGAAGGATAAGGTCATGCGCCATCGTAAGAGTGGTCGTCAACTGAACCGTAACAGCAGCCATCGCCAAGCTATGTTCCGCAATATGGCCGGCTCTTTGGTTCGTCATGAAATCATCAAGACGACCCTGCCGAAAGCGAAAGAGCTGCGTCGCGTGGTTGAGCCGCTGATTACTCTTGCCAAGACCGACAGCGTTGCTAATCGTCGTCTGGCATTCGCCCGTACTCGTGATAACGAGATCGTGGCAAAACTGTTTAACGAGCTAGGCCCGCGTTTCGCGAGCCGTGCCGGTGGTTACACTCGTATTCTTAAGTGTGGCTTCCGTGCAGGCGACAACGCGCCGATGGCTTACATCGAACTCGTTGATCGTTCTGTATCTGATGCAGAAGCAACTGCAGAGTAATCTGTAGAAGCATGAAAATGCCGGGCTTAGGCCCGGCTTTTTTATACCTAAAATTCATCATGTTCTGCTGTGCTCCTCGCATATCTCTTCTTTTTTATCACTATCCTGATTAAGCTATATACAGATGTTATTGAGGATAAATTTATGTTCTTAGTGGATGAATGGGCTGAACGCCACATCAACGCCGCGTTAAAGCGCGGAGAATTAAATAATTTGTCCGGAGAAGGTAAACCTTTGGTTCTGGATGACGATTCTCATGTTCCCGCTGAATTACGTACTGGCTACCGGCTTTTGAAGAATGCGGGGTGTTTACCGCCTGAAATAGAGCAACGGAACGAGGCGGCAACGATCGCATCAATACTAAGGGGGCTATCTCGCGAGCATCCTGATTACAGCGAGCTTAATAAGAAACTGGCACTGTTGGAGTTTCGTTTACAGCAGGCTGGCATGAGCACAGATTTTTTGCATGCAGAGTATGCCGAGCATTTTGCACAACGTTTCTAATTGGGAGATGATAGGTTATGTATCGCATTGGGCAGCTAGCGAAGTTAGCGGGAGTAACGCCTGATACAGTGCGTTATTACGAAAAGCAAAAGATGATGGACCATGAAGTTCGAACCGAAGGTGGGTATCGTCTTTATACCGATCACGATCTTCAACGGTTGCGTTTTATTCGTTATGCTAAGCAACTGGGTTTTACATTGGAGTCGATCCGTGAGCTGTTATCGATCAGAGTCGATCCGAAGCACCATACCTGCCAAGAGTCTAAATCTATCGTTGATGCCAGACTGCTTGAGGTAGAAAGTAAGATCCATGAGTTGGAATTGATGCGTCAATCACTCAGACGTTTGAGCGATGCCTGTTGCGGAAAAGCTCATACCAGTACCTATTGTTCAATTCTTGAGGCCCTAGAACAAGGTGCGGCGGAAAGATTGATGCGTATAGATTTGCGGGGTTATTACCCTAAACCTTCATATTGTTAGTGAGGAAATCATGACTAAGTATCAGCATACCAAAGGTGTCATTACGGATAATGCTATTCAAGCGCTTTTACACGACCCCTTGTTTAAGCCACGCGTAGAAAAAAATAGTAAAGGCAAAGGCAGCTATAATCGCAAAGCCAAGCACGGTAAAAAAGGCAGTTGGGAGGCTGTAGGTAAAATTCATTAATTTCTTATGTATTTTACCTACAGTTTCCTTTCTGCTAGCAACCAATAAAAAAGCCGCTCAGAGCGGCTTTTCTGTTCTTCTAATGTATTATTTTTGTTGCTGTTTCAGTAAGTCGCGAATTTCAGTCAACAGTTTTTCTTCTGTGGTTGGCGCTGGCGGCGCTGCTGGTTCTTCTGCTTCTTGGCGACGCATTTTGTTCATGAGTTTAATGGCTAAGAAAATAGCGAAGGCCACAATGACAAAATCGAAGATATTTTGAATAAACTGGCCATAGTTCATGATAACAGCGGGCGTAGCACCTTCCGCTGCGCGGATGACCCAATGAAACTGTTTGAAATCAACGCCGCCAATCAGCAAACCCAGCGGTGGCATAATAATATCGGCGACCAAAGATGAGACAATCTTACCAAATGCGGCACCGATGATAACACCGACGGCTAAATCGACAACGTTGCCACGCATGGCAAATTCACGAAACTCTTTTAATAAACTCATAGCGCACCCCTTTTAAAATCAATAACACAAGTTTAACAAACATAGCATTAATTGACAAAATACGGACGCAAATTTAAGTACGCCAGAAAGCAGGAAACATTAGCACAATAACTGTCATGACCTCGAGGCGCCCCAAAAGCATTCCTATCGATAAGGCCCATTTGGCAATATCAGGCAACGACGCAAAGTTACCGCTAGGGCCAATAACCGGTCCCATTCCGGGCCCCACATTGGCCATTGCGGTCATTGCGCCGGTGATAGCTGATAGCGCATCAACGCCACTCATTCCCAAAATCCCTGCAATGACAATCGTGATCCCTATAAACGCCATCATAAAGGCAATCACCGAACGGCTGACCTCATTCGTAATGGGGCGATTGTTATAGCGCCGTGGAAATATCGCGTTAGGATGGATGAGTTTACGTACTTCGATATGCAGAGTTTCAAAGCAAATCTGCATCCTAAACATTTTTATGCCGCCAGCGGTTGAGCCTGAACATCCACCCAGTAGCATCACTGAGGCAAAAATTACCGTGGTCAACGGGGTCCACAGATCGAAGTTTCCTAAGGAGTAGCCCGTGGTAGATAAAATGTTTATCAGATTAAAGAATGCGATTCTCAGACTGTCAGTGAAGCTGAATATATTTTTATGCCATAGCCATAGGGTGATGATCATGCCGACGATAACCACAAAGCGTGTGAATCCCACAAGCTGTTGATCTCGCCATAAGGGTTTTCCACTTCGTTGCCGAATGCACTGCACAAATAATAAAAAGGGCAGCGACCCTAGAAACATAAATAGCGTTGCATTCCACTGGGCGAGTTTCGAATAGGCCGCCATGGATAAGTCATTGGTGGAGAACCCACCCGTAGAGATAGTGGCAAAGGCATGGTTAACTGCATCAAAGTTGTCCATTCCCGCATAGCGAAAACCAAAGTAGCACAGGAATGTGAGCACCACATAAACGCCCATAATGCTTTTGGCCACGTCTTTCATCCGCGGTGAGCTTTTCTCTGACCAATCCGACGATTCGGTATGGAATAGCCGCATTCCACCCACATCGAGAAAAGGTAGGATTGCGACGGCCATAACGATAAAGCCAACGCCGCCCATCCACTGGAGCAATGAACGCCAGAGCAGAACGCTAGGCTCCATCTGATTTAGATGAGATAAAACCGAAGAGCCGGTCGTCGTGAGCCCAGACATTGTTTCGAAAAAGGCATCGGTAAACGCGATGTGCTTAATAAACACAAAAGGTAACGCACCGAAGCAGCAGGCGGTGATCCAGGCAAGCGTCGTGGTTAGAAACATGTCCCGAATACGTAGATAAAATTTCTGCCCGCGTCCTTGAGCGATAAGAATAATGGCGATGACGTGGGTAATAATCACCGACTGTAGAAATTCAGAAACGCCACCGCTGCCGGTGAATAGCGCGTAGATAGTCGGTATATACATCAAGAGGGCGACCTTTGAGAGCATCATCCCCAAGATGTAGAGAATAGAACGATAGTTGACCATATCTGCGGCTATAAGAAGAATGGGCTTGGTTGGAACAAGCGCTCAACGTCTGTAATAAACTTTTTGTCGGTTAAGAACATGATGACGTGATCGCCCTGTTCAATTTTCGACTCGCTATTAGCAATAATGACGTCATCTCCACGAACAATGGCGCCAATCGTTGTACCCGGCGGAAGTTTTATTTCTTCGACTTTGCGGCCAACAACTTTTGAAGTGCTCTCATCCCCATGTGCGATGGCTTCAATGGCTTCAGCCACACCGCGGCGCAACGAGGATACACTGACGATATCTGCTTTACGTACATGTCCAAGCAGTGCAGAGATCGTTGCCTGCTGTGGCGAAATGGCGATATCGATAACACTACCTTGCACCAGATCGACATAGGCGCTTCTCTGGATGAGTACCATGACTTTCTTAGCCCCTAAACGCTTGGCTAACATCGCAGACATGATATTTGCTTCGTCATCGTTAGTTAGAGCGATAAATACATCAACCTGATCGATATGCTCTTCAGTCAGCAACTCTTGGTCAGAAGCATCACCGTAGAACACGATGGTGTCATGTAGCATTTCGGCAAGCTCGGCAGCGCGTTGCTGATTACGTTCAATCAGTTTAACGCTGTAGTCTTTTTCTAAACGATGAGCTAATCCAGCGCCTACGTTACCGCCGCCGACAATCATAATGCGTTTATAAGGTTTTTCTAAACGCTGAAGCTCGCTCATCACGGCGCGAATATGCTGAGATGCGGCGACAAAAAATACTTCGTCACCGGCTTCAATAATAGTAGAGCCTTGTGGGCGAATCGGACGATCTTGGCGGAAAATAGCGGCGACACGGGTATCAATGTGCGGCATATGTTCTTTAAGGGATGCGAGCGCGTTACCAACCAGTGGGCCACCGTAGTAGGCTTTTACCACTGCGAGGCTGACTTTTCCTTCGGCAAAATTGACGACCTGCAATGCACCAGGGTACTCAATCAGCCGATACACATAGTCTGTCACCAACTGCTCTGGAGAAATAAGGTGGTCTATCGGCACGGCTTCGGCATTAAACAAACGCTCGTTTTCACGGATATACTCCGTTGAGCGGATGCGCGCGATTCGATTTGGTGTATTAAATAATGAATAGGCAACCTGACAGGCGACCATATTGGTTTCATCTGAGCTGGTGACAGCGACAAGCATATCCGCATCGTCTGCTCCGGCTTCACGCAATACGCGTGGATGAGAGCCATGGCCCTGCACCACTCTTAAGTCGAATTTATCTTGCAGTTGGCGCAGGCGATCGCTATTCGTATCGACGATGGTGATATCGTTGTTTTCGCCGACGAGATTTTCTGCCAGTGTGCCGCCGACTTGCCCGGCGCCAAGAATGATTATCTTCATTGTGTTCTCTGGTTCGCGCTATTTATAAGCCTGTGTCGTCCGCAGGCAGACACTGTTATGCCTTAATCAGCTTAGCGTAAAAGAACCCATCGCCATCCTGAGCATGGGGAAGATGCTGTTGCCCCGGATTCTCTTGATCTCCGGTAGTCACCAACTGGGCCTCTGGATGGCGGGCTAGAAACTCGCGCATCTGTTGAGCATTTTCTTCAGGTAAAACGGAGCAGGTAGCATAAACCATGACTCCACCGGATTTCAGATGTGGCCAGATGGCCTCGATAATTTCTTTCTGTAGAGCCGCCAATTCAGCAATATCACGATCGCGACGCAGCCATTTGATATCAGGGTGACGACGGATCACTCCGGTTGCGGAGCAAGGGGCATCTAGCAAGATACGATCAAATTGCTTGTCCCCGCACCAATTCTCAGGATAACGCCCATCACCGCATTTTACCTCGGCCTGTTGTTGTAAACGGTGTAGGTTTTCTTTCACGCGCTTCAGCCGATTTTCATCAACGTCAATGGCAAGAACATGTGCCTTTGGTGCCGCTTCCAGAATATGCGTGGTTTTCCCTCCGGGAGCGCAGCAAAGATCGAGGATCTGTTCACCATTTTGCGGATCAAGCAGATCGACACAGTGCTGAGCACTGGCGTCCTGAATGGTTACCCAGCCTTGCTCAAATCCTGGGAGGCGACCGACGGGAGAAGCCTCTTCGAGGCAAATTGCATCTGGGAATTGTGGATGTGCAAATGCATTGAATTCAGCTTTAGCCAGTAACGCTAAATATTCATCGCGCGTGTGATGGAGGCGGTTGACGCGTAACCACATAGGTGGGCGTTGGTTATTGGCATCAACAATGGACTCCCACTGCTGCGGATAAGCCTGTTGTAAACGTTTTAGCAGCCACGAAGGGTGTAGGAAACGGCATTCGTTATTCTGTGCGCGTTCTTTTAGCTGGTCTTCCTGACGCTGGAACTGACGTAAAACACCATTGATCAGCCCTTTTAGTTGAGGGCGTTTCAATGCGACGGCCCCATTGACCGTTTCGGCCAAGGCTGCATGTGGAGGAATGCGGGTATAGACCAGTTGGTAGATCCCAACCATGATTAGATAATGCAATGACCGCTGCTTACCAGTGAGTACCTTCGCCATCAGCTGTTGGATATACCATTCCAACTGCGGTAAAACACGTAGAACGCCAAAGCAAAGCTCTTGTAGCAGTGCACGGTCTTTCTCGCTGACTTCTTTGCTTAGGGCCGGAAGCACCGTGCTGAGAGACTGTCCTTGGTCAAGCACTGAACCAAGCGCTTTGGCAGCAATAGCACGCAGATTATATGGAGTATTTTTCATAGCGTAAGGCTGACCATTGCAGCATAAATAAATAATTTAGAATATGGCGCGAAGTTTACCGCGAATAGGGGGCGGGTTTGAAGTTTAGAGACGGATTAGCATCAATTTCAAACAAAAAGGGCCCATTGGGCCTAATGCTGATCGTTTAAGAGATCGAGATACACGGGGCTAGCACACCGCGGGGCGCTCCGGCAGCTAAAGCTGCTACGACCCCATCGGTGTACTTCCCCTAAAATCGCGCTTAAGTGACCAGCATTACCCATTGGGCCCTTTTTACAATGACTAATGGAATTATTCTAGGCAATTACCTGGAATGAACCACTCGCGGCGAGAATTGAGTAAATCCTGCGCGGACATGCTTTTCTTGCCGGAAGGCTGTAACTGGGTCATCAGCAAGAGCCCCTCGGCGGTTGCCACGGCAATGCCATTTTTGTCGGCGCTGATGATAGTCCCCGGAACTTGGTTATGCTCGGCTGCTATAACCTGAGATTGCCAAACTTTTACCGGTTGGTTATCAATCATGAAGAAGCTTACTGGCCATGGATTGAACGCGCGAACGCAACGTTCAAGCTGTGCAGCAGAAAGAGTCCAGTTTAAGCGGGCTTCCTCTTTGCTTAGTTTCTCAGCATAGGTCACCAACGCTTCATCCTGTTTCTCAGGCGTTGCAGTACCGTTGGCTAACGCCGCGAGCGTAACGAGCAACCCTTGAGGCCCCATATCAGCCAGCTTATCGTATAGCGTTGCACTGGTATCTTGAGCGGTGATTGGACAGGACACTTTATGCAGCATATCGCCAGTATCTAAGCCAACGTCCATTTGCATAATAGTGACACCTGTTTCAGCATCACCGGCCCATAGGGCACGCTGAATAGGCGCTGCGCCACGCCAGCGAGGCAGCAGGGAACCATGCACGTTGATACAGCCCAAACGTGGCATATCCAACACGGCCTTAGGCAAGATTAACCCATACGCTACGACGACCATCACATCGGCGTTAAGATCGGAAACCAGCTTCTGGTTGTCCTCTGGGCGCAGAGATACGGGCTGAAAGACAGGTAAATTATGCTGCTCGGCTAAAACCTTAACAGGGCTCGGGGTGAGTTTATTGCCACGACCTGCAGGCCTATCTGGTTGGGTAAAAACGCCAACGATTTGATGCTGCGAAGACAAAAGCGCGTCTAGATGACGCGCCGCAAAATCGGGAGTTCCCGCAAAAATAATACGCAAAGAATCAGACAATGTTGTTTCCTGCTAATAATGAGCTAATTAGCCTCTGGCCTGCTGTTTATACAGCTTTTCCAGCTTCTGACGGATACGCTGACGCTTCAGAGGAGAGAGATAATCAACGAACAGTTTTCCGATCAAATGATCCATCTCGTGTTGAATACAGATAGCGAGAAGATCATCGGCTTCCAGTTCGAAAGGTTTTCCATCGCGATCTAATGCGCGAATCTTCACACGCTCAGCGCGAGGGACGAGCGCTCGGTGTTCTGGAACCGACAGACAGCCTTCTTCAATGCCGGTTTCACCGTCGCTTGATAGCAATTCTGGATTGATCAGGACTAAACGCTGATCGCGATTTTCAGACACATCGATGACGATAATACGCTGGTGAACGTCTACCTGAGTGGCCGCCAGACCAATACCTTCTTCCGCGTACATGGTATCAAACATGTCATCAACGATACGCTGAATTTCGGGCGTAACTTCTTTTACAGGCTGCGCAACAGTGCGGAGCCGCTCATCGGGGAAATGTAATACCTGCAATACCGCCATAAATTATTCGATCTGTCTCTGAGTAGTGGAATGATTGTCACTTACTATTCTAGACATTTCCGGCCTTGATTGACAGTATTGTTCACCTATTGAACACATAGGTGCAGGCTGCGCAAGGGACGGATATGGATGCTCAGGAAACTTGGTTGCGGCTAAGCCGCCTGCAAAAAATTGCTTTGCCGCAGTGTATTCATATTGTTAAACGGTTCACTAATGAGGCACCCAATATTCTTCTGTTGAGGAAATTAGGGCTCACCTCAGCTCAAGCACAAAAATTCCTTTCATCTGAGCACCTAGAGGCTGATTTATCTTGGCTAGTACAGCAGGGAAATTATCTTATTGCTTATGATGATTCACGCTATCCTGAAAAACTAAAGAATATTGCTAATCCACCGGCCGTATTGTTTGTTAAGGGAAACGTCGAATGTCTTTCACAAGCGCAAATTGCCGTTGTCGGTAGCCGTCGGTATAGCGACTACGGGGAGACTTGTGCCACCTATTTTGCTGGCGAGCTTGCTGCATCAGGATTAGTGATAACCAGTGGTTTGGCGCTCGGTATTGATGGAATCGCACATCGTGCATGTCTTGAGTCTCTTGGTACAACGATTGCGGTGCTCGGATGTGGTATTGCGCAGCTTTATCCGACGTGTCACGAGCATTTGGCCGCACGTATTGTCGAAAACAATGGCGCGATTATTTCCGAATTTCCACCCAGTACCAGAGCAAGATCTGAATACTTTCCGCGACGAAATCGTATCATCAGTGGATTAAGTGATGGTGTGCTCATCATTGAGGCGGCGGAGAAGAGTGGCTCCTTGATCACCGCGCGTTGCGCGATAGAACAGGGAAAAGATGTGTTTGCGATCCCCGGCTCAATCGACAGTTTGCAGAGTGCCGGTGCTAACTGGCTCATCCAACAAGGTGCCTACTTAGTCGCCCATCCCAATGATATTATTGAGCAATTAGGTGGTTTGCATTGGTTGCCCAATCCTAACGTCGAAATTATTTATCCTGAGCAAGGCGAAGTAGAATTGCCATTTGCCGATGTGTTGGCTAACGTAGAATATGAGGTGACATCTGTTGACGTCGTCGCCGAACGAGTCGGCCAACCTGTGCCAGAGGTCGTTGTCGCTCTGCTCGACCTGGAGTTAGCAGGATGGATTAAAGCTGTGTCCGGCGGTTATGTCCGACTGAAGAGGGCTAGCCATGTTCGACGTATTAATGTACCTGTTTGAAACCTATATCCACACAGCATCAGGAATGCAGGTTGATCAAGATAAGTTAACCGATGATTTAACGCGTGCGGGGTTTGAACGGGAAGATATCTATAGTGCCCTCGGTTGGTTAGAAAAGCTTGCTATGATGCAGGAAGCTGATGCTCTGCCGTATATTTCATGCGCGGATCCTCATGTGATGCGTATTTATACGGATAACGAGATGATACGTCTCGATAGTGCATGCCGAGGGTTTCTGCTCTTCCTTGAACAAATACAGGTGTTAACTCCAGAAACGAGAGAAATGGTCATTGATCGTGTGATGGCGCTGGATGCGGATCAGTTCGATCTTGAAGATTTGAAGTGGGTCGTGCTAATGGTGCTGTTTAATGTGCCGGGTCATGAGCATGCTTACGAACAGATGGAAGAACTGTTGTTTGAAGTTAATGAGGGCTACCTGCATTAAGCAGTTACCCGATGAATTAAGAAACTATTTATGAGTCAGGCAACACTGCTTGCTGTCAAAAATACTGAGAACTGCCCAGACTGCGGCGCGGAATTAGTGATTCGCAGTGGTAAGCATGGGCCGTTCTTAGGTTGTTCCCGTTATCCAGAATGCCAGTTCATTCGTCCGCTAAAACCACAGGCAGATGGACACGTGGTCAAAATTCTGGATGGTCAACTGTGTCCGAAATGTGGTTCAACACTGGTTTTGCGTCAGGGGCGCTACGGCATGTTTATCGGCTGTAGCGAGTATCCTGAATGTGATCATACTGAGGTGATCGATAAACCTGACACAACCTCGATAACCTGTCCTCAATGCCAGCAGGGAAAACTCCTACAAAGAAAATCCCGTTATGGAAAAGTTTTTCACGCTTGCGATAGATATCCTGAATGCCAGTTTGCAATCAATCTAAAGCCAGTGGAAGGAGAGTGTCGCTACTGCCACTATCCATTGCTGGTTGAAAAGCGCACAGCTCAGGGCATTAAGCTATTTTGTGCGAGTAAACTCTGCGGCAAGGCCGTAGTAACCGAATAGAAGATAATGAAAAAAGAACAAGAATCATCGCTAGCGAACGTGCTCAATGCGCTAAAAAATGAAAAGGTTGTGGCTTACCCTACAGAAGCCGTTTTTGGTTTAGGTTGCGATCCTGACAGTGAACTCGCTGTGCATGCACTACTCGATCTAAAACAGCGCCAGTGGGAAAAGGGGCTCATTCTAATTGCCGCAAACTATGAGCAACTGCTGCCATATGTTGATGATGCGAAATTATCGGGTGAAAGACGTGAAGAAGTCTTTTCGTATTGGCCTGGTCCTGTGACATGGGTGATGCCAGCTAAAGCAACGACGCCTCAATGGCTCAGAGGCCGTTTCTCTACTATTGCGGTACGTGTTAGCGATCATCCTGTAGTCCAAAACCTGTGCTTACAGTTTGGTAAGCCGCTCGTGTCAACGAGTGCTAATCTGAGCGGTCTGGAACCTTGCCGTACGGCGCAAGAGGTTCGTCTGCAGTTTGGCGATGCGTTTCCTGTTGTTGATGCAGAAGTGGGAGGGCGTTTAAACCCATCAGAAATCCGTGATGCACTGACTGGCGAATTGTTTAGGCAGGGATAAGACAGATGAAACAGTTTGCGGTTTTTGGTAATCCGATTAAACACAGTAAGTCACCGCGTATCCATCAGCTGTTTAGCCAGCAGACGGGTATTGCTCTTAATTATGAAACTCGGTTAGCCCCTGTTGATGATTTCTCAAAGAGTATTCAGGCATTTTTTGCTGGTGGAGGGGGGGGCGCAAATATTACGACGCCATTCAAAGAGCAAGCTTACGGGCTCGCAGATGAATTAACCGAAAGAGCTTCATTAGCTGGAGCCGTTAACACGTTAAAACTCTTGGATGATGGTCGTCTATTGGGCGACAACACGGACGGCATTGGCTTACTCAGTGATCTTGAGCGTTTGGGGATGATTGCCCCCGAGGCTACAGTGCTCCTGTTAGGGGCCGGTGGTGCCGCACGCGGCGTTATTCAACCGCTCCTATCGTTAGACTGTGATCTTACCATTGCCAATAGAACCTATAGTCGAGCTGAAGAGTTGGCTAAGGTCTTTAGTCATTTGGGAAATATTGACGCGGCTGAATTCAATGAACTGTCAGGAAGGCGATTTGATCTCATAATTAATGCCACGGCTTCAGGCATTCACGGCGAAATCCCACAGATTTCCACTGAAGTTATTGATGAGAATACTGCTTGCTACGATATGTTCTACCAGAAAGGGCTGACCCCTTTCCTTTCTTGGGCTAAAGAACATGACGCAAATCAACTAGCGGATGGCTTTGGGATGCTCGTGGGGCAAGCGGCTCATGCATTCTTGCTGTGGAATGGCGTGATGCCGGAAATTTCATCGGTGCTCAACGTCATGCGTGAAGAATCATCACGATGAACCAAGCGATACAGTTTCCGGACCAAGAAGAATGGGATGCTAAGAAGAGAGCCGTCTTCTTTCCCGCAACGAGCAATGGTTTTCAAATATGCTGTGCTATCTATATAGACGAGCTTAAACGAATGGCAGAGGATCCGGTGAATCATGATCCTCTGACGCTATTCAGATCGCTACGCTGGGATCTTGAAGATTTAGCGGAGCAAAAGATCCTGAACGAAGATTACAACGACGATGGTTGGATATGGATTTCTGGTTGTGAGAGATAGTCGTCTTTCCAACGTACATAGTTATTGGCTGAATACAGTAATCCCGCTTTCTCTTCCTCGCTTAACGGACGGATCTGACGGGCGGGGCTTCCAAAGTACATATATCCGCTGACTAACCGCTTTCCTGGTGAAACTAAACTACCAGCACCAATGATGACATCGTCTTCTATTATTGCGCCGTCCAGAATGATGCTCCCCATTCCAACGAGAACTCGATTTCCTATCGTACAGCCATGAAGCATAGCTTTATGTCCAACGGTAACATCCTCACCAATAATCGTTGGCAAGCCCTCCGGAGTACCCTCTGATTTGTGAGTGACGTGAATAACGGTTCCATCCTGAATATTGGATCGTGCACCGATGGATACATAGTTAACGTCTCCCCGGATCGCAACCAGTGGCCAGATGCTCACGTCATCTGCCAGATCGACTGCACCAATAATGGTGCTGGTGGGATCAATAAATACGCGATTTGCGATCTTTGGGTGTAAAGAGAGGTAAGGACGAACAGAAAGAGACATAAAAAGTGCGCCAAAAGAAGAATAGATACACCCAATACTATCGTGCGCTTGTGAAAACTCAATGGGTGGATCCTTATATCTGTGGATAAGTTTGTGCACAAACGGGTATAAAGCGGGTTTTTGCTGTGGAATGCAGCAAACGATCAATTTAT
>NZ_KV824207.1:0-3228 GCF_001816025.1 Hafnia sp. HMSC23F03
GTTGCGGCACACGCTGTGCCAGTTCGCGAACAAAAGCTTCAGAGTCTGCAGACTCGCCTGCTTGTACTAGGTAGTGTATCAGCGCTATCACCTGCGGTGAAGAGAGATAATCGGCCATCAATAACGTTACCAGTCGGTCCGTCAGGGTGGCGATATCGCGTTGATGAATGTGTTTTTGCAGCAGGGTGAGTGCTGCCATGCTGCGGTGGCCCATGATTTCATCATCAGGGATCACGGTGACATCAACCAGCGGATAGGCTCCGCCGTAGACATTCGCAGCAAGCTCTGGGTCATCAAACTCATCCAGCCAGCGTGTCGTATAGGGATACGGGCTACGCTTGCCGACATAAAATAATATTGGTATCACCAGTGGCAGTTTCTTATGGCCCGCGTCGAGATGGCGTTGCATAGCTGCGATGGCATAGCGGGTCATACGAAAGGCCATGTGAATATCGGGTGAGCTCTGATGCTCGATTAAAACATGCACATAGCCCGTACCTTCAACCGTCTCCACGCTGTAAAGCACATCACTAAAATACTGGCGAAGGTCATCCTCAACAAAGGAGCCTGACTCAAGCTTTAGCGTACTGAGGTCGCATATTGCGCGCAGCTCTGCGGGAAGATGGATCTCCATAAAATCCCGAGCGATTTCCGGCTGTGTGAGGAACTGGCGGAAGGTCGCATCATGAGGCGTAGGCGTGCTGTTTTTCTTCTTCATCGATACAGACTCTCAATATTGATATGTCTATGATATCACACTTAGAAAATGCGGGGTTTTGGGCCTGATATGCTGCGTGTGATATTCTCCAGCTTATTGTATATGGAGATACGTTTTGACCGTTTTATATCAAAAAAATCCCTCCCCAGAGTTAGCCCATATGTGTTGGTGCCTGTTAGTTGCTGTCAAAATGGCGCGCCGTGCCGGTAAGATAGCGTCAGATTTGCAGGAGCATCTCTTTATCATGCAGTGGCTGGCCAATGCGCAGAAACGTCATCTGTTTCCCAAGATAGTAGCCAACGACATTGTCTGGTTTATCGCCCAAGGGAAGAAATATGGTTATGGGGCTAAGTTGTACAACAAGGTTGAATATATCTACCGTTCTCGATCAGGTGCTCTAACGGAAAAAAGCGCGTTATTCCGGTTTACCTATCTTGTTGAAACACTAAAAACGATGGGATGGTTGGATTACTTATTGTCGCCACAGGAATGGAAGAATTACCGAAAAGCCTCTTCAGCGGCCAGTGCGATCTACACGCCAAAAGCTTTGTTGCATGCTTCGTTTGATGGGGCGGGGGAGCTTGTTAAACCGTTGCCTCTGCGTTTTACCGGTGATATCTCAGGCTTGCCACGCCTGATTGATGAGTGTGGGTTTGCGGTACGTTTTTTGCCGGAAGAAAAAGGATTTACCGTGTTAGAGTTTATGCCACGGACAGACTGTTAATTCACTTGTCACTGCTCGATATTCATATCATGCGGTAGGAATACAGCATTACAGGCTATCTTTCCTATTTGCCTCTCTTTGCGCGAGACGCGTCAACTCCTCGGCGGCCATCAAACATTTTTCGCGGCGCATGGCCGCATACTCACGTTCATGGTCTTCATTGACACAATCAAACAAATCCAACCACTGTCTGGCTGCTCGACGCCACGCACCTTTAGCCTCAAGGGAAAGTGCAAGTTGGTGATGTTTCTCTGCAGTGGTTGAGAAGCAAAATAGCGTTGCATCCGTAGGCTTTGTCGGGTGACGTTTAGGCATCGATTTTCCTTTTAGCGCTGTAATATTTTACCAGCATGAATGACTTCGTTACGAGGGCCTGTAATGAGGGCGGTACGTTTGATTAAACCTGATTTTACGATATCAATGTCCGCCAGTAGTTTCTGTGCGTCGATACCGAATTCAACATCGCCGGTTTCAAACAGAGAATACATACGGCATGCGTTATCAGATGCGGATAGCATAGCGTTATACGCTGTGATTTGACTATTAAGATATTGAGAGTAAATGAAAATATTTGTGGAGAGTATTTATAATTGGAAGGAAGTTATGCGCCAAGATGGCGCATAACTTAAAGGGCTAGGGGGTGAGCAGTAGTTCGTTATGAGAGGCTTTGACTAATACGGTAGAGCTCAGAAGACTCGCTAGAATATTGGTGGCGTACTCCAGATCACCTTCAACACGAATAGGTAAAGGCTTTAGTTGTTTTCCTTCATCATTATAAGCTGCTTCCAGTGCGGGTAATTCCATATAGATTGCCGGCTCAGAAGGGGCAACCCATCCTTTTTTCCAGTCACCTGCAGAGAGAGTATGGCTTTGCCATCCCTTGTTTTTGAGCTGCTCGATGGCATAGGTTAGCCGAAACAAATCGCTTTGCGTGTTAATGTCCTCGTTGCATGATTTGTACATGTAAATGATTTTTCGTTTCAGGTTGGCCATGATCCCCGCTTGCTTCCCAATGCGCAGTAAATAGTCAATTTCACTCGCGATATCTTTTGAAAATAGCTTCTTTCTTTGAGCGATACTCAACCAATTCATCAAAAAGAGATGTTCCTGAATAGGGGATGCCACTTTCTTGTCGTGACGAGCAATTCCAAGAGCAATTTGTGCGCACCATGCTAGGTGTCCAAGTAATTCGGTAGTGTCTGTTGTCATTTTTGATTCCAGATGTGTATTCATTTTGTATTTGAAGGGGGCAATATTTAAGCGGTGAGGGGACTTATAAAACGAGGCTGTCTGTTATTACTCCTTTTTTAGAGTAGTATCATGTTAATTAATAAGTTTTTGCGTTGGTGATGCTATCTATCCGTACTCGTAACCATAAAGTCACCGGGTTCAAATGCTCTGCAGTCTTGCCAGATGATTTGACACAATGGACAGGTCACTTTGCCATTGGTTGTCATCTGTGCTTCTTCTACCATTTCGGCCAGCATTTCAGAGCAGCACAGCGATTCAAAACCGTGAGCGCCTGTTGCTATATGCGTGTGTGTTTCATCACGAACGCGATCTTGCCAGCGATAGACGGTTCTTTGTGTCACAACGTTGGGGAGTGGATACCGTAGAGTGTGATGGCCGGTTGGTGACAGAGATGAGTCCGGCAGTATGAAATGCCCTTTTCCAGATTTTGTATCGTAATAGAATTCTGTTAATCCTCTACATATCGTATCGGCGTTAATGGCTTGCTCCAGCTTCCAACTCTGGAGTTGAGGCTGTGTGATAAAGCAAACGAATT
>NZ_KV824208.1:0-2598 GCF_001816025.1 Hafnia sp. HMSC23F03
AAAGGTATCGTTAGGTAAATCAGGCGTCTTATTGCTCATATTTAGGCTCCGATTGTGTGTCTATAGCCCTGCTGGCGCAGGGCTGCTGTAAATCCTAGAATGGGATCGAATCGTCAAAATCCATTGGCGGGAATTCCCCCGTCTGTGGCGGCTGAGGTTCCGGCTGTGCGGCGGTGTTGGATTTTTTGCCTTTGCTGGCCTTTTTAGCGGCGGGAGCTGCTGCCTGTTGTTGTGGCTGACCGCTGGTCTGCGGTGCGGGGGATTGACTGGCCTCGCGACGATTGCCCAACATTTGCATTGTGCCGCCCACGTTGACGATAATTTCCGTGGTGTAACGTTCAATGCCCTGTGTGTCTGTCCACTTGCGGGTCTGTAAAGCACCCTCGATGTAGATTTGCGAACCTTTTTGCAGGTACTCCCCTGCGATTTCAGCCAACTTGCCAAACACCACAACGCGATGCCATTCGGTTTTTTCTTTTGGTTCGCCCGTTTGTTTATCGCGCCATGTTTCTGAGGTAGCCAGTGACAAATTGGCAACCGCGCCACCGTTCGGCATGTAGCGTACTTCGGGTTCTTGGCCTAAATGTCCCACTAAAATCACTTTATTAACGCCTTTGCTCGCCATCATGTTGCTCCTTGAAGCCTCTGGCTTCTTTCTGGTGTATTTCCCTCTGCCGGATTTTTCCGGGGCGAGGGGCTTTTCGTGGGAAGACGGTAGCGACAGGCGCGGCGGTAAAGTCCACAGGGGGTGCGTTCATTTTTTTGAGACGAACTAGAGAGGACAAAAAAATTAATGCGGCCAGCGCTGGCGCGGCCTGTTGACTTTTCCGTCCCCTGACGCAGGCTGACCCACGAAAACACAGCGCTCAGGATAGGGCGTAAAGAAAGGACACCGGAAAGAGGCCAGATTTATCTGGCCCCCTTAGCGCCGGCAGTGAAAGCGGCGTGACCAACAGGTCACAGCAAGCGGTTCTGTTGACCTGCCAGCAACGGCTCTACCCCGCATGGGCGCAGACACCTTGCGTGGCTGCGTAAAACTTGGCGTGCCCGTTTGTTTGGGCGCGACTAGTTGTGTCAGTCGTCGTGTGTCGGAACGGCGCACGCCCTTGGGTGCCCCAAAGTCCCTTGTGTATATTTTGAAGAGATAAGCGAAACAGACCCAACAGCAGAAGGATGTATATCCAGAAGAAGATCGAAAAGACGAAACGGAAAGAGAAGATGGAGAGGAAGAAGAACAGTCATAGTCGGAATGGAAACGCAACACACTACCCTGACATCACGAAACGGGAGGATAAGCGGTGCGTTAGCACCGCATACCTTCCCGTGCGCCAACAGCGCACACGGGGTTTCGGCACGGCCAGACAGGCGCTCCGAACGCCTGCCATCATACTTACTGCCCTTTGCCACCCTGTAAGATGAAATGACCACCAATATATACAGCACACTGACAAGTCATGTAGTGACAAATTTCATCCATGACCTGTGGGGTCGTCAGTTCCCGCTGACCGGAATCACGTCGACGTGCATTAATTAATGCCTTGTATTGACGCAATATTTCGCGGGTTTCCGGCGCAAGTTTCATCGTTATATCCTTAACCGGCGGTTTCACCGCCGCATAGTATTTAGTTTGTGAAAACATAACCGTCATGGAAAACATAGCCGCTGCTGAACAGGTCACGCGCATAGGCTTTAAAATCGAAGTAGCAGCGAAGTAGATCCGGCACCTCATTGAGCAAGCCGTTATCCTCAACCATCTCCAGAGCATAGTCTTCTTCGCTTTCTGCCTCGCCCCGATACGCATCATCAAAGGCGTCATAATCACACTGGCCGGTATACTCCGCCCACGCGATAAAAGCGGCTTCGCTGCCTTCTGCTTCAGCGCGTTGGTAAGCGGCGACAAAATCCCAGTCAATAGCGCTTTCAGAGACGAACTGTGATGGGATATTTTCCCAATCCTGAAACATGAATTCTGCATCCGACTCACCGGCATGCAGCGCCTGACAGGCCGCGTAAAAATCGGCTCTGTCGTCAAAATCCGTCAGATCTAGCCATTTGCCGTAAATGCTGCCGCAGTTGTATTTGTGGTAGGTGCCCACGTAGACAGAAGGTGTGGTGGTTGCATTGCCCATAATAAAATCCTCCGAGGTCAGTGTCGTCTGTGATCCGGCTTACGCCGTGCCGATACGACAGCCCTGCGGCGAGTGGCCGATGCAAGGGCGCCGTCCTTCCACACATCGCCTCTGGACGGCGGGAGTTGAACGGTGAGAGCGCGAAACTTGAGCGCACGAACGACGGGAAAATCACAGCGGGAAGAGGCATAAATAGCGACGGCGGCGAAGCCTCCCTTGCATCGGACACGTCAGGGCTAAAGTTGCGGCACGGCGTAAGCCGTCACAACACCGCAATAACAGAGAGCGGTTCATTGTCAGGCCAAGCCTGCGGGGATTGGCCGATAGATAGCCGAGCCTGCGACGTCCTTATTGCCTGTGTCAGACGAAAAAAGAGGGGCACTGCCCCTCCTCCTTTATGATGCTCTCACACCGGCCAGCGCATCGCGCAGGCTATTAATTTCACGCTGGCCCTCTATGAGAACGTCGT
>NZ_KV824209.1:0-1017 GCF_001816025.1 Hafnia sp. HMSC23F03
TCTTCGTCTTAGTCTCTCAACCAAAACACCTTCGGTGTTGTAAGGTTAAGCCTCACGGATCATTAGTACTGGTTAGCTCAACGTATCGCTACGCTTACACACCCAGCCTATCAACGTCTTAGTCTTAAACGTTCCTTTAGGAGACTCAAGGTCTCAGGGAAGACTCATCTCGAGGCAAGTTTCGCGCTTAGATGCTTTCAGCGCTTATCTTTTCCGCATTTAGCTACCGGGCAATGCCATTGGCATGACAACCCGAACACCAGTGATGCGTCCACTCCGGTCCTCTCGTACTAGGAGCAGCCCCTCTCAATCTTCCAACGCCCACGGCAGATAGGGACCGAACTGTCTCACGACGTTCTAAACCCAGCTCGCGTACCACTTTAAATGGCGAACAGCCATACCCTTGGGACCTACTTCAGCCCCAGGATGTGATGAGCCGACATCGAGGTGCCAAACACCGCCGTCGATATGAACTCTTGGGCGGTATCAGCCTGTTATCCCCGGAGTACCTTTTATCCGTTGAGCGATGGCCCTTCCATTCAGAACCACCGGATCACTATGACCTACTTTCGTACCTGCTCGAGCCGTCACTCTCGCAGTCAAGCTAGCTTATGCCATTGCACTAACCTCACGATGTCCGACCGTGATTAGCTAACCTTCGTGCTCCTCCGTTACTCTTTAGGAGGAGACCGCCCCAGTCAAACTACCCACCAGACACTGTCCTCAATCCCGATTAGGGACCGGAGTTAGAACATCAAACATTAAAGGGTGGTATTTCAAGGTTGGCTCCATGCAGACTGGCGTCCACACTTCAAAGCCTCCCACCTATCCTACACATCAAGGCTCAATGTTCAGTGTCAAGCTATAGTAAAGGTTCACGGGGTCTTTCCGTCTTGCCGCGGGTACACTGCATCTTCACAGCGAGTTCAATTTCACTGAGTCTCGGGTGGAGACAGCCTGGCCATCATTACGCCATTCGTGCAGGTCGGAACTTACCCGACAAGGAATTTCGCTACC
>NZ_KV824210.1:0-23791 GCF_001816025.1 Hafnia sp. HMSC23F03
ACCCCTAATTTAAAAAAACTTTTCAACCGCGCAAAATTCACACAAAAAATGATATCAAGCATGATTTTTACGCATGTTTTGCTTTTATATTCACCAATGACAAAAAGGCAGCCTGTTTGGCTGCCTTTTCAATGCGTCCTAACAACGCCTTAACGACCTATTACTGCTTGGCAATAATCTGATCGCCATCCACATCTAGCGTAATCGCTTTGCCCGGTATTAATTTGCCAGACAAAATCTGCTGAGCCAGCGGATTCTCGATTTCTTGCTGGATCGCACGTTTGAGCGGACGCGCACCATAAACCGGATCGAAACCTGCTTTTGAAAGCTGTTCTAATGCAGCATCGGTGATCGTTACGCTGTAGCCTTTCTCTTCCAAACGTTGATACAGACGTTCCAACTGGATACGTGCAATTGCCTTGATATTTTTCTGATCCAGCGGATGGAACACAACGGTTTCATCTATACGGTTAATGAATTCAGGGCGGAAATGGTGTGAGACCACACTCATGACCAACTCTTTCATTTCGCCGTAATCAAGCTGACCGAAACGATCCTGAATCAAATCAGAGCCAAGGTTAGACGTCATGATAACCACTGTGTTGCGGAAATCGACAGTTCTCCCCTGCCCATCGGTCAGTCGTCCATCGTCTAATACCTGCAGCAAGATGTTGAAAACATCTGGATGCGCTTTTTCTACTTCATCTAACAAGATGACAGAATAAGGACGACGGCGTACGGCCTCCGTCAGATATCCACCTTCTTCATAGCCAACATATCCCGGAGGTGCACCCACTAAGCGTGACACCGAGTGTTTTTCCATGAATTCGGACATGTCAATACGAACCATTGCGTCATCGCTATCAAACAGGAAGTTTGCCAGCGCTTTGCACAGTTCAGTTTTACCCACCCCCGTAGGCCCCAAGAACAAGAAAGAACCTATTGGGCGATTTGGGTCTGACAAACCAGCACGGCTACGACGGATCGCATTCGAAACCGCTTCGACAGCTTCGTTCTGACCAATTACGCGTTCATGGAGATCATCTTCCATGCGCAATAATTTTGCACGTTCACTTTCCAACATGCGTGACACAGGGATCCCTGTCCAGCGTGCTAGCACTTCGGCGATTTCTACATCAGTCACTTTGTTGCGCAGCAGCTTCATTGTCTTGCCTTCAGACTGAGTCGCAGCTTCTAGCTGTTTTTCTAAGCCAGGCAACTTACCGTACTGAATTTCAGACATCTTAGCCAAATCACCCACTCGGCGAGCCTGCTCAAGTGAGATTTTCGCCTGCTCGATTTCAGCTTTGATGTTTTGAGTACCGCTCAGAGACGCCTTTTCTGCTTTCCACTCTTCTTCCAGCTCTGAGTATTCCCGCTCTTTATGCTCTAACTCTTCATTGAGCATCTCGAGGCGTTTTTTACTCGCGTCATCAGATTCTTTATTCAGCGCCTGCTGTTCCAGTTTGAGCTGAATAATGCGTCGTTCTAAGCGATCCAGAGATTCAGGCTTAGAATCCATCTGCATACGAATGCTTGATGCTGCTTCGTCAATCAAGTCAATGGCTTTATCCGGCAGTTGACGATCGGCAATATAACGGTGCGATAAGTTTGCCGCCGCAACAATAGCAGGATCAGTAATTTGTACATGGTGGTGCAATTCATAGCGTTCTTTCAAACCACGCAGAATCGCGATGGTATCTTCTACCGTTGGTTCAGCAACAAACACTTTTTGGAAGCGACGCTCAAGCGCAGCATCTTTCTCAATATACTGGCGATACTCGTCCAGCGTGGTAGCACCGACGCAGTGTAATTCGCCGCGGGCCAACGCCGGTTTGAGCATATTACCCGCATCCATTGCGCCATCGCCTTTACCTGCACCCACCATGGTGTGTAATTCGTCGATAAACAGAATGACGCTGCCTTCCTGTTTAGACAAATCATTCAATACGGCTTTCAAGCGTTCTTCAAACTCACCACGGAATTTGGCACCGGCAATTAACGAGCCCATATCCAGAGACAGAACACGCTTGTTCTTTAGACCTTCAGGAACTTCACCGTTAACAATACGCTGTGCCAAACCTTCAACAATTGCGGTTTTACCCACACCAGGCTCACCAATCAGAACAGGGTTGTTTTTGGTACGACGCTGTAATACCTGAATGGTTCGACGGATTTCTTCATCACGGCCAATCACTGGGTCAAGTTTGCCCTGCTCGGCTCGCTCAGTTAAATCAACAGTATATTTTTTCAATGCCTGACGTTGGTCTTCGGCATTTGCATCATCCACTTTCTCGCCTCCACGCATTTGTTCAATGGCGGTACTGACTTTTTGTGTTGTGGCACCCGCTGCTTTTAATATATCGCCGAGGTTTCCTCGGTCTTCCAATGCTGCCAATACAAACAGCTCAGAAGAAATAAAGGTGTCATTACGTTTTTGCGCCAGCTTGTCGCAAAGGTTCAGCACGCGAATTAATTCATTTGATGGCTGAACATCCCCACCAGCGCCCTCTACCTGCGGCAAGCGAGAGATAGCTTGTTCAAGCTCCTGACGCAGGCTTGCGGTATTCACACCAGCAGATGTTAATAAAGGTCGAACCGTGCCCCCTTCCTGATTGAGCAATGCGCTCATCAGATGTACCGGTTCTATAAATTGGTTGTCGCGCCCGAGTGCGAGTGACTGGGCGTCAGCGAGGGCAAGCTGGAACTTACTTGTTAAGCGATCCAGACGCATAATTCCTCCAAGACGTGTCAAAGTTTCTACTGAAGAATAAATAAGGTCTACTCAACACTTTTCAAGGTCAATTAGCACGAAAATGACTACTTTTTGTTATGAGTCAAGTGGCAAACATTAGGTACAGTTTTTGGAAAGAGAGTGTGAATGAAGAAAAAAAGCGTTAAAGAATAACGCTATCGAAACCAAATTAGTGCAGCCATTCGCCCAGTGACTGGCTCTCGGCGATATGAGAAAAAGCGGGACTTATCGCTCACGGTACATAAATCACCGCCAGAAATGTCGAGTACGCCCGCTCGGCGCAAACGCAAACGCGCTAATTGATAAATATCGGCTAGATATTTGTCTCCCCTAGCCACAAAGGCTTGTTCAGCGTCGACATCCTGCAACATGAATGCATCACGCACTTCAGCGCCAACCTCAAACATTTCGGGGCCGATAGCGGGACCGAGCCATGCAACAATATCTTCAGGTGCAGAGCGAAAGCAGGCAAGAGTTTGCTCTAAGACACCTTGGCATAAACCACGCCAACCCGCATGTGCTGCGGCAACTTCTGTTCCCTGCTGATTACAAAATAAAACCGGCAAACAATCCGCCGTCATCACAGTGCAGACTTGCCCCGCCACATCAGTATAGGAAGCATCTGCCTGATTGTCCGTACGATCGCTGTCTGCATTCAGACGTAAAACACGAACGCCGTGTACCTGTTCTAACCAAAAAGGTTCAGATGACGCGCCAGACATTTCAGTCAGTAAGCGACGGTTTTCAGCCACAATCGCCGCATCATCGCCAACATGCGTCCCCAGATTTAGGCCATCGTAAGGGGAAGTGCTAACACCCCCCTTACGGGTGGTGTTAAACGCGACGACATTTTCAGGCGCAGACCATGTGGGAACGATCAACGAACTCATAACCAATCCATTTCGTCTTTGAACTCTTCAGTATCAGCCTGTAAAGCAGCGATTAAATCAACCATATCCTGAGGTAATGGCGCGTGCCATTCCATTTGAATACCGCTGATAGGGTGATACAAACGTAACATTGTTGCGTGCAGAGCCTGACGATCAAAACCACGCAAAATGGTAATGAACTCTTCAGATGCGCCTTTAGGTGGACGAGGACGGCCGCCATATAAAGGATCGCCCACCAGCGGGTGGCTGATATGAGCCATATGCACACGGATCTGGTGAGTACGTCCCGTTTCTAGACGTAAACGTAAACGCGTGTGCGCCCGGAAATGTTCCATAATGCGATAATGCGTTACCGCTGGTTTACCCATCGGGTGCACGGCCATATGTGTACGTTTGGTTGGATGACGAGAAATTGGCTCTTCTACCGTTCCACCTGCCGTCATCGTACCAATCGCCACCGCTTCATATTCACGCGTAATTTCACGCGCTTGTAGCGCCTCAACTAGACGGGTCTGGGCTGGAACGGTTTTCGCAACCACCATTAAACCGGTGGTGTCTTTATCCAATCGATGAACAATACCCGCACGCGGCACGTCAACAATTTCCGGATAGTAATACAGCAACGCATTAAGGATAGTTCCATCAGGATTACCAGCTCCTGGGTGAACAACTAAATCACGCGGCTTATTGATCACCAAAATATCACTATCTTCATAAACGATATCTAATGGAATATTCTGCGGTTCCCAGCGTGCTTCTTCTTCAATTAGCGCATCAATAGCGATTTCTTCGCCACCCAGCACTTTTTCTTTTGGCTTGTTGATAATTTTCCCGTTAACCTTGACACGATCATCAAGGATCCACTCTTTTATACGAGATCGTGAATAATCAGGGAACAATTCGGCCAAAGCCTGATCTAAACGATGACCAAGCTGTGATTCCGTCACCGTTGCGGTTAGTTCTACTTGTTGTGCCATATGGGTTTCTTTCGTTAACGTTGGGTTTTCTCGGCGTTGCCGTTTAAAATAATGTGCTATTGTAGCTGGTCTTTGTCGGGAGCTTAACGGAGAGTCTCCCGGAACAACACAAAAAGGGTAATCAAAACGTCATGACGCGTATGAAATATCTGGTGGCTGCCGCCACGTTGAGCCTGGCGCTGGCAGGTTGCTCCAGTTCCAAAGATGCGGTACCTGATAATCCGCCTTCAGAAATTTATGCTACCGCTCAGCAAAAGTTGCAGGACGGTAACTTTAAAGCCGCAATTACGCAACTGGAAGCGTTAGACAACCGCTATCCGTTCGGGCCTTATTCTCAGCAGGTTCAGTTGGATCTGATCTACGCCTATTACAAATCGGCTGATTTGCCGATGGCACAGGCGTCTATCGACCGCTTCATGCGTTTGAATCCAACACATCCTAATATTGATTATGTCCTGTACATGCGCGGCCTAACTGATATGGCGTTGGATGACAGTGCGCTTCAGGGATTCTTCGGTATTGACCG
The DNA here is from genome assembly GCF_001816025.1 of Hafnia sp. HMSC23F03. Taxonomy (NCBI): domain Bacteria; kingdom Pseudomonadati; phylum Pseudomonadota; class Gammaproteobacteria; order Enterobacterales; family Hafniaceae; genus Hafnia; species Hafnia sp. HMSC23F03. The sequence continues at coordinate 5,149 of NZ_KV824210.1, forward strand.
TTCTGACCGCGATCCGGAGCATGCCCGTCAGGCATTCCGTGATTTTAGTCAGCTGGTTCAGCGCTATCCAAATAGTCAGTACAGCGCAGATGCCACCAAACGCCTCGTCTATCTGAAAGATCGTTTGGCAAAATATGAGCTGTCCGTTGCACAATACTACACTAAACGCGGTGCCTACGTCGCTGTTGTTAACCGTGTAGAAAATATGCTGCGTAACTATCCTGATACTCAGGCAACGCGTGATGCGCTGCCGTTGATGGAAAATGCGTACAAACAGATGAACCTGACCGCTCAGGCCGACAAAGTCGCCAAAATTATTGCTGAGAACCCAGCAAAAGCGTAATAGGCCAAATTTGTTGGATAGTAAAAAGGCAGCCAGTGGCTGCCTTTTTTGTATCTGTTAGATGCGGTTGAAAAAACGAGAGGCCAACCAAGTCATCTTTAGGCCGTAGCAAAGCCGGAGCCTAACCGTTTTCTCTGTCCCGATTTCCCCACTATGCGGGTTCTTCTCGCCTGACTCAAGCCCTAAATCGCTTAGGCTTATCAAAAATCACAAATCGACTTATCTTTGCAAAAAGTGACAAAAATTCGTGATTTTAGTCTCACACTTTGTTGAAAACGGCGTTATTCTAAAATTACCAAGACGGAAAAGACTGAGAGGTATGTATATGACTATTAGTATCACCAGTAAACAAATGGAAATCACCACTGCCATTCGTCAACATGTCGAGGACCGTCTAAGTAAACTGGAAAAATGGCAAACGCATCTGATCAATCCACATATCATTTTGTCTAAAGAGCCAAAACTGTATGTTGCCGATGCCACAATTAATACGCCTAACGGACAGTTGATTGCCAGCGCGAAACATGAAGATATGTACGCCGCCATCAACGAACTGATTGCTAAGCTCGAACGTCAGCTCAATAAGGTACAACACAAAGGTGAAGCACGTCGCGCTAGTGCCAGTGTTAAAGACGCTAACCTAGAAGAGGCCAATTTAGCGGAAGAAGACGTAGAATAAATCCATCATCCAGTGACTTATCGACTAAACGCGCCAGGAGGCGCGTTTTTTGTTGACAGTAGAAAAGTAACACAGGTAAGTTAACGAGAGACTTCCTAACGAATTATGGTGCCAAGCATGACCCAATCTTTGTTTCTCTTCGCATTCTTTTTTACCTTCCCCTGATTGGGAGGCGTTTTTCCGTATAAAGAAAGCATGCGAAGAAAAACAGAAAAGCCTCCCAACTGGGAGGCTTTTTTCATTTTCATCCTATACAACATACAACCAGCTCCAATATAAGAAAGGCTCGATATGACTACAGATAACCCATTATTGGCAATACGTGAGCAGATCAGCACCGTCGATAGCAAATTACTCGCGCTATTGAGCGAACGCCGAGAACTCGCAGCAGAGGTCGCCCGAGCCAAACAAAAAAGCCATCGCCCCATTAGAGATAAAGAGCGTGAGCGTGAGTTACTCAATTCGCTGACAGAACAAGGCAAAGCGCTCAATCTTGATGGCCACTACATCACTCGTCTGTTTCAGCTTATTATCGAAGATTCAGTGTTAACTCAGCAGGCGTTATTGCAGCATCAATACAATCACACCACACAAAAGTCAGCGCGAATTGCTTTTCTTGGTCCAAAAGGCTCCTACTCTCACCTCGCAGCCCGCCAGTATGCAGCTCGTCATTTCGAGCAGTTGATTGAATGTGGATGCCATCGTTTTCAAGATATCTTTAGTCATGTTGAAACTGGTCAGGCGGACTTCGCCGTATTGCCTATTGAAAACACCAGCTCAGGCTCGATAAATGAAGTTTATGATCTGTTGCAACATACTAGTCTATCGATTGTTGGTGAATTAACGATACCGATCGATCACTGTATTCTCGTGGCTGGTGATACACATCTTAGCGATATTCAAACTGTTTATAGCCATCCACAGCCATTCCAACAGTGCAGCCAATTTCTGAATGCGTATCCAAACTGGAAAATTGAGTACTGTGAAAGCACTGCAGCCGCAATGGAGAAAGTTGCTGCGCTTAATTCACCGCACGCCGCAGCGCTCGGTAGCGAAGCAGGCGGCTCATTGTATGGGCTTCAGCCGTTAGAGCAGAATCTGGCAAATCAACAACAAAACATCACTCGTTTCATCGTTCTGGCGCGCAAAGCGATTGAAGTCACCTCTCAGGTTCCAGCCAAAACAACGTTGATTATGGCTACCGGCCAGCAATCAGGTGCGCTGGTTGAGGCGTTGCTGGTATTCCGTGAGCACAGTATCGTCATTACTAAGCTGGAGTCTCGCCCGATCAACGGTAATCCTTGGGAAGAGATGTTTTATCTGGATGTACAGGCCAATATGAACGATGCAGCCATGAAAGCAGCATTGAAGGACCTACAGGCAATTACGCGTTCGCAAAAAATACTGGGATGTTACCCAAGCGAAAACGTGGTTCCGGTATAATTTACGTCTGGATCAAAATAACAAAGCCCGCATCTGCGGGCCTTTTTATTTCAAGTATCAATCACTTATTTACGGCTATCGTTAGCCTGACGCAATAGCGAACGACTTTCGGCTTGGAAGTGCTGAGCATAATCGCCAAACCAGTGCTCTACTTTTTTAAAGCTATCGATAAACGCGGCTTTATCGTGACTCTCCAATAGGGCTATCGCTTCCCCAAACCGCTTATAGTAGCGTTTTATAAGGGCTAGATTGTTTTCCGAAGACATAATGATATCTGCGTATAACTGCGGATCTTGCGCAAATAAACGGCCAACCATCACCAGTTCCAATCGATAAATTGGAGATGACAACGCAAGCAGCTGTTCGAGCTGTACGTTCTCTTCTGCCAAGTGCAAACCATAAGCAAACGTTGCGAAGTGGCGCAGCGCCTGAATAAACGCCATATTCTGATCGTGCTCAACGGCGCTAATACGATGCAGTCTAGCCCCCCAAACCTGCAGCTGTTCTAACAACCATTGATAAGCCTCAGGCTGACGACCATCGCAGTACACGACAACCTGTTTAGCTAAGCTAGCGACATCAGGGCCAAACATCGGATGCAGGCCCAGTACCGGACCTCGGTGTGCAGCTAACATGGCCTGCAGCGGCTTATTTTTTACCGAGGCTAAATCTACGAGTACGCAATCATGAGGGAGCTGCGGGAGACGTTCAATCACCTGTTCCGTTAGATGAATTGGCACACTAACGATAACCATACCCGCATCTGCGCATAACGATTCCGCCTGAGGCCAATCTTCCTGTTCAAGAATGCGAACCTCATAGCCAGAGAGCTGTAATAGCTTCTCAAATAAGCGCCCCATCTGCCCATGCCCACCAACAATGACGACCGGACGCAAGTCCGGCTTCAGGCTTTTAAAACCTTTGTCATTCTCACTGGAGTAAGACTCGCGCATGACTCGGCGCAAAACGTCCTCGATCAGATCCGGCGGTACTCCTAGCAGTTCCGCCTCTTTGCGGCGAGAAGCCAGCATCGACGCTTCACGTTCGGGAACATAAATCGGCAATCCATAGCGACTTTTAACTTCGCCAACTTCAGCCACGAGCTGTAGACGACGCGCCAATAAATCCAGCAACCCCTTATCCACTTCATCGATCTGATCCCGCAATGCGGTGAGTTCCGCCACCATGATACTTATTCTCCTGCGCTACGGCTGCGTAGTGTGGCTCCCAATTTCTGGTGCATATCACGCAGCAGATGATCGGTTGTTCCCCAATCGATACAGGCGTCAGTGACTGAAACACCGTATTTCATTTCGCTGCATGGTTGCTCTGAACTCTGGTTGCCTTCAAAAATGTTACTTTCAAGCATAATACCAATAATAGACTGATTACCTGCACTAATCTGCTCGATAACGGACTCAGCAACCGCAGATTGACGGCGGAAATCCTTATTCGAGTTGGCGTGGCTACAGTCGATCATCAGCGCTGGACGCAAACCCGCTTTTTGCATTTGGGCTTCACATTCAGCCACATGCTCAGCTGAGTAGTTTGGCGTTTTTCCACCACGGAGAATAACGTGACCGTGCGGGTTACCTTGAGTTTGCAACAAGCAAACTTGCCCAGATTGGTTGATGCCGACAAAGCGATGAGCCATTGATGCTGCTTTCATCGCATTAATAGCGGTTCCCAAACTGCCGTCGGTACCATTCTTAAAGCCAACGGGCATTGATAAACCCGAAGCCATTTCACGGTGTGTTTGAGATTCAGTAGTACGTGCACCAATCGCAGACCAGCTAAACAGATCGCCCAAGAACTGTGGAGAGTTCGGATCCAACGCTTCAGTCGCTAACGGCAACCCCATTTCAACCAAGCTCAAAAGAAGTTCGCGAGCTTTAATAAAACCGGTTTCTACATCAAATGAGCCATCCATGTGCGGATCATTGATCAACCCCTTCCAACCCACGGTGGTTCTTGGTTTTTCAAAGTACACACGCATCACGATATATAGCTGGTCACGCAACTCAGCTGAGATAGACTGCAAACGACGGGCATAATCAAGTGCAGCATCAGTATCATGAATAGAGCATGGCCCACAAACAACCAGCAAACGATGATCTTTACCTTCTAGAATATTCGCAATGTCCTGACGTGAGGCGGCAATTTGCTCTTGCAACTGCGTACTCAGTGGGAAGCGGTTTTTCAATTCTTCTGGTGTAATCAGTATTTGTTCGCCGCTAATGTGCACATTATTCAGTGCGTCTTTTTGCATAATCATGATAGTACCTGCCCTTTTTTAGTAATGACGCTCGTGATGGTTTTAATCTTTACTGCTAGCGTGAGTGCGTCTGAGAACCACCATATCATGCCATGTAAACTTTTCAACCCATTAGTGTAAAGAAATAATTACCGTAAACTTTACACTACACTTTTAAACAAAATTTGAGGCGACACGCAGTTTTACTATTACCCTGAAGTGCCCGAGTTTAAGCATGGTAAAATGTGTATTACATCATGGAGGACACATGCTTAAAGTCATCATTGTTGACGACGAACAACCCGCACGAGACGAACTTAACGAACTACTATCGAACAAGCCGGGTATTGATGTGATAGCACAGTGCGGGAACGCGCTGGAAGCCATTCCGGCTATCCACAAATTGCAGCCTGATGTGATCTTTCTTGATATCCAGATGCCAAGGATCAGTGGCCTAGAATTAGTTTCAATGCTTGATCCTGACACCATGCCTTACATCGTTTTTGTCACCGCTTTTGACGAGTATGCTATTCAGGCATTTGAGAAACATGCCTTCGACTACCTACTGAAGCCCATTGATAGCAGTCGGTTAAATAAGACGCTTGAACGCCTACAGAAAGGTGCGATCGTAAAGCAAAACTTACACCCATTCAGCGAACCTCCGCTAAAGCATATTCCGTGTCATGGGTTGAACCGTATTTTTTTACTTAAGCTAGAAGAGGTTGAGTACCTCTCCTCTGAGCTCAGTGGAATCCACGTGGTTGGTATAAACCAAAGTGGTTATACGCAGCTAACGCTGAAAACATTAGAGGAAAAAACACCGTTTGTACGCTGCCATCGCCAATATATGGTTAATGCCGATCAACTGCGTGAGATACAACTGTTAGATAATGGCTCCGCTGAAGTTATCACTCATACGGGGAAAAAGATCCCTGTCAGCCGACGCTATCTAAAAAACTTAAAAGAGCGTTTAGGCATTGCTTAGCAAATGTTCTTTACTATAGATAGGTGGCTATTTAATTCTTAATTTGATGCAAGGTGAAATGATGAATAAATATTTGCTGATATCATGCCTTGTCCTTTCATCCTGTACCCAATATCCCGGCAGAATTGATAAAGGGTCAGTGTGGTTCAACGCCGGTTTTGATGATGCCAGTTCGGGAAAAATAGTACGCGATAACGACGCTCTGACAGAATGGTATGGGAATCCAGAAGTTGACCGTGCAGCCTATCTCGACGGCTATAACCACGGTGCTCACCGCTTATGCCAAGGCTCTGTCATTGAACAATGGGGGGCCCAAGGAAAGCCTTTTCCTGCCAGCTGTGACAGCGCCGTGAACATTGCCGAATTACGCCTTAAATGGCAGCAAGGATTAAACAAAACCTTTCCAAGATAGGGATACATGCTAAAAATCAATATGCATTTTTAAATATGTACCACTATGTTTATTTAGATCAATTTTATTTGAAATTACTTTATATGTTTTTATAAACAGAGATCGCATTCGCAGAACAGCACATAAAGCTCATGGATATTAACCCCTAATACTTTTGGGTTAATATTAAAAAGGGATCTTATGATAACGCTACAGTTTGCGATAATTATACTTTGTTTGTTACTAGGGACGCGTTACGGCGGGATGGGGCTTGGTCTCATTAGTGGGATTGGTCTTTTCTGCCTCACCTTTATTTTCGGCTTAGAGCCGGGGAAACCACCTGTAGAAGTTATTCTTACCATTCTGGCCGTTATCGGCTGTGCCTCTGTGTTACAAACCGCCGGTGGTTTGAACGTCATGATGCAGTTTGCCGAACGCCTGTTGCGTAAACATCCACAGCACATCACTATTTTGGCACCGCTAACCACATGGACACTGACCTTCTTATGTGGCACAGGACACGTGGTTTACACCATGTTCCCCATCATTTCTGATATCGCGCTTAAAAAAGGTATTCGTCCTGAACGCCCAATGGCTGTTGCCTCCGTTGCGTCACAAATGGCAATCACCGCATCACCCGTTTCTGTTGCAGTAGTCTCTCTAGTTTCTATTTTGGGAGCCGCCCATGGAATTGGTCACGCCTATAGCATTCTCGAAATCTTAGCCATCTCTGTTCCCGCCTCGCTGTGTGGCGTTATTGTTGCCGCCCTTTGGAGCCTCCGTCGTGGTAAAGATCTGGATAAAGACCCTGAGTTTCAGGCAAAAATCAGTGATCCTAAGCAGCGTGAATTTATCTATGGAAACAGCGAAACCTTGCTGAATCAGAAATTCTCCAAGCATGCTTACTGGTCTACCTGGATTTTCTTCGCCGCAATTCTGGTGGTTGTACTGCTGGGGGCATTCTCCGATCTGCGTCCGTCTTATGAAATCAAAGGCGTGATGAAACCTCTATCAATGAATCTGGTTATCCAGATGATGATGCTGATCGCAGGTGCCATCATATTGATGGCTTGCAAGGTTAAGCCGGCGGATATCTCCAGCGGCGCAGTTTTCAAAGCCGGTATGGTGGCGATATTCTCAGTCTTCGGTGTTGCATGGATGAGCGATACCTTCTTCCAAGCACATATGCAGGATTTAAAAGTCGTTCTGGAAGACGTGGTTAAATCCCAGCCTTGGACTTACGCTATTGTACTGTTCTTAGTTTCCAAGCTGGTGAATAGCCAAGCAGCGGCATTAACGGCCATTGCCCCGATGGGGTTACAGCTCGGTGTGGATCCTAAAATGCTGATTGCATTCTTCCCTGCGGCCTATGGTTACTTTGTATTACCAACGTATCCAAGCGATTTGGCCTGTATCGGTTTTGATCGCTCGGGCACAACGCGCATCGGCAAATTTATTATCAACCATAGCTTCATCATTCCGGGCTTTATTGGCGTCATCACGTCCTGCATCGTGGGCTACGCGCTCGTCACCTCTTTCATGTGAAAATCTGTTTGCCAGCCAGCGTTTGGTCCCCAAGCGCTGGTTTTTTTATTCACTCAATCGCATATAAATAAAGTGCATAACCTAGTGGCGAAAACATAAAAAATAAGCTAAATGAACCAGTTCTGAGCCTGCAGACGACCCGCTATAATGTGACGCTTGTCAACTTTGGCATTATCTCGTTACTGGAACCATCATGCTTTCTACTCGCGCATACCGCGCAATGCCCCTGTGCCTGTCTATTCTGTCAGCTTTAACTAGCTCAGCAGCCTTCGCCGATACCTCACTATTTACGGCGATGGATGACCCTTCAACTGCGAAGAAAAGCTTCGATGGCAACGTTCAGGCGGGTTACAACTCTCAGTCAGGTAACTCTGAGAGTTCGAATCTGTTAGCGAATACAACGATGACCTGGTTTAACCCTGAAACGGCCTATAGTCTGTGGGGCACCGCGAATAACACCAAATCAGGTGATACTCGCTCATCTGAAAAATACCAAGCGGGTGCTCGCTCACGCTATAACCTTAGCCCTGATAACTACATGTTCGGTCAGGGAAGCTGGATTAATGACCGCTATGCAGGCTATGACTCGCGTTCTACCGGCACCTTAGGCTACGGTCGCCAAATGTTAGCGACGCCGTCACAAAACTTACGTGTCGAATTTGGTCCTGGCGTTCGCCACGATGAATACCACGGCGGTGGGCGTGAGACACAAGCATTAGCCTATGCTGCCGGCAACTATGCCTATCAGCTCACCAAAAACACTCAGTTCACCCAAGGCGTCTCCGTGATGGCCAACGATGACACCACGGTTAACTCAGAGACTGCGCTGAACGTAGGCATCAATGACGACTTCTCTTTGAGACTGTCATATAACATGGTTTACAACACAGAACCGCCAGCCAGTGCGCCGAAGAAGACAGATACATCAACGGCGATTACTCTGCAATATAACCTGTAGAATCAGCTCGTTTAAGCTATAGATAAGCCCGCTAAGTGCGGGTTTTTTTGTAGTTGCCTTACAAAAAAAAGACAAAAAAAGGGGTTAGCATTGAGCTAACCCCTTTAAAACTAATAACGTTTGGATGTTGCTTACGCTTTAGCGCCCAGACGCTCTTTGATACGAGCTGATTTACCGGTACGCTCACGCAGGTAGTACAGTTTAGCTTTACGAACGGCACCACGACGTTTAACAGTAATGCTGTCGATTACTGGTGAATGAGTCTGGAATACACGCTCAACACCTTCGCCGTTAGAAATCTTACGAACAGTGAATGCAGAGTGCAGACCGCGGTTACGGATAGCGATAACCACGCCCTCGAATGCCTGCAGACGTTTTTTAGAACCTTCAACGACCCATACCTTAACTTCCAGAGAATCACCTGGACGGAATGCAGGTACGTCTTGCTTCATCTGCTCTTGTTCGATCTGTTTAATAATGTTGCTCATAATATGTCTCTTACCCTAGGTAAACTGATATATCGGGTCGTTCAGCCTTGTTAAACAAGTCGCTTAAACGTTCCCTTCATGGTCTTGCTGTTCTAGACGATATTCCTTACGGAACTCGGCTAACAGCTTCGCTTGCTCGTCAGTCAGAGCTAGGCTTTCTAGAAGTTCAGGTCTTCTAAGCCAGGTACGGCCCAGCGACTGCTTCAAGCGCCAGCGACGAATCTCTGCATGATTTCCCGACAGTAAAACCGGCGGTACTTCCATACCTTCTAACACTTCAGGGCGGGTAAAGTGCGGGCAATCCAGAAGCCCGTCAGCGAATGAATCTTCCTCTGCTGAAGCTTGATGACCCAGAACTCCCGGAATAAACCGTGAGACAGAATCAATCAGCGTCATGGCAGGAAGCTCACCGCCGCTGAGTACGTAATCGCCGATTGACCATTCTTCATCAATTTCGGTTTGAATCACGCGCTCATCAATACCTTCATACCGACCACAAACTAGAATCAACTTCTCATTTGTTGCCAGTTCGCAAACCCCTTGCTGGTCAAGTTTGCGACCCTGCGGCGAGAGATAGATCACTTTCGCCCCTTCGCCTGCCGCTGCTTTTGCAGCGTGGATAGCTTCCCGTAAAGGTTGCACCATCATCAACATTCCCGGACCACCGCCGTAAGGGCGATCGTCAACGGTACGATGTCGATCGTGCGTGAAATCGCGAGGACTCCAGCACTGCACGCTTAGCAGGCCATTTTTAACAGCCCGGCTAGTTACCCCGTAATCAGTGATTGCGCGGAACATCTCAGGAAACAGGCTAACTATACCGATCCACATAACTCAATCCACATAGCGCCATACCCTTTCAACAACGGATGCTACACGCCTTCCAATAATTGGAGGTCAAAAACCAGGATCCCAATCTACTTCAACAGTGTGAGTAGCGAGATCGACTTTCTTGATTACCTGCCCGTCGAGGAACGGAATCAACCGCTCCTTGATACCGAATGCATCTTTCAGGTTTGCTTTAACGACCATAACGTCGTTAGAACCGGTTTCCATCATATCGATGATCTTGCCCAGTTCATAACCGGCGGTAGTGACTACCTGGCAACCCATAAGGTCTTTCCAGTAATAGTCGCCATCTTCCAGTTCCGGCAACTGCGACTCTTCCACTACGATCTCGCGATTCGTTAGCGCATTTGCCGCATCTCGGTCATCAACACCTTTGATTTTGATAACCAAATCCTGATTGTGGCGCTTCCAGCTTTCTAGCTCGACATGCTGCCACTGACCAGCCTGCTGGATGAACCACGGCTGATATTCAAAAATGCTTTCGGCGTCTTCGGTGGATGAAAACACTCTGAGCCAACCGCGAATACCATAAGAAGAACCCAGTTTCCCGAGCACTACGGGATTAGTAAGTTGTTTGCTCATTGTGACCACCGCAACGGATTAAGCAGCTTTCTTAGCTTCTTTGATCAGCGCAGCAACGCGATCAGAAACAGTAGCGCCTAAACCAACCCAGTGGCTTACGCGATCCAGATCCAGACGCAGAGCTTCTGCCTGACCTGCTGCCAGCGGGTTGAAGAAGCCAACGCGCTCGATGAAACGGCCGTCACGTGCATTACGGCTGTCAGTTACTACTACTTGATAAAACGGACGCTTTTTAGCGCCGCCACGTGCTAAACGAATTGTTACCATAACATCCTCATTAGTTAATAGAACACCAGACCCCATCGAGGAACGGAGTCCGGTGTCTGTTGTTCTTAACGAACATAAAAGCCCGAAAATTTTACTCACTTTGGCGCGAAAAGCAACCGAAAGCGTACTTACGCCTCGGTTGCAGTTGCTAAAACAGGCAAACGGGGGAATTAACGACCAGGGAATCCGGGGGGCATCATACCTTTCATGCCACGCATCATTTTCGACAAGCCGCCTTTCTTCATTTTCTTCATCATACGCTGCATTTCATCAAACTGTTTAAGTAAACGGTTGACGTCCTGCACTTGCATACCAGAACCCTGCGCAATACGACGCTTGCGCGAACCCTTGATAATTTCTGGGTTGGCACGCTCTTTTAACGTCATGGAGCTGATAATTGCTTCCATGCGCACCAAGAGTTTGTCATCCATCTGAGATTTAACATTTTCTGGCAGTTGCCCCATACCTGGCATTTTCGCCAGCATCGAGGTCATACCGCCCATATTACGCATTTGCTTGAGCTGATCCATAAAATCGGTCAGGTCGAAGCCATCCCCTTTCTTCAGCTTCTGTGCCAGCTTTTCAGCTTGTGCACGGTCAACTTTGCTCTCAATATCTTCGATAAGTGATAGAACATCACCCATCCCCAAAATACGAGAAGCAACGCGATCAGGATAGAACGGCTCCAAGGCTTCCGTTTTTTCACCGACACCCAAGAATTTGATTGGCTTGCCAGTGATGTGGCGGATAGACAAAGCCGCACCGCCGCGCGCATCACCGTCGACTTTAGTCAGCACCACACCGGTTAACGGCAATGCTTCATTAAAAGCCTTGGCTGTGTTCGCCGCATCTTGACCGGTCATCGCATCAACGACAAACAGCGTTTCAACCGGATTAATCGCGGCATGAACCTGTTTGATCTCGTCCATCATCGCTTCGTCAACGTGCAATCGACCCGCAGTATCGACGATCAAGACATCATAAAATTTCTGCTTAGCGTGCTGCAATGCACGGCTAACAATCTCGATTGGCTTCTCTTTGACATCGGAAGGGAAGAAATCAATTCCCACGCCCTGAGCCAAGGTTTCTAGCTGTTTGATCGCCGCAGGGCGATAAACGTCAGCGGAAACCACTAACACTTTTTTCTTATGCTTTTCTTTAAGGAACTTACCCAGCTTACCCACGCTGGTAGTTTTACCCGCACCTTGCAAGCCGGCCATCAAGACCACGGCTGGCGGCTGAGCGGCCAAATTCAGCTCGGTGTTCACCTCACCCATCGCGTTCGTCAGCTCGTTTTTAACGATTTTGACGAATTCTTGCCCTGGGGTCAGACTTTTGTTCACTTCGTGCCCAACGGCACTTTCTTTAACACGATTAATGAAGTCACGAACTACCGGCAGCGCGACGTCGGCTTCCAGTAATGCCATGCGAACTTCACGCAGCGTGTCTTTGATATTTTCTTCGGTCAGCCGCCCGCGGCCGCTGATGTTGCGCAATGAGCGCGACAATCGATCGCTTAAATTTTCAAACATTGTTTCTGCTCAACGTTAAGACTGGCCGTCAAGGCGACGACGTAGATGACGGCGAGTATAACACGAAGATGCCACCTTTCTCCTCCTTGCTGCGCGGATTGGTTGGAGCGTGACGCAGCTAACGCTATACTGGCCACATAATTCACCTAGCTAATGCCAAATTCACCATGCCTGCATTTGCCATATTGGCCATGATTGCCTACTTACTCAGCCTCGGATTGATCATTCCGAGTCTGGTACAAAATAACCGGGCCTACCGCCGTCTGGCGCTTTTGTTCGCCGGAATTGCGCTCATCAGCCACGCCGTTGCACTTCAGGCGCGTATTTTTGATGTCAGCACAGGCCAAAATCTCAGCCTATTGAACATCGGCTCGATCGTCAGCCTTATGATCTGTTTTGTGATGACAGTCGTCGCCTCACGAGACCGCGGCTGGTTTTTACTGCCGATCGTCTACAGCTTTGCCCTGATAAATTTGGGACTCGCCAGCTTCGTCCCCGGCGAGTTCATCACCCATTTGGAAACTACGCCGTCGCTGATGCTCCATATTGGTTTGGCGCTATTCTCCTACGCCACACTGATTATTGCCGCGCTTTATGCACTGCAGTTAGCGTTGTTGGACTACTTGCTGAAAAATAAAAAACTGACGTTCACCGCCGATATGCCTCCGCTAATGAGCATCGAACGTAAAATGTTTCATATTACTCAGGTTGGTGTCGTTCTACTGACGCTAACGCTGTGTACTGGCATGTTGTATATGGACAATCTATTCAGCAAAGAAAACGTGCACAAAGCCGTACTTTCGATTCTGGCTTGGTTTGTCTATGTTTTATTGTTGTGGGGACACTTCCGTGAAGGCTGGCGTGGCCGCCGCGTCGTATGGTTCAGCCTGCTTGGCGCATTTTTACTGACGATGGCCTATTTTGGCAGCCGTCTGCTACAAGAAGTCATGGTAAGCTAACTCCCCTCTCCTTTCGCTCGCTCCGCACAGTGCGGGGCGAACCGTTCAATTGTTATAAGGAACACCTCCTTGGAGCACGTCTCTACGGGTACACTCATTACTATTCTGGTCATTATGGTCATCGTCTCAGCCTATTTCTCTGCCTCAGAAACGGGGATGATGACACTCAACCGCTACCGTCTCCGCCATCTCTCTAAGCAGGGATTACGTTCCGCTCGTCGTGTAGAAAAACTGCTGAAGCATCCTGACCGCCTGATTAGCCTAGTGCTAATTGGTAATAACCTCGTCAATATCTTGGCTTCAGCACTGGCCACCGTGGTAGGTATCCGCTTATATGGCGATGCAGGCGTAGCCATCGCGACCGGTGTGCTCACCTTTATTGTTTTGGTATTTGCCGAAGTACTGCCAAAAACATTTGCTGCGCTTTACCCTGAGAGAGTTGCCTTCCCTAGCAGTGTGCTACTGCTGCCGCTACAAAAAATCATGATGCCGCTAGTATGGCTGCTCAATGGCATCACACGCATTTTGCTACGACTCTGTGGAATTCGCTCTACCGCACACCCTAGCGACGCGGTTAGCAAAGATGAGCTACGTTCCATCGTAAATGAATCAAACTCCCAGATATCGCGTCGTAATCAGGACATGTTGATATCGGTACTCGATCTCGAAAAAGTGACCGTAGATGACATCATGGTGCCGCGTAATGAAATTGTCGGCATTGATATCAACGATGACTGGAAATCCATCCTGCGCCAGCTCACCCACTCACCACACGGGCGTATTGTTCTTTATCGTGGTTCTTTGGATGACTCCATTGGTATGCTGCGCGTGCGAGAAGCCTATCGATTAATGATCGAGAAAAAAGAGTTCAATAAAGAAAATCTGCTACGCGCGGCCGATGAGATTTATTACATCCCCGAAAGCACTCATCTCAGCGTCCAGCTCCTCAAGTTTCAGCGCAACAAAGAAAAAATGGGGATCGTGGTTGACGAATATGGCGATATCAAAGGATTAGTTTCGGTAGAAGATATTCTGGAAGAGATCGTCGGTGATTTCACGACCTCCATGTCACCTTCGCTCGCCGAAGAAGTCATGCCGCAAAGCGATGGATCCGTATTGGTTGATGGCACTGCAAATATTCGCGAACTTAATAAAGCCTTTAACTGGACGCTACCCGCCGATGGCCCACGAACCATGAACGGCATGCTGCTTGAAGAGCTGGAAGATATTCCGCTGCCGGGCGCCCACGTCAACATTGGCCCCTATCATATTCAAATCCTCGATGTGCAGGACAATATGATCAAACAGGTGCGAGTTTCTTCCGTGAAGCGCAAGAAAGCAGACGAAGAGAGCGAACGCTATAGTTCGTGAGAAAATCAAACGGAAAAAAGGCGCTAAACGCGCCTTTTTCGTATCAAATACCGAGAGAAAACAATACTAGATATGCAATTCAGCCAATTTTTCTTTTGGCAGAGCCAGATCGTCGTTGTGGTTAACCCCAACGCCTTTCTCTAAGATATGACGAGCAATATCATGTGCCTCTTGCAACGAGTGCATAGAGAAAGTACCGCACTGGTATTCGTTCAGTTCAGGGATCTTACGCTGATCGGTGACTTTCAACACGTCTTCCATTGCCGCTTTCCAAGCATCCGCAACGCGAGATTCTTCAGGCGTACCAATCAGGCTCATGTAAAAACCAGTGCGACAGCCCATTGGCGAAATGTCGATGATCTCAACGCCGTTACCGTTCAGATGATCGCGCATGAAGCCTGCAAACAGGTGCTCCAGAGTATGGATACCACGCTCAGGTAGGATCTCTTGGTTCGGATGACAGAAACGTAAATCGAAAACCGTGATGTTATCGCCGTGCGGAGTTTTCATGTTCTTTGCAACACGCACCGCAGGTGCCGCCATACGCGTATGGTCTACAGTAAAGCTATCCAGTAGTGGCATTTCGTCACCTCCTCATAAAAAAATGATTTTTTTTTCGGTTTTATGAAACCTTTTCTAACTCAGCGAGTCTGAATATATGAAAGACGCGCATTTGTTATCATCATCCCTGCTACAGAGATGCTATTTTGGCCACAGGTATTGTGGCCTTTTTCTTTTCTAGCGCCCAGCGTGAAGATGCAGATACTCTTCAAACCCCATCGCACCCGGCATCGAATCCTGAGCTTCCATCTGAGCCTGACGTTTAATCGACTCTTCTACCTGCTGATGAAGCTGTGCTTCGCTCAAGACTTCCAAAGGCTGTGAACTGAGCTCCTGACGATAACGCTCCGACAGTTCTCGGCCAAATCCACCAACGCCTTTTTCCATCATCTGCTCCAGTACCTGAGCAGAATATGTCAACGATGCGTCATCAAAACCGGCTACCAGCTTAGTGCAAACTTGCTGATATTGCTTATTCCCATTAATGCTATCTAATACTTCTGCGACGCGCTGCAAATCAGCAAAGAGCTCTTTGCCAACTTTTGCCAGCGGCTGGCGCTGATCATTACAACCGATACCGATCGTTTGTCCCGGCTTACGTCCTTCAAGGATCACGCGGTTCCAGTTTTTACGAGTACACAGTAGCTCATCGCTGCTCATCTCAGGCGCATCAGCCAGCACACACCAGATCAGGAAAAGATCCAAGAAACGGGACTGATCGGCATTCACCCCTATCGCGGTAAACGGATTGATATCTAATGAGCGCACTTCAATATATTCGATCCCACCGCGCAGTAACGCATCAGATGGCGATTCATCGCCTTTGGTGACGCGTTTAGGTCTAATCGGCGCATACAGCTCATTTTCGATCTGCAATACATTCGCATTCAGTTGACGATAGTGACCATCCACTTTTACACCAAGCTTAGCAAACTCAGCAGACGGAGTGTGGATTGCCTTTTTCAGTGCCGTGACATAATCCGGCAGATTATTAAAGGTAATCCCTAAATCGTTTTGTGATTTATTGGTATAACCCAAATCACTCAGACGCAACGAGGTTGCATAAGGCAAATACAGCATATGCCCGTTCTGTTCGAATGGGATATTGGTTTCACGACCGTTCAAAAATGAAGAACAGATGGCCGGCGAAGCCCCAAATAAATAAGGAATCACCCAACCAAAGCGATAATAGTTACGGATTAAGCGGAAATAGCCTGCAGATATCTGCTCTTTGCCGCTTTCAGCATCTTCTACGCCCGCCCACTCGCGCCAGAACTCTATCGGCAGAGAGAAATTGTAATGCACGCCAGAGATCGTCTGCATCAGCGCACCGTAACGGTTTTTCAAACCTTCACGATACAGGGTCTTAAATTGACCGACGTTAGAGGTACCGTACTGCGCTAGCACGATATCTTCTTCCTTGCTGATAAAGCACGGCATACTCATTGGCCACATGCGTTCTGACCCCAGATTTCGCGCAACATAGCGATGAATATCGGTGAGGAAGGAAAGCATGTGATCGATGCTGGCATCCACCGGAGTAATAAACTCCAGCAAAGACTCGGCAAAGTCAGTGGTAATCCATGGGTGAGTGAGCGCCTTACCCAACGCTTCTGGATGACCAGAGGCGGCCAATTGGCCCTCTGGGGTTACGCGGAGCGTTTCACGCTCAATACCGCGTCGAATTCCGTTAAGGGCATCTGGATGTGATTCCAGCCAAGTCAGGGCTTTAGATACGTCCGGGATCAAGTCGACCTCCCGCTAATCAAATAATAACTGCCAGCATTTATGTTCTGCCGCTGAGCGTTTCCGCCTTCGCTTATGACCACCATGACATACCTTGCAACGTCAGCCATGCCAACGCAACATAACGTACCGCTTTCCCAATACTGAGATAAAACGCTACAGGTACCCACGGCATTCGCAGCCAACCTGCTAACACACAGAGTAAATCACCAATGATAGGCACCCAACTGAGCAGCAAGGTCACCGCGCCATAGCGCTGTAACCAGCGTAGCGACAGCTGTAACCCCCGCTGCGACTTCACGTCCGGCAGCAGACGACCAATGATGACATTTGTTAATCCGCCCAGAATATTGCCAACAATCGCTGTCAGCACTAACCACCACGGAGAAACCTGCCCAGCTAATAGCAAGGCAGTTAAAACAATTTCTGAATTTCCTGGCAATAGCGTCGCACTCGTAAAGCTACTGGCAAACATCGCGCCCAATGTCAGGAGAGAATTCATTACAGCTTGCGCACATCCACCCACGCCATATTTGCGCGTTGGGCAGCCTGAATACCAAAATCGGCATCTTCAAACACGACACAGTCTTTCGGCGCAACGCCAATCAGCTCAGCGCAACGTAAAAAAGTATCCGGTTCAGGCTTATGCCGAGTCACATCATCGGCGCCAACAATAGCCTGAAAACAGTCATGCAGCCCTAAATGGCGCAATAAGGCATCCGCCATCCGATGCTCACTACCGGTACCCACCGCCATCGGTTTTTTACCTTTATAGGCCAGCACAACGTCAATCAGCGGAAGCGGCTTCACGCTATCCAACAACATGCTTTCTACCGCGGCAGTTTTCAATGCTGCAAGATGATGAGGATCCATATCCGCTTGATTGTTCTCGATAATTATCTGGGCAATACGCCAGGTAGGAGACCCATTCAGCGCTACCATCGCATTTTCATCGTAGGTCATCCCATATTGACCAAGAACCTGCCGCCAAGCCCGACGGTGCGTCGGCTCCGTGTCGAGCAGAGTGCCATCCATATCAAAAATCAGTCCTTGAAAGCGATCGTACATTGATTGCCACTCCGTAACGATGGTGAATATATGGAAAGTTACTTTAACGCAAAGCTATTACGTTGTCGCTCTGAGAGTTTCAAGGTGAATTAATTGAAAAGCCAACGAATATAAGGAAAAAACAGGAAGAAAAGGGCATACAGAACAGATTTCGGATAAAAAAAAACCCCGTCAATGACGAGGTCTTAAGATGACATATCTGGGAGGTTATTCGGCGCAAGCGCCTCACTCTCTTAGTGTCATCAGTTTCTCTCACCGTCATGCAAAAAAGCATAACCCGTCAAAGAAACCAAATATGGTGCACCCAGGAAGATGACTCGACGCTAGCGTCTCGCCCTACGGGCCGTTGCTAAAGCAACGTTATCTTCCCTTGTGCTACCAGCAACACTTAACCACTATGCAATTCTGCATTCGCGATAAGCATTGTGAAATATGGTGCACCCAGGAAGATTCGAACTTCCGACCGCTCGGTTCGTAGCCGAGTACTCTATCCAGCTGAGCTATGGGTGCATAGGATACTACTGATATCGTGACACTGAGAAATCATCGCATCACAACAAAACAGGGTTCACTCGGGAAGATGACTCAACGCTAGCGTCTCGCCCTACGGGCCGTTGCTAAA
>NZ_KV824210.1:23811-24029 GCF_001816025.1 Hafnia sp. HMSC23F03
AGGATACTACTGATATCGTGACGCTAATAAATCACCGCATCACAACAAAACAGGGTGCACCCAGGAAGATGACTCGACGCTAGCGTCTCGCCCTACGGGCCGTTGCTAAAGCAACGTTATCTTCCCTTGTGCTACCAGCAACACTTAACCACTATGCAATTCTGCATTCGCGATAAGCATTGTGAAATATGGTGCACCCAGGAAGATTCGAACTTCCG
>NZ_KV824211.1:0-92437 GCF_001816025.1 Hafnia sp. HMSC23F03
AAAGCCTCATGCGAAAGCATGGGGCTTTTTTGCTTTGGAGAGCTGATAAAACGATCTTCTGAGGTTGTTTGGGCGGTAGTGTTGTTCTGGTAGATGTTGTTTGTCGGTGAGTTACGCTTTGAGTAGTGCAAATCCGTTCCCGACGGATTTGCACAGCACGAAGGGTGACAGGCAGGAAGCCCGTCATATAACAGCAGGCATTAAATAAAGTAAAAAAACCTCAGTTGAAAGGCTGAGGTTTTTTGTTGTGCACAGAAAACCTCCAGCTAGGCTGGAGGTTCCGTAAAGCTTTCAGCTTTGAGCCAGTTATAAAAACCCCTTTTGATTTGTTAAAACAGTTTGCGGTCTGGCAACTGCAAACGTTCAACAAGAAATCAAAAGGGGGTCCCTATGAGGGACGAAAAGAGCTTAGCTCACATGCGATGGAACTGTAAATATCACATAGTTTTTGCGCCGAAGTACCGAAGACAAGTGTTCTACGGGGAAAAGCGTAAAGCGATTGGCACCATCTTAAGAAAGCTGTGCGAATGGAAAAGTGTGAATATTCTAGAAGCAGAATGCTGTGCGGATCACATCCATATGCTTGTGGAAATCCCACCGAAAATGAGTGTGTCGGGTTTTATGGGATATCTGAAGGGAAAGAGTAGCCTGATGCTTTATGAGCAGTTTGGCGGTTTGAAGTTCAAATACCGTAACAGGGAGTTTTGGTGTCGAGGGTATTACGTTGATACGGTTGGTAAAAATACAGCCAGGATACAGGAATACATAAAGCACCAACTGGAAGAGGATAAGATGGGTGAGCAGTTATCGATCCCTTATCCGGGTAGCCCGTTTACGGGCTGTAAGTAACGAAGTCTGATGCAAATGTCAGATCGTATGCGCCTGTTAGGGCGCGGCTGGTAACAAAGCCTTATAGGCGCATCTGAAAAACCTCCGGCTATGCCGGAGGATATTTATTATTTGAAAAAATCTAAAAAAAATAGCCGCTGAAACTCATCGAGTAAGCTTGTTTATTTGTGCATAGCTGAGTTATTGGCAAAGATAAACCAATGAATAATACCCATTGGTGTAGGGATATAAAAAAGCCTCCAAGCAGGAGGCTTAATATAGTTACAATATTCGACTTATTAGGCGATCAATACGAATTCTACGGAGTCGTCTTATTAGCTTACGTACTTTTAGTGGATACTGTTGAATAGTTTCAAGCTCAAGGTAGCTACGCACAATATGCGTGTTGGTCCGGATACACTCCAGCTCGTTTTGGCGTTGGTCATGTAACTGGTGCTTAGGATCATGAATGAGAACTGCGTTCTCTAAATCTAGTCGCCATGCACGGGGATTCAGGTTATTTCCCGTAATCAGCTGCCATTGATCATCAATCCACATGCCTTTTAGATGATAGGTATTATCTTCATCTTTCCAAAGACGCACGACGAGCTGACCGTTATCGACGAAACGTTGCAGGCGGCTCATAAATCGGCGTAGATTAATTTCGTAGAGATAGGGAAGCGCACCAATAATCTTGAATGGCTCATCTTCTGGAATATAGAAATCATTCGCCTTTTTGTCGCCCACGATAATTTCAACCTGCTTACCTTGCCGCAATAAATAAATAATATTGCGTACTAAAAGAGCCGGCATATTGAAATAAGGCGTACAGAGCGTAACTTTCTCTTCTGTACTGCACATCAAATGATGGATTGTTTTATTGAGTACGCTATGTTTACCCAATCCAGCAAGAGGGGTTACTGCTAATTCATCGTTGCTGGCAATCGCTGCCACATCATAGCCGCAGCTGCGTAAGCCATGGCGGAATTGTCGTGTTTCATTGCGAATTTCTGGGCTTTTAGGACGATCGTCACGATCCAGACGTTGAACCGCGGGATCGGTAAGCAGCTTATTTTGAATATAAGCAGACATCGTATCGGCCAAGCGGCTGTTCTTGATGAAGTGATATCGGTCATAACGATATTTGTCATGACGATGTAGATATACGTCATTCAGGCTTGCGCCGCTATAAATCACTTGATCGTCGACAATAAAGCCTTTGAGGTGTAAAACGCCGAGAGCTTCACGGGTATTTACAGGTACGCCATAAATAGGAACTGAAATGCCAGGGTGTTGATCGGCCATAGCGCAGTACCAGTCGGCATTTGTATTCGTTGCCGCGGCGCCAATACGTCCACGTTGTGCACGGTGCCAGTCGACGAGAACGTAGATTTCTAAATCTGGATGCTGTTGCTTTGCGCTATACAAGGCATTGAGAACATCGCGTCCGCCGTCATCGTTTTCCAGATACAGCGCCGTGATGTAAATACGGCGAGAGGCGTTAGAAATCGCGTCTATTAGAGCCAGTCGGAAAGCCTCTGGCGTAAACAGCGTCTGAACATCCTCAACTGTCTGGGGAAGTTTTGGCAGTTGTGCAAGGTGTTGTTGATGTTTCGTTCGTTTAAATTTAGACAACATCACAGTGCGCTTCTTCTCTCATCATTGTGTAGCAAAACGCTACATACAGTTATATTAGCCTAGGGAATCGGGCGATAATAACACTACTTTCCCTTGATTGCGTATGTTTTGCCTCGATTTGTCGCTACCCTCTCAGCAAAATTCAGTATGTTCCTGTGTGAGATTACCTAGCGGTAAGCATAGATTGACAATACCGTCTTCGATTTGGATATCGACCTGAAATCCAAGCTTTCGCGCTAGACCAATCATTCCCTGATTATTGGGCATCGTAATGCCTACGAGCTTCTCAAGACCGTGCTGGGTTGAATAAGCGATCATTTTACTTAATAGCGTTTTTCCTAGTCCCAAGCCGTTACGATCTGAACGAACGAGGACGGCAAACTCAGCTTCGTGATTATCGGGGTCCGATAGTGCGCGAGTGACACCAATAATGGCATCTCGCCCTTCTTCCTGTACAACCGCGACAAAAGCCATTTCTCTGTCGTAGTCAATCTGCGTCATCTTAGCAAGATCTTCATGAGTGAATTCGTTGATCTCGCTAAAGTAACGATAGTACAAATCCTCTTTAGTCACCTTTTGAATAAATTGCTGCAGTAGCGGCTCGTCTTCTGGAAGTATAGGGCGCAGCAAACAGGTCGCTCCGTTACGCAACGTGACATTTTCTTCGAGATGCTGTGGGTAAGGGCGTATGGCTAGGCGGTTTTCAGCATCACCAGCAAAAGGCGTTAGTTGTAACGAGACATCCAGCAGGGTGAAATCCTCTGCCGAGGCCAAGACGGGATGAATATCGAGGCGGGTAATCTCTGGGCAGTCGACGATAAGGTCAGAAACCTGAACAAGTAGCTGACTTAACCCATCGATATTCAATGGCTGCAGAGGGCTTCTGCCGCGAATTTTACCGCCTTTAATTGCCTGCATGATGAGATAGCGAGCCAGTGTCATATTTAGCGGAGGAAGAGCAACGGCCGCATCATGGTCAGGATCCCATGTCCCACCGCCTTCTCCCAGCATGATCAGTGGGCCGAAAACCGGATCGTTATCGACGAGTACCCGTAGCTCCTGAGAGCCCGCGCGGTTAGCCATGCTTTGGACTAGCAGACCATGAATTCGAGCCTGAGGATACGCGTGCTTAACACGATCTATAATCGCATTTGCCGCTTGCTCAACTTCACTCGCGTTGCGCAGATAAAGCATGACCCCTTGTACATCCGATTTATGAGGTATATCTGGCGAACGGAGTTTTAGGGCGACCGGATATCCAACTTGCTCCGCAATATGTACCGCTTCGGTGCTATCGTTGGCAATCCACGTGGGTAACGTATGCAGACCGTAGTGCGACAGAATGGATCTCACCTCATGGGTATCGAGATGGTAGATCCCCTCTTTCATTGCCTGCTGAATAAGGTCATGGGCCTGAGTAGGGTTGGCTATTAGGGCCGCTGGCAGAGCCGGTGTCTCCATGAGCTGACGTTGGTTGCGGCGGTATTCAACCATGTGCATAAAGGCGGTAATGGCACCTTCTGGTGTTCTATAGGTCGGGATTCCCGCTTCGCTGAATAATCGGCGCGCTTCCTGCGATGAAAATTCGCCGCTCCAGTTCGTCAGTACTGAAATTCGTTTGCCGCGAGGATGCTGTTTAAGCGCCTGAATCACGGTTTCTGCAGTGGCCGTAGCCGGTGCCGCAGCGCTCGGAGCATGGATGATTAGTACCGCATCGTAGCAGTGGCTGTCTAATAAACAATTGAGAGCTACCTGATAGCGTGCAGGCGTTGCATCATCGCGTAGGTCGATCGGGTTTTGCAGATAAACATCGTCAGGCATTTTGCTACGTAATACCGTCAGGGTTTCCTCATCCAGTGTGGCAAGCTTGCCGTTGCGGCGCAGTAATTCATCAACTGACATTGCAGCCGGTGCTGCGCCGTTGCTGATAATCAGGATCTTCTCCCCTCGCAGAGGATGCATGTGGCTGAGCGTTTCTACCGCAGAGAAAAGCTCATGCGTATCCTGAACACGGAGTAAACCTGCGCGCTGGATCGCTGCGTCATAGGCAGCGTCCAGTCCTTGCACGCTATTGAGTAGCTGCTGAGCCTGCGGGCTGCGACCACTTTTGATTACTAGTATGGGTTTATTACGCGATGCGCTTCGCGCCGCAGAAAGAAAACGTCGGGCATCATGCAAATGCTCAAGATAGATCAGGATGGCGCTGGTTTTGCTATCTCGTGCTAAAAAGTCGAGTAAGTCATCAACGTCGATATCAAGACTATCACCCAATGCGATAAATAATGAAAAGCCAATCTCACGCTGTTGAGCCCAATCTAGAATCGTATTGGATACGGCGGCAGACTGGGAGATAAACGCCAGCTTGCCAGGCAAAATAGGGACAGGGGAGAAACTGGCATTCATTTTCTGCCATGGAGCCAATAGGCCTAAGCTGTTTGGTCCCAGCAGACGCACATTATGTTGCTGAGCGCAGGATTTTAGCTCTTGAGCCTGAGCACTTGGAGAGGAGAGAACAATTGCCGCTCGGCATCCCTTTTTTCCTAATGCGGTGATGACTTCGATATTGCGTTTGGCATTAATACACAAAATGGCGAGGTCAGGAGCAAAGGGGAGAGACTCTATGTCGGGATAGGCAAGGACACCACATACAGCCTGATAACGAGGAGTGACTGGCATTACAGGGCCGGAGAACCCTCCTTTCAGCAGATTCTGCATTATCAGGTGGCCGTTACGCCCAACCTTATTTGATGCACCGATAACGGCGATTGATTTGGGGCGTAACAACGATTCCAGACTGCGTTGACTCATAGCCATGACTCCTTGCCGAAGCGGATAGGCTGAGTCTAATACCTCTAGATATTTTCTGCAGTGACCTCTTCACGGTGATGAGGCTTACCTAGCAAATATTGACGACGAAAATAGGTAAAGTGCTGTTGTAACCCCTGAGCCGCCTCGCTATCGCCAGCGATATCCAATAAAGCCGCAGCAACCTCTGCCGTACAGTGCTGATCGTCACGTGCCGACTCGCGTAGCGTGTAGTCACTCTCAAGTTTTGCCTCTAAAGAGAAAACGGGGAACTTGTCGAGATAAGGGCTTTTACGAAACATTTTGGTCGCTTCGCGCCATGTACCATCTAACATGATAAATAGCGGTGGTTTGGCATTCATATCTGCATCTAGCGTTGTTACGGCCCGCTCTGGGGCATATGAACCGGGAAAAACCACATAGGGTTGATAATCAGGGCTATTAAGTAACGTTAAAAGCTCAGGATCAACTTCGGTTCGAGCCCATTGAAAGGCCGCGGTATTTGGCAAAATATCGGCAATTAGGCGCCCTGTGTTACTCGGCTTCATCGGCTCGGTATCGTACATCATCAGACAAAAACGGCTGTTTGCTATGCGTGGTGAGATGGTTTCGCATAAGCAGCGCGTTGCAGGCAATAGACAACGCTGACAGCGTGTGACTCGACCTCCACGGGTAAGAAAGGGTTTTGTTGCTTTGGCTAAGCGTAGCTCGCGCAAACGCAGAACGGCATTAGGAGACATCGACTTCTCTGATGAGGCAAAAGCGCTATTTTAAACAAGCGGGCTAGCAGGGTACAGCGTCGATAGGCGTGGACATCGATAAAAAGTAAAAAGCCCAGAATTTCTCTGGGCTTGATAGCATCAATGGAAAACTAGGCTTTAGTGGCAAGTTGCTCGTTGACCCAGCCATCGAACGGGGCTTTTGGCACCGCGCCGTTTAGCATGTCTACCAATTGACCATTTTGGTAAAGCATGATCGTTGGGATACTACGAATGCGGAAACGTGCGCTGAGCTCGGGCTCTGCCTCGGTGTTGACTTTCACACAACGAATCTGCCCAGCACGTTCTTCAGCGACCTCTTCAAACACAGGAGCAAATCCCTGACACGGGCCACACCATGGTGCCCAGAAGTCGATTAGGACAGGTAATTCGTCTTGGAGAATTTTATCTAGCGTAGCAGACGTTGCGTTAATCACTTCACCATCGAATAACTCATGACCGCAGCGACCGCATTTAGCCTGATCCTCAATGCGCTCTTCGGGTAAACGATTGGTGGTTTGGCAGGATGGACAAACGGTATTCATGGTTAACCTCGTGGTTTGGATAAATATTCCGTGCTTTTCAACGGTAAAAGCAACGTTAATGTTTAGATAATGTTAAGCATTATGGTGCTTAGGGATATTAATCACAATCAGGTTTCCTCAATGGTTATAATAGATGCCAGCTTTTGTCCGAAGCTTAAGTGCTCACGTTGTTTGCCGCCGTAATTTGTTAGCGGCTGCAAGCCATTTGGGTATAGCTTAGTGGTCACACATCAGGTAATCTTCGCGCCCTGCGCGTTGGTGGAGATAGCAATGAACGATTCTTTTAATGGCAAAAATGGCAAGGTTAAAGTGATGTACGTCCGTAGTGAGGACGACAGCAAAGACCGTGACCAAAAATCGCGTCCGGAAGGTAAAGGGCGTCAAGGTGAACGAGGTGGTCGACAGGGCCGTAGTGCTCAGGATGGAGACCGTCGCAACGATCGCCGTGGTGGTCAAGGCCGTAGCCAGGAAAACGATCGCTCACGCCGTCCTGCTGGTGCGAGCCGCAGTGAAGGTCGTAGCGAGGGGCGGAGTGAAGGCCCTTATGATCGTTCGCCTTGGAAAACGGTTTCTCGTGCACCGAATGAAGAAGATAAGCCAGATCACGGCGGTATCGCCGGTAAGAGCTTTATCGACCCTGAGCAGTTGCGTCGTCAGCGGGCTGAAGAAACTCGAGTCTACGGCGAAAATGCCTGTCAGGCTCTGTTTGCAAGCCGCCCTGACGCTATTGTTCGCGCATGGTTTGTTCAGTCGGTAACACCACGTTTCCGAGAAGCCCTGCGCTGGATGGCTGCGAACCGCAAAGCCTATCATGTGGTTGATGATGAGGAACTAACGAAAGCATCAGGAACCGAACATCATGGCGGCGTATGCTTCCTGATTAAAAAACGTAATGGTCTAGATGCTCGTACTTACCTGAAAACAGCAGCGGATACCGACTGTGTTCTGGCGTTAGAAGATGTGGGCAACCCGCATAACTTAGGCGGCATCATGCGTACCTGTGCGCACTTTGGTGTAAAAGGGCTGATGGTTCAGGATGCGTCGATGTTGGAGTCTGGCGCAGCTGTGCGTACCGCTGAAGGTGGCGCAGAGCATATTCAGGCTATTGATGCCGATGGCTTTGATGGCGCGCTGGATGAGTTTCGTCGTGCAGGCTATACCATTGTCACCACTTCCAGCCATAAAGGCACTACGCCGCTGACTAAGGCGGCATTGCCTAAGAAAATGGTGTTAGTGTTAGGCCAAGAGCGTGACGGCCTGTCTGAAACCGTTATGCAGCAGGGCGATTTAAGTTTGTCTATCGGTGGTACAGGTCAGGTTGAGAGCCTGAACGTGTCTGTCGCGACCGGCATTCTACTCGCTGAATGGTGGCGTCAAAACGCGTAATCGCGTTTGAGATGATGAATAGGCGGAGGAAACTCCGCTTTTTTATTGCTGTTATTGATGAGAAGTTCATACGACAGATAAGCAAAAGGCCGGATTATCCGGCCTTTTTTGTGTGTCTTGCTTAGCGCTGGAGATTACTCTTCCAGATCGCCGCAGAAACGATAGCCTTCACCGTGAATCGTCGCGATGATTTCCGGAGTATCTGGCGTAGACTCAAAGTGCTTACGGATACGACGGATGGTCACGTCAACGGTACGGTCATGTGGCTTGAGCTCACGGCCGGTCATTTTTTTCAGCAGTTCTGCACGGGACTGAATTTTCCCCGGATTTTCGCAGAAGTGCAGCATGGCACGAAATTCACTGCGTGGCAGCTTGTACTGTTCGCCGTTAGGGCTAACCAATGAACGGCTGTTGATGTCCAGCTCCCAACCGTTGAAGCGATAGCTTTCAACCAGCTTGCGTTCTTCGGTGCCACCGCCCAGATTCATGGTGCGGGACAGAAGATTGCGAGCACGAATAGTCAGCTCACGTGGGTTGAATGGCTTAGTGATGTAATCATCGGCACCGATTTCCAGGCCAAGGATTTTATCCACTTCATTGTCGCGGCCAGTCAGGAACATCAGCGCTACATTTGCTTGTTCACGCAGCTCGCGAGCCAACAACAGGCCATTTTTACCAGGCAGGTTGATATCCATGATAACCAGATTGATGTCGAATTCTGACAGGATCTGGTGCATTTCTGCGCCATCATTGGCTTCATGAACGATATAACCTTCCGCCTCAAAAATACTTTTAAGTGTGTTTCGAGTGACGAGTTCGTCCTCGACGATAAGAATGTGCGGGGTCTGCATGTGTTTGCTACCTAAAATTGCCAACAAAATAGAAATAGGGAAGTACAGTAGTCTTGGATCCTAAAACATCAAATCGAGAGTGTGGCTGTTTCGATGATGTAACAACATAGAGATTCAACAGACTAAAGTACGTAAACTCGTTCTTGATGCACTTTCCATCAACGTCAACAACATCGCTAGGTTGGTCAGGGGATGTTACTCCCTACAGCCCCGGTGGTGCCAAAAGCGGCGCACATCCTAACCCTATTAACAGCAATATAACAGCACACACCGCAATTGCCATCCAACAAAACTACGCTTTGTTGACATATATCAAATCCAATTGTAGCACGTTAACAGATTTGTGAAAAACACTTACAAGTATGTGAGCTTAATAACGAACTTAAGCCAGTTTGTCTCTGATTAAGCTCGGTAAATTTGCACGGCAAAGCTAAACTTTATTCTAGATTTATAGAAAATTTAATTCATTGATTGTAAAAATGAATTTATCGTATTTGTTCTAAATAACTTAGTCTCTGCATGTTTTTTGATTAAAATACCTTTTTCCTTTTTTATCTAATAGAAAAATCCGTTGTTTTGTTAAATAAATGTAACTTTGCAGGTATTGGAAAAACCAGCTAGAGCAAGATAAAGTGCGCTCTGTTAATTACGAATTGTTAAAAATCGGGCATTTATATGCAAATACACATCGTACTGGTCGCTCCGGCCAGACCTGAAAATATTGGCGCGGCAGCAAGGGCTATGAAAACCATGGGGTTTTCATCTTTACGGATTGTTGATAGTCAGGCATACCTTGAGCCTGCCACGCGTTGGGTCGCGCACGGGTCAGGAGATATTTTAGATAATGCCCAGCACTTTGATACCTTGGAAGCCGCGTTGGCTGATGTGGATTTCACCGTTGCGACGACCGCCAGAAGCCGTGCCAGATACCACTATTACTGCTCGCCTCAGGAACTTACGGGTATCTTGCAGGAAAAGCAGAACTGGACCACAAGCTGCGCTATCGTTTTTGGACGAGAAGAGTCGGGGTTATCAAACGAAGAACTCGCCTTAGCGGATATTCTGACCGGGGTTCCTATGGTGGCGGATTATCCGTCGTTGAATTTGGGTCAGGCGGTGATGGTGTTTTGCTATCAGCTATCGTCGTTGATGCAAAATAGGATCGAAACCCAGCAGCCGGCCGAACAGAACCAACTGGTGGCTTTGCGTCATAGGGTTCATCGTTTGCTGGGCGCGTTGAACGTTGAGGACGATCAAAAACTATCAGATTGGCTCGATCAACGACTCGGTTTACTCGCTCAGCGTGACACTTCGATGCTACATACGTTGATTCACGATATCGAAAAGGCGCTGAAAAAATAAGCTAACGAAGAAAAAAACCGAAAACGTCGAATGCTCGGTGAAGGTGCGCAAAGTTATCCCATTCTGCTCAGTCATAAAGTGTGACTCAGCGCACTTTTGCTGAGATAGGGTTTTTATAAAGGTTTTTATGCTGCTTAGGTTATCAGTATGTTGCCAAGTAAAAACAGAATTTCGTTGACTTAGGTTGGCCTTTGCTTTAACCAATATAGGGCAGACACAAGAATTTATTGGACAGACAGAGATGCGTATTAGTTTTCATAACTACAGCCTGAACACCACAACAATTATTACCACCACCGATACTACATGTAACGGGGCGGGCTGACGCGTACAGAAAAAGAGAAAGAAAAAAGCCCGCACCTAAACAGTGCGGGCTTTTTTTTAAGCCTAATTCGGGAGAGTGTTACAAATGCGAGTGCTGAAATTTGGTGGTACCTCAGTGGCGAATGCAGATCGATTTCTGCGCGTTGCTGACATCTTAGAAAATAATGCCCGTCAGGGACAGGTTGCCACCGTGCTGTCTGCGCCGGCGAAAATAACCAATCACTTAGTGGCAATGGTAGAAAAAACGATCGCTGGACAAGATGCGCTGCCAAATATCAGCGACGCGGAAGCGATTTTTGCCGATTTACTGACAGGGCTTGATCAGGCTCAGTCTGGATTTGAATATGGCCGCCTAAAGCAGCTGGTTGACGCTGAGTTTGCTCAAATTAAACAGGTGTTGCATGGCATCTCGCTGTTGGGACAATGCCCAGATAGTGTGAATGCAGCGATGATTTGTCGCGGTGAAAAACTCTCGATTGCAATTATGGCCGAGCTGCTTAAAGCGCGTGGTTACGGCGTTACCGTGATTAATCCGGTGGAAAAACTTTTGGCCGTTGGTGGCTATCTGGAATCAACTGTAGATATTGCGGAGTCCACTCGTCGTATCGCTGATGCGCCGATTCCAGCCGATCACATGGTATTAATGGCGGGTTTTACCGCAGGTAACGATAAAGGCGAACTGGTGGTATTAGGCCGTAATGGCTCTGATTATTCAGCTGCGGTGCTCGCGGCTTGCCTACGCGCTGATTGTTGTGAGATCTGGACCGACGTTGACGGTGTATACACTTGCGATCCACGCACTGTACCCGATGCAAGATTATTAAAATCAATGTCATATCAAGAGGCGATGGAGCTCTCTTATTTTGGCGCCAAAGTTCTTCATCCTCGCACCATTGCACCTATAGCCCAGTTCCAAATTCCCTGCCTCATCAAAAATACCGCAAACCCCCAGGCACCCGGAACCCTCATCGGGCGCGAGAGTGGTGCTGATGGCGTACCGGTAAAAGGCATAACTAATCTGAACAACATGGCGATGATCAACGTCTCCGGTCCCGGCATGAAAGGTATGGTTGGTATGGCGGCGCGCGTGTTTGCGGTCATGTCGCGTAGTGGGATTTCGGTCGTCCTGATCACCCAGTCCTCATCCGAATACAGCATTAGCTTCTGCATTCCTCAGCGTGAGCTGGAGCGTGCGCAAAGTGCACTGAACGAAGAATTCTATCTAGAGCTGAAAGATGGTTTGCTAGAGCCGCTGGATGTCACTGAGCACTTAGCGATAATCTCCGTCGTCGGTGACGGCATGCGGACTATGCGCGGTATTTCGGCTAAGTTCTTCTCCGCTCTGGCGCGTGCCAATATCAATATTATTGCAATTGCACAGGGCTCTTCAGAACGCTCTATTTCCGTGGTAGTCAATAACGACTCAGCGACCACGGCCGTTCGTGTCAGCCACCAGATGTTGTTCAATACCGATCAGGTCATTGAGGTCTTCGTGATTGGTTCCGGTGGCGTAGGCGGTGCGCTGATCGAGCAGATCCATCGCCAACAGTCATGGCTGAAGAATAAACATATCGACCTGCGAGTGTGTGGCATCGCGAACTCGCGGGCGCTGCTAACCAACGTGCATGGTATTGAGCTCGATCGCTGGCAGAGCGAATTGGCTGATGCTAAAGAGCCGTTTAACCTTGGTCGCTTAATCCGTTTAGTGAACGAATACCATTTGCTGAATCCCGTGATTGTTGACTGTACCTCCAGTCAGGAGGTGGCCGATCAATATGCTGATTTCCTTAGCAACGGTTTCCACGTGGTGACGCCAAACAAGAAAGCCAACACCGGTTCCATGAACTACTACCATCAACTGCGTCAGGCAGCAGCGGGGTCGCGCCGTAAGTTTTTATACGACACCAACGTCGGCGCGGGTTTGCCAGTTATCGAAAACCTGCAAAATTTGCTGAGCGCTGGCGATGAGTTAGTGCAGTTCTCTGGGATTTTGTCAGGTTCACTCTCCTTTATTTTCGGCAAGTTAGAAGAGGGGATGTCTTTATCGCAAGCCACGCTTGAAGCGAAGAAACTCGGCTATACCGAGCCCGATCCGCGTGACGATCTTTCTGGTATGGACGTCGCACGTAAGCTACTTATTTTGGCGCGTGAAGCGGGCTACAGCATGGAGCTGAACGACATTGAGGTTGAGTCTGTACTGCCTGCCGATTTCGACGCAGGTGGGGATACATCGGCGTTCTTGGCTCGCCTACCTCAGTTAGACGATGGGTTTGCCGAGCGAGTGGCGAACGCGCGCGAGAAAGGGGCGGTGCTGCGTTACGTTGGGCAAATTGTTGATGGCCGTTGTCAGGTCAAAATGGTAGAAGCGGATGGTAATGATCCGCTCTATAAAGTGAAAAATGGCGAAAACGCCTTAGCGTTTTACAGTCGCTATTATCAGCCGATTCCACTGGTTCTGCGAGGCTATGGGGCGGGTAACGATGTTACCGCTGCCGGTGTATTTGCAGATTTGCTGCGTACTTTGTCATGGAAGTTGGGAGTCTAATATGGTTAAGGTTTACGCACCGGCTTCAATTGGTAACGTCAGCGTGGGTTTTGATGTGTTGGGTGCCGCCGTGTCACCTATTGATGGCCAATTTCTTGGCGATTGCGTTAGCGTTGAAGCTGCGGATGTATTCAGCTTGAGTGCGAAAGGTAGCTTCGTGAGCAAGTTGCCAAGCGATCCGAAAGAGAACATTGTTTATCAGTGCTGGGAGCGCTTCTGTCAGGCGATTGGTCGCGAACTGCCGGTAGCGATGGTACTGGAAAAGAACATGCCTATCGGCTCTGGTTTAGGGTCTAGCGCTTGCTCCGTTGTGGCCGCATTAATGGCTCTCAATGAATTCGCGGAGCAACCACTCGATCAAACTCAGCTATTGGCCCTGATGGGTGAAATGGAAGGGCGCATTTCCGGCAGCGTGCATTATGACAACGTGGCACCCTGTTACCTCGGTGGGTTGCAGCTGATTTTGGAAGAAAACGGCATCATTAGCCAAACCGTTCCCGGTTTCGATGAATGGTTCTGGGTGATGGCTTATCCGGGCATCAAAGTTTCCACCGCTGAAGCCCGCGCTATTTTACCTGCTCAGTATCGCCGACAAGACTGTATCAGCCACGGACGCTATCTGGCCGGCTTCATCCATGCGTGCCATACCCGCCAGCCCGTTTTGGCGGCTAAATTGATGCATGATGTTATTGCCGAACCATACCGTACACGGCTGTTACCAGGATTTGCGCAGGCACGTCAGGCTGCGCAGGATATCGGTGCACTGGCTTGTGGGATTTCTGGTTCTGGCCCAACGCTGTTTGCCATTTGCGATCGTCAAGATACCGCGCAGCGTATGGCACAGTGGCTGGAAACTAACTATCTGCAAAACGAAGAAGGTTTTGTTCACATTTGCCGTCTGGATAACGCAGGCGCACGACGACTGGGATAATGCATGAAACTTTATAATTTGAAAGATCATAACGAACAGGTCAGCTTTGCGCAGGCGATTAAACAGGGCTTAGGTAAGAATCAGGGGCTATTTTTTCCTCTTGAACTCCCTGAGTTTGAACTGACTGAGATCGATAACCTCTTGCAACAAGATTTTGTTACCCGCAGCGCCAATATTCTATCGGCATATCTGGGTGATGAATTCTCAGCAGACGTGATTTATAACCGAGTCAAAGCAGCATTTGCTTTCCCCGCACCAGTTGCTTCTGTTGAGCCTGACATTGCGTCATTGGAGCTCTTCCATGGACCCACGCTAGCGTTTAAAGATTTCGGTGGGCGCTTTATGGCGCAGATGCTGCAGGAAGTGGCGGGCAGTGAGCCAGTGACGATTCTGACCGCGACCTCAGGCGATACCGGAGCTGCAGTGGCCCATGCGTTTTATGGCTTGGAAAACGTGCGCGTTGTTATTCTGTACCCGCAGGGCAAAATTAGCCCACTGCAGGAAAAGTTATTCTGCACCTTAGGTGGAAATATTCAGACGATTGCCATTGAGGGGGATTTTGATGATTGTCAGGCGCTAGTCAAACAGGCTTTTGATGATGAAGAACTGAAAAAGGCATTGGGGCTTAACTCCGCTAACTCTATCAATATCAGCCGATTGCTGGCGCAAATCTGTTATTACTTTGAAGCTGTGGCTCAACTGCCGCAGGAAGCGCGCAACCAACTGGTGGTTTCTGTACCCAGCGGTAACTTTGGTGATTTAACCGCGGGTCTGTTGGCGAAGTCGTTGGGGCTGCCTATCAAACGCTTTATCGCGGCGACCAACGCGAACGATACCGTGCCTCGTTTCCTTGCGACAGGGCAATGGCAGCCGCATAGCACCGTAGCGACATTGTCGAATGCAATGGATGTGAGCCGGCCAAATAACTGGCCACGCGTAGAAGAGCTATTCCGGCGTAAAATTTGGCAGCTCAAAGAGCTGGCGTATGGGCATGTTTCTGATGACGTCACACGCCAGACCGTGCGCGAGCTATCCCAGTTGGGGTATATCTCTGAGCCACATGCTGCGATTGCATATCGCGTGTTGCGCGATACATTGCAACCGGGCGAGTTTGGTTTGTTCTTGGGCACTGCGCATCCAGCGAAATTTAAAGAGGTGGTTGACGAGATTTTATCTAGCGACTTACCTTTGCCTGCCGAACTGGCAGAACGCGCCAATTTGCCTCTGCTCTCGCATCAGATGGCGGCAGATTTCGTTCCGCTTCGCGCTTTTATGATGCAATGGGCAAAGTGAAAACGCGAAAATAAGTGATAAAAAAACTAGGTGTTCTGATCGTTTAAGAGGTCGAAATACGCGGGTCTACCACGCCGAGGGAGCAAGGAACACATTCATGTGTTCTATGCTCCCTGCAACGTTGTCGGCGGTTTACGCCTCGTGGCGTTTAAAAATCAGCTCGCTGCCTGATTTATCGATTTTTTCTTCATCAAAGAAATAACCTTCAAGGTTAAAATCTTTCAGCTGTTCTGGCTGAGTCAATTGGTTCTGGATAATAAAGCGGCTCATTAATCCACGCGCTTTTTTAGCGTAGAAGCTGATGACTTTAAATTTCCCACCTTTCTCATCTAAAAACACCGGCTTAATCAGTTGGCCGTCCAGTTTGGCGGGTTTGACGGCTTTAAAGTACTCATCGGAGGCCAGATTGATCAGCACATCATCGCCTTGTTCTTTTAGTTGCTGGTTTAATTTTTCGGTGAGCAAATCGCCCCAGAAACTATACAGGTCGCTGCCTTTAGCGTTGTGCAACTTGATGCCCATCTCTAAACGATAAGGCATCATCAAATCCAACGGACGCAGTAACCCATACAATCCAGAAAGCATGCGTAGGTGTTGTTGAGCAAAGTCGAAGTCTTGCTCGCTGAAATCTTCAGCATGAAGACCAGTATAAACATCGCCTTTGAATGCCAAAATAGCCTGACGGGCATTTTGCGGTGTGAAATTAGGCTGCCATTCTGCAAAACGGGCTGCGTTTAGGCCTGCTAGTTTATCGCTGATCTTCATCAGACTGCCGATTTGCGCAGGTGTTAGCTCACGACAGTACTCCATCAGTTGGGCAGAGTGATCGAGCAACTCAGGTTGGGTATAGCGCGTTGTCGCCAGCGGACTTTCATAATCCAGCGTTTTGGCAGGTGAAATAATAATCAGCATGGATCGATCCTGTGGTTAGTGTCTGGTGACTAATGTAACAAATTTATTATGCGGAGTGATTAATCAGTGTGATAGGGGAGCGATAGTTTGCTCCCCTGATGATGAATAGCGAGTGATGGAGTCTACCAATTATTCAGATTTCGGTTTGTCCCAAATGCCGGGCTCAACCTGCTGCTGGATTTCAGGATATTGGCTGATATCAAAAGTAGGTAACCGACCAATACTGCGCTGGTGGTTATAGTCCTTAGCCAGTTTGAGCGCCACGCCTGAGAGCAACAAAATGGCAATTAGGTTAGTGATGGCCATCATCGCCATCGAAAGATCGGCCATCTTCCACACTAACGGTAATTCGGCAAGTGTGCCAAACATCACCATGCCGAGCGTGCAGCAACGAAACAGCATCAGCCCTGCAGGATGGTTATGCTCAAGGAAAATGAGATTACTTTCAGCATAGGAGTAGTTAGCTATGATTGACGTAAAGCCGAAGAAGAAGATGGCGGTGGCAATAAAGTAAGAGCCCCACCCCCCCACGGCAGAAGAGAGCGCGCGCTGGGTAAGTTCAATACCGCTGATGGAGCCTGACGTATGCTCTAATGCACCGGATGACAGGATGATAGCGGCTGTAGCGCTACAGATAACCAAGGTATCTACAAACACCCCAAACATCTGCACATAGCCTTGCGAAGCCGGATGCGGCGGGTAAGGGGTTGCTGACGCGGCTGCGTTTGGCGCCGAGCCCATACCCGCTTCATTTGAGAATAGACCGCGCTGAATCCCTTGCGTCATTGCTTGGGCAATACCATAACCAACAGCGCCAGCAGCGGCCTCTTGCAGACCAAAAGCGCTTTTAAAGATCAGCATAATCACTTCAGGCATACGACTTAGATTATGTCCCACCACCCAGAACGCGAGCAGCAGATAGGCGATAGCCATAAAGGGAACTATAAGCTCTGCGGTTTTGGCAATTGAACGTAGCCCGCCAAAAATAATAGCGCCACTGAGAATCACCAATCCAATGCCGACATAGAGTGGCTGAATACCAAAGGCGACGGCTGTTGCCTGTGCGATAGAATTTGACTGGACGGCGTTGAATACCAAACCAAATGCGATAATTAAGAAGATGGAAAACAGCACTCCCATCCAGCGCATGCCAAGCCCTTTCTCCATGTAGTAGGCTGGGCCGCCGCGATAGTTCCCTTGATCGTCTTTGGTTTTGTATAACTGAGCCAGCGTACTTTCAATAAAGGACGTCGACATGCCGATAATAGCGACCACCCACATCCAGAAAATCGCGCCAGGCCCACCAGCGGTGATGGCAATCGCCACGCCGGTAAGATTACCCGTGCCAACGCGAGCCGCGAGGCTGGTACAGAGTGCTTGAAATGAGGAAATCCCTGCAGTGTCTGACTTGTTGCTGTTCTTGAGTACCGAAAACATATGGCCGAAGTGGCGAAACTGAATAAAACCGGTACGTATAGTGAAAAACAGACCGGTACCGATCAAAAGGTAGATCAGTACCGATCCCCACAATATGCTGTTAATAAAGTTAATTAGATCCGTCAAAATGCTCTCCTAGTGTTTAATTACTTGGCGTAACTATACTTGCTGTAACTACATCGGCAAGCATTACGCAAATTTCACCTAGCCGAGGATATTTTTATTGTGACAAATGGGCTTCGGCGTTGCGCAACTCGCGCAAAAGTGTGGTTTGAAAAAACGGCAAGAATGTAGCATAAGTTTGAAAACCTATGGCGATTTATTCTCGTTATCGGCTGTGCGCTGTTTTTACTTAGGGCGAAAACGGTTGCTTGCCGTTTCTGCGTTAGAACCGATAAAAGTGATAGGTTTTATGACGAGTTTAGTGCATTGCGCAACACGTGATGCGTGTTATTATCAGCGATAGGCACGTCATAAACCGCCAACAGTTCATGCACAATGGCGTTATTCACTTGGGGTTATCAGTGTTATAGCTCAAAAGTGACAAGCAAAACCATTGCTGCATTAATTCTGGTTTTATGCACCAATAATGGAAACGCTAAAAATGACCGATAAACTGACATCCCTACGCCAGCTGACCACCGTTGTGGCCGACACCGGCGATATCGCTGCAATGAAGTTGTATCAACCACAAGATGCAACGACCAACCCTTCTTTGATTCTGAATGCGGCACAAATTCCTGAATACCGTAAGCTGATCGATGAAGCTATCGCTTGGGCTCGCAGCCAGAGCAACGACAAAGCTCAGCAGGTTGTGGATGCTTCAGATAAGCTGGCCGTCAATATCGGTTTGGAAATCTTGAAACTGGTTCCGGGCCGTATTTCTACTGAAGTTGACGCCCGCATGTCTTATGACACCGAAGCAAGCGTCGCTAAGGCTAAGCGTCTGATCAAAATGTATAACGATGCTGGCATTAGCAACGATCGCATTCTGATCAAACTGGCTTCTACTTGGCAAGGTATCCGTGCTGCTGAACAGCTGGAAAAAGAAGGTATCAACTGTAACCTGACGCTGCTGTTCTCCTTCGCGCAGGCTCGTGCTTGTGCAGAAGCTGGCGTATACCTGATTTCTCCGTTTGTTGGTCGTATCCTCGACTGGTACAAAGCTAACACCGATAAGAAAGAATATGCGCCAAACGAAGATCCAGGCGTAGTGTCTGTGACCGAAATCTACGAATACTACAAACAGCACGGCTATGAAACCGTGGTTATGGGCGCAAGCTTCCGTAACATGGGTGAAATTCTGGAACTGGCTGGTTGTGACCGTCTGACTATCGCACCTGCATTGCTGAAAGAACTGTCTGAAGCACAGGGCGATGTTGAGCGTAAACTGAGCTACACCGGCGAAATCAAAGCGCGTCCAGCCCGTTTGACCGAAGCGGAATTCTACTGGCAGCACAATCAGGATCCAATGGCCGTTGATAAACTGTCTGATGGCATCCGTAAGTTTGCCGTAGACCAGGGCAAACTGGAAAAAATGATCGCTGATCTGCTGTAATCTCGCTATTCAGCCAATGAAACCAGCCTTAGGGCTGGTTTTTTTACATCTAAACAACATCTACTTTTCTTCTCTTCCTTGTGTTCAATAAATAATTATTTGAATTTAAAGAAATTAATTATTTTTCTTCTAATCCCTCATTATCTGAATGTAAATAAAATGTGTATTCTTGATCACAAAAAATAAACATTTATGTGCTTTTTATACGCAATTTTCAAAAATGTAGATATTTTTAGATTATGGCTACGAAATGAGCATGTCTAAGAATTGCTCTGCCGAAGATAATTTTCTGCAACGAGGATACTTTCTGATGAATGCGTTAACCGCCGTAAAACAGGATATCTCTGAAGCTAAAGCCAATGGGCAGGGCTTTACCGTTCGACCTTCTACACAGTCGCCGCGCATGCTTGAACTCAATTTTGATGCAACCACGACCCAACGTTTTTTGGCGTTAGTTGCTGAATGGCCGGTACAGGCTTTGGAGTACAAATCTTTCCTGCGTTTCCGAGTGGCAAAGATCCTTAATGAACTCTGCGCAGAGCAGCTCCAGCCGCTTTTGCTCAATACCATTCTTTCCCGCTCACAGGGCGCGTTACTGATTGGCGCAGACGGTATCGATCACGTAGAGCAAGCTGATGAGATGGTAAAAATTGCTACCGCGGTAGCTCATCTCATTGGTCGTTCAAACTACGATGCGATGAGTGGCCAATTCTATGCGCGTTTTGTGGTGAAAAATGTCGATAGTTCAGATAGCTATCTGCGTCAGCCACATCGTGTGCTGGAGTTGCATAACGACGGCACTTTTGTCGACGAAGTGACCGACTATGTTTTGATGATGAAAATCGACGAACAGAATATGCAAGGGGGAAACTCCCTTCTGCTGCATCTCGATGATTGGGAATCGCTGGACAAATATTTCAGTCATCCTCTGGCACGCCGACCGATGCGTTGGACAGCGCCACCGAGCAAAAATGTCTCGCAAGATGTTTTCCATCCCGTATTTGATGTCGATGGTCAAGGCCGTCCTGTGATGCGGTATATCGATCAGTTTGTCCAACCAAAAGATTTTGAAGAGGGGAACTGGCTGAGTGAGTTATCAGACGCATTAGAAGGTAGCCGCAATATTGTTTCGGTTCCGGTTCCGGTTGGAAAGCTGTTGCTGATTAACAACGTGTTCTGGCTACATGGTCGCGATCGTTTTACACCGCATCCAGAACTTCGCCGAGAGCTGATGCGTCAGCGCGGTTATATCAGCTATTCCACTTCGTACTATCAGACTGGGCAATAAGTTCTCTCCCTGCCTTTTATTAACCAAGCGTGCTCTCGTGTATCTACGCACGAGAGCACGCAAGAGAGTTCGAGGAAGGAATTAGCCGGATGTATGACTTTGTGATCGTTGGCGGTGGCATTATTGGAATGTCGACTGCCATGCAGTTGATCGGCGTTTATCCTGACGCCCGTATTGCAGTGCTAGAAAAAGAGAGCGGGCCCGCGCGTCATCAAACTGGGCATAACAGCGGTGTAATACATGCGGGGGTTTATTACACACCCGGTAGTCTAAAGGCCAGGTTTTGCCTTGAAGGTAATCGTGCGACCAAAGCGTTTTGTGATGAAACCGGCATTCGATATGACACCTGCGGAAAAATGCTGGTGGCAACTTCAGCGCTGGAAATGGAACGTATGCGTGCACTGTGGGATCGCACCGAAGCTAACGGTTTAGAGCGTTACTGGCTTAGCGCAGAGGAGCTACACGAGCGCGAACCCAATATTGTGGGCTTAGGCGGTATTCTTGTTCCTTCCAGCGGCATTGTGAGCTACACCGAAGTGACCGCCGCGATGGCCGAGCGCTTTCGTGCGGCTGGTGGCGAGATTTTTTATAATGCAGAAGTCACCGCCCTTCAGGAACATGCGCAGGGCGTGATTGTTTCCACAACTCAGGGCGAATACGAAGGATCTAACCTGATCACCTGTTCTGGCCTAATGGCGGATCGTTTGGTGAAAATGTTGGGCATCGATCCTGGATTCATTATCTGCCCATTTCGTGGTGAATATTTCCGTTTAGCGCCGCAGCACAATCAGATCGTCAACCATCTTATTTACCCTATTCCCGATCCTGCAATGCCATTCCTCGGCGTGCATCTAACCCGCATGATCGACGGTAGCGTGACGGTGGGGCCAAACGCCGTGCTGGCATTTAAGCGTGAGGGCTACCGTAAGCGCGATATTTCATTGAGCGATACGCTGGAGATATTGGGTTCTTCTGGTATCCGCAGCGTTATGCGCCAAAACCTGAAATCAGGTTTGGATGAGATGAAGAATTCCCTGTGTAAGAGTGGGTACCTCAAGCGAGTACAAAAGTATTGCCCTAGCTTAACGAAAAACGATCTGCAGCCTTATCCCGCGGGTGTCCGTGCGCAGGCCGTATCTCCCGACGGCAAACTTATCGATGACTTCCTGTTCGTGACGACCGCTCGCAGCATCCACGTCTGCAATGCGCCTTCACCGGCGGCGACTTCGGCCATTCCCATTGGCACGCATATTGTAAGTAAAGTTCAGGCTTTGTTGGCTGGGCAACCTCATCTCGGTCGTTCATTAACCGCGAATATTCAAGATAAAACTGCGTTTGCAGTGCCGTAAAAACACCGCATAAAAATAGCTAAATTAATGATGGATAAGGAAATAAAAATGCAACTTAACGACCATAAGCTATTTCGCCAGCAGGCCTTCATTCA
The DNA here is from genome assembly GCF_001816025.1 of Hafnia sp. HMSC23F03. Classification (NCBI taxonomy): domain Bacteria; kingdom Pseudomonadati; phylum Pseudomonadota; class Gammaproteobacteria; order Enterobacterales; family Hafniaceae; genus Hafnia; species Hafnia sp. HMSC23F03. The sequence goes on from NZ_KV824211.1 coordinate 21,906, forward strand.
AGGGGAATGGCGTGATGCCAATAACCAACAAACCATAGATGTGACGAATCCGGCCAATGGTCAGTTATTGGGCACGGTGCCCAAAATGGGGGCAGGTGAAACTCGCGGCGCCATTGAAGCGGCTAATCAGGCTCTACCCGCATGGCGTGCATTGACTGCCAAAGAGCGTGCGGTGATTTTGCGTCGCTGGTTTGATTTGATGATGGCCAATCAAGACGATCTTGCCAAGCTAATGACGCTGGAGCAGGGCAAACCGCTCGCCGAGGCTAAGGGTGAAATTGCCTACGCGGCTTCTTTTATCGAATGGTTTGCCGAAGAGGGCAAACGTATATATGGCGACACGATTCCAGGGCATCAGGCGGATAAACGTCTTATCGTGATTAAACAGCCCATTGGTGTTACCGCTGCTATTACACCGTGGAATTTTCCCGCGGCGATGATTACTCGTAAAGCAGGGCCAGCGCTTGCTGCTGGTTGCACAATGGTACTCAAACCCGCCAGCCAAACGCCGTTTTCTGCTCTAGCGTTAGCCGAGCTCGCTCAGCGTGCTGGTATCCCTGCTGGGGTATTTAACGTCGTGACCGGATCTGCCAGTGAGGTTGGTAATGAGCTCACCGGTAACGCATTGGTACGTAAGCTCTCTTTCACTGGGTCGACAGAGATTGGCCGCCAGCTTATGCAGCAATGTGCCAAAGATATCAAAAAAGTCTCTCTCGAACTGGGCGGTAATGCGCCGTTTATTGTGTTTGATGATGCTGATTTAGATAAAGCGGTGGAAGGGGCTTTAGCCTCTAAATTCCGTAATGCGGGACAAACCTGTGTCTGCGCTAACCGCTTGTATGTGCAGGATGGTGTCTATGATGCTTTTGCCGAAAAGTTACAGGCCGCAGTCGAAAAACTCACACTGGGCGATGGTTTGGCGCAGGGGGTGACGACGGGCCCGCTGATCGATGAAAAAGCCGTGGCGAAAGTGAAAGAGCATATCGAGGATGCACTATCAAAAGGTGCTCGCATCATTACCGGCGGCAAGCCCCACGATTTAGGCGGTAATTTCTTTCAGCCCACCATTCTCGTTAACGTTCCGCCTAGCGCCAAAGTGGCAAAGGAAGAGACTTTCGGTCCGTTAGCGCCGCTGTTCAGATTTAAAGATGAAGCTGATGTTATTGCTCAGGCTAACGACACCGAGTTTGGTTTAGCGGCCTATTTTTATGCTCGTGATTTAAGCCGTGTGTTCCGCGTGGGTGAAGCGTTGGAATACGGCATTGTCGGCATTAATACCGGAATTATCTCCAACGAAGTGGCGCCTTTTGGCGGTATTAAAGCCTCAGGCCTTGGCCGAGAAGGTTCTAAATACGGCATCGAGGATTACTTAGAAATCAAATATATGTGCATTGGTTTGTAAGACAACCCAATGCTGCCCATCTCTTTTTCAAGGGATTGGGATAAAGGTACCCACACTGATTTATTAACGCCAATAGAGCGGCATTAGCCGCCTACCCGAACACTGAGAGGACATCTGATGAGCACGAATAAAGAGTTAATGCAGCGCCGCGGCAACGCCGTTCCACGCGGAGTGGGGCAGATCCATCCCATTTTTGCCGAGCGTGCAGAAAATTGCCGCGTATGGGACGTTGAAGGGCGTGAGTATCTCGATTTTGCAGGCGGAATTGCGGTGCTGAACACTGGCCATTTGCATCCTAAAGTCGTCGCCGCGGTGGAAGCTCAACTGAAAAAGTTGTCGCATACCTGCTTCCAGGTTCTCGCCTATGAGCCTTATCTGGAACTGTGCGAGATCATGAACAAACGCGTGCCCGGAGATTTCGCCAAGAAAACGCTTCTGGTGACGACGGGGTCAGAGGCGGTTGAAAACGCAGTGAAAATCGCTCGCGCCGCGACAAAACGTAGCGGCACCATTGCCTTTAGCGGGGCATATCATGGACGTACCCACTATACCTTATCGCTCACCGGCAAAGTGAACCCGTATTCTGCGGGGATGGGATTAATGCCTGGACATGTATATCGCGCGCTGTACCCGTGTGAGCTACACGGTGTGAGCGACGATGATGCCATCGCCAGTATTCATCGCATCTTTAAAAATGACGCAGCGCCGGAAGATATTGCGGCGATTGTTATTGAACCAGTACAAGGGGAAGGCGGGTTCTACTCTGCTTCGCCGGACTTTATGAAGCGCTTACGGGCTCTGTGCGATGAGCACGGGATTATGCTGATAGCCGATGAAGTGCAAAGTGGGGCTGGACGTACCGGTACGCTGTTTGCAATGGAACAGCTGGGCGTTGCCGCCGATATCACGACTTTCGCTAAATCTATCGCAGGGGGTTTCCCTCTCGCGGGCGTAACGGGTAAAGCCGAAGTCATGGACGCCATTGCGCCGGGGGGATTAGGCGGAACTTATGCGGGAAGCCCGATTGCCTGTGCTGCTGCTCTTGCCGTGCTCGAAACCTTTGATGAGGAAAACCTGCTACAACGTGCCAATGATGTCGGGCAAAAGCTGAAAGAAGGCTTATTAAGTATCGCGGAAACGCATCGTGAAATTGGTGATGTACGTGGTTTAGGTGCCATGATTGCTATCGAGCTGTTTGAAGATGGCGACGTCCATAAACCTAATGCCAAATTGACGGCTGACGTGGTGGCGAGAGCGCGTGATAAAGGGTTAATCCTGTTGTCATGTGGGCCGTATTACAACGTGCTGCGTATTTTGGTTCCGTTGACGGTAAGCGACGCACAGATTAAGCAAGGGCTGGATATTATTGCTGCATGTTTTACTGAGGCTAAGAAGAATTAAGCGCAACGTGGTGCTTGAGGGTATGTGAGTAGCACCCGTCATAAAGGAAGTCTGATGGATAAATAATAACAACGCGCGTGCTCCGGCGCGGGAATGCCGGAGCGCTCTCCCTAAGTGAAAAACTTTCGAGAGGGTTTAATTATGGGTCAGGTTGCAGAAACAAACTCGCTGGGAGGCGGGCTGAAGTCCCGCCATGTCACCATGCTGTCCATTGCGGGGGTTATCGGCGCAAGTCTATTTGTGGGCTCTGGCGTTGCGATTTCTCAAGCAGGGCCAGCGGTATTACTGTCTTATTTATTCGCCGGTTTGCTGGTGCTGCTGATCATGCGCATGCTGGGCGAAATGGCGGTCGCTTCACCGGATACCGGTTCCTTTTCCACTTATGCAGAACGCTCTATCGGCAAATGGGCGGGATATACCATTGGTTGGCTCTACTGGTGGTTTTGGGTTTTAGTGATCCCATTGGAAGCAAATATTGCCGCCATTATTCTTAATTCGTGGCTACCGGTGGTGCCGATCTGGCTCTTTTCCCTATTAATTACCCTTGCTTTGACCGGTAGTAATCTGCTCAGCGTTAAAAATTACGGTGAGTTTGAGTTCTGGCTAGCGCTGTGCAAGGTCATTGCGATTCTGGCTTTTATCGTTCTAGGAACCATTGCGATTACTGGTTTCTATCCGCACGTTCAGGTGAGCGGTATTTCTCGTCTGTGGGATCACGGCGGTTTTATGCCGAATGGGTTTGGTGCCGTGATTAGCGCGATGTTGATCACCATGTTTTCATTTATGGGGGCCGAGATCGTCACGATTGCAGCCGCTGAGTCCGATACGCCGGATAAGCACATTGTGCGCGCAACCAACTCCGTCATTTGGCGTATTGCGATCTTTTATCTCTGCTCGATCTTCGTGGTTGTAGCGCTGGTTCCGTGGAATGCCCCAGAGTTGAAAACGATAGGCTCATACAGTTCAGTGCTACAGCTGCTGCATATTCCTCATGCCAAGTTGATTATGGACTGCGTGATTTTATTGTCGGTAACCAGCTGTCTGAATTCGGCGCTTTATACCGCATCACGTATGCTGTACTCACTTAGCCATCGCGGTGATGCACCTGCATTTATGGGAAAAACTAACCGCAGTAAAACGCCTTATGTGGCGGTATTGCTCTCTACCGGTGCGGCGTTTCTTACCGTGGTAGTGAATTACTATGCGCCGGCCAAGGTGTTTAATTTCTTAATCGCGAGCTCTGGTGCCATTGCTTTGTTGGTATATCTAGTGATCGCGGTATCCCAGCTTCGCATGCGTAAAATTCTGTTGATGCGTGGGCAGGAGATCAAACTCAAAATGTGGCTTTATCCTTACCTGACTTGGACGGTAATTCTGTTTATCACTTTTGTTCTGGTGGTCATGATGTTCAGGCCAGAGCAACGTGTTGAGGTGGTTTCTACCGTGTTGCTGGGCATTGGTATTATTTGTACAGTGCCTATTATGACCCGCTGGAAAACATTCTTTCAGTGGCAAAAACAGCCTCAGCAGAGTTTGAGATAATACAGAAGCTTGGCAATAATCTTGATGCGCCGATCTCAGCGAGAACTGGGACGGCGTTTATTGGTATTAGAAAGCCTGCACTTTTGTCAGGTGATTCTTTTTGCTTCGTTGCTAGTGAGGAGCCATACCTATGACCGCCTCTTTACCCCATCCTACCTTTGACGGTTATCAATGGCTGAAACGGGACATTATTCGTGGCGTCTATCAGCCGGAAGAAAAACTGCGTATGAGTTTGCTGACGAATCGCTACGGCTTAGGTGTTGGCCCGCTGCGAGAGGCATTGTCACAGCTAGTAGCTGAACATCTGGTGACCGTGGTGAGCCAAAAGGGTTATCGCGTAGCGCCGATGTCGCAGGCTGAGTTGCTGGATATTTTTGATGCGCGCGCCAATATGGAATCAATGCTGGTACAACTGGCGATTGAGCGCGGAGGCGATGATTGGGAAGCGGACATTTTGGCGCGTGCCCATATGCTTGCCAAACTCGAGGCGACAGAAGCTAGCGAAGAACTGCTCGATGAATGGGATCAACGCCATCAGGCGTTTCATACCGCGATTGTGGCTGGTTGTGGCTCGCAATATTTACTGCAAATGCGAGCGCGTTTGTTTGATTTGGCCGCACGCTATCGATTTATTTGGCTGCGCGAAACCGTACTTTCCGTAGAAATGCTGGAGAATAAACACCATGAACACGATCAACTGGTGAACGTCATTCTAGCTCGTGATGGAAAACAGGCGGGTGAGCTAATGCGACAACACTTGTTGACGCCGATACCGATTATCATGGAAGCCATGGGGGGAGGAGGCATAAGTGTTTTAGATATGGAGTAAGCTACGTCCGCTTAAAACACTGAACTCCACATTTAAACCGCGCGGGCGTCCGTGTTAGGGGGCCAGTCGTCGCCCCCTAACAACCCGGCTTGGCTCCACCTTCCAGCCCGCTACGCGGGTGCCCTCATTTCATCATTCCGGTCTTAACGGAACGAACGGCAATCGCTATCCTGGCTCCTCCGTTCTTTCGCCTACATCCCTGTAGGCGAATCCTAACCTGCATGATTCACTCGGCTGTCCGGTAATGTGCCGGAAAAGGTCAACGGCAAGATCAAAATCTAATAAGCCTAAAAGACTTTGTCTTTTTTGAGTTAAGTTTTGGTAGAGAGAGCCGCCGGTACAGGGATGTACCGGTGGAGTTTGGGGCGCCCGGGATGGGCGATACCAAACCGGAGCGGAGATGGCGTCTCGGATAAAAGCGCGCGGGTGTCGGGTGCGCGCGCTGGCGCACCCGACTCGGTCGCCTACGTCAGTAATTTCATGAAAATGCAGATGCTAACCGGCGAACGAAACTTTACTCCGCGGCGTATATACTGGTGAACGAAACCTGACATTTATGTAATCCAGATAACTCCTGTCATCACTCCTTGCCACTCATCCTCCTACAGTTTATTCCGAATCTTTGATTCATAAACCAGACGGATTTACCGTAAGTCTTATACTTGGCTTAATTCCTATCTAAGAGGTATTCGTTATGTGGAGAAAACAATTTGCCGCCGTTTTTCTAGATATGGATGGCACTCTGTTAGATTCAGGTAATCATGCGGAACAGGTGTGGATGCAGTGGGCACAGCGGCATGGTATCGATGATGCCTTGTTGGGGGCGCAGATTCATAGCCAGCGGGTACAGGAAATCGTGCGTCGTTTAGCGCCTCATCTGGAGACTCAACAGGAATTAGAGGCGCTAGAGCAGGCGCTGTTGGAAATGACTCAGCGCCACCACAGCCAATTACAGCAGGGAGTTTTTGAACTGTTGCAGGCTTTGGGCGAAACGCCGTGGGGCGTAGTAACGCAGTCAAACCAGTCTCGTGCTGCCGTGCAAATGAAGCAGGCAGGTATGCCGCAGCCGCCGTTGATGATTGGCGCAGAGCAAGTGACTAGCGGACGCCCTGACCCTGAGCCCTATCTGTTGGCGGCCAGTTATTACGGCGTGGATCCCCGTGATTGTTTGGTGTTTGAAAGCGACGAGGCTGGGATCAAGGCTGCGCAAGCCGCTGGAATGACGGTTATTGCCATCACAAATCGCCATCAACGCCATCATTTACAGCGTGCAGATGTGGTTATTAGCGGCTGGCGTAGTATTATTCTGCATCCCCAGCGTCAAGGAATAGTCATAGAGGTAGTTGCATGAATGCATTGCGTATAGGTCTGGTCTCGATTTCCGATCGTGCTTCCAGCGGTGTTTATCAAGATAAAGGTATTCCAGCACTACAAGAGTGGTTAGAGCAGGCGCTCACCACAGAGTTTACGCTGGAAACGCGTCTGATCCCCGATGAGCAGGTGATGATCGAACAGACTCTGTGCGAGCTCGTTGATGAGATGGGCTGTCACTTAGTGTTGACCACGGGCGGAACAGGGCCAGCACGTCGTGATGTGACGCCGGATGCGACATTAGCCGTGGCGGATCGTGAAATGCCAGGTTTCGGTGAGCAGATGCGTCAGATCAGTTTGCACTACGTACCAACGGCGATTTTATCTCGTCAGGTGGGCGTTATTCGTAAGCAGGCGTTGATCATTAACTTGCCCGGACAGCCTAAGTCGATCAAAGAAACGCTGGAAGGTGTGAAAGACGAAAACGGTAAATCTATCGTACACGGTATCTTCGCCAGCGTGCCTTATTGCATCCAATTACTCGACGGTCCCTATGTTGAAACTGACCCGGGTGTAATAGCAGCTTTTCGCCCGAAGAGCGCAAGACGCGAAACAATCAACTGAAATTGAGCTCATTGTGGCATAAGATTCAGTACGACTAGCCAGTCACCCAGTAACGTTATATTAATTATTTTGCATCACAAATGTTTAACATCTGTTTTATGACATCTGTTTAAAACACACAACATCGCAAAATAATATGAAAATAACGTACTGGGCTGGATCTTATGGAACAACATCATAATCGCCGTTTAAATCGGCAGGACTACAAAACTCTGACGCTGGCCGCCTTGGGCGGTGCCTTAGAGTTCTATGACTTCATCATTTTTGTATTCTTCGCGGCGGTAGTCAGCGATCTTTTCTTTCCCGTCGATATGCCCGAGTGGTTACGTCAGGTGCAGACCTTTGGTATTTTCGCTGCGGGTTATCTTGCTCGCCCGCTTGGCGGGATTATCATGGCGCACTTTGGCGACAAAGTCGGCCGTAAGAAAATGTTCTCACTCAGTATATTGCTGATGGCGTTGCCTACGTTAGCCATGGGGATGCTACCGACCTATCAAAGCATCGGGATTGCGGCCCCGTTGTTATTACTGTTAATGCGTGTGCTGCAAGGTGCGGCTATCGGTGGTGAAGTACCGGGGGCATGGGTATTTGTCGCTGAGCATGTACCGCGTAAACGCGTTGGTTTTGCCTGCGGTACGTTAACCGCAGGATTAACGGCAGGGATCCTGTTGGGATCGCTGGTGGCGACATTGCTCAATACCGTTATGAGCCAAGAGTCTATTTTGGCTGGTGGCTGGCGTATTCCGTTTTTCTTAGGCGGGATTTTTGGTCTATTTGCCATGTACTTGCGCCGTTGGTTACAAGAAACGCCAATCTTTGTTGAAATGCAGGCACGAAAAGCATTAGCAGAAGAAATGCCGCTGAAAACGGTGGTGAAAAATCACCGCAAAGAGGTCGCCATTTCTATGCTGCTCACGTGGTTGCTTTCGGCGGGCATTGTGGTGGTGATTCTCATGACGCCAACCTATCTGCAAAAACAGTTTGGTATCTCACCGGCGTTGGCTTTACAGGCGAACTGTTTGGCGACAATTGCGCTGACGATGGGGTGCGTGATCGCCGGTCGTGTGATCGATCGCTTTGGCGCGAGCAAAACGTTTATCGTTGGTAGCCTTTTTCTGGCCGTGTGTAGCTGGACGTTTTACCACTCGGTCGCGGCCGGAGTGAGTGCTGAACAGTTATTTTTGGGCTATGCATTAGCTGGTTTTAGCGTAGGGATCGTGGGTGCTGTTCCTTATGTCATGGTACGCGCGTTTCCGGCAGAAGTTCGTTTCAGTGGTATTTCATTCTCGTACAATGTGGCTTATGCCATTTTTGGGGGATTAACGCCGATTTTTGTTACGCTGATAATGAAACTAACGCCGATGGCACCGGCTTATTATGTGCTGGCTCTGTCTTTAGTTGGGCTACTGTTGGGACTCTATTTACAGCGTGACTTGAATAGCGAAGCGCATGCTGAGCCTATGTTGGATGTATCGGTAAATCAGCAAAAACAAAGCTAAAACAGCGTGATAAGCTCTCCGCTTTTAAGGCGGGGAGTTTGTTTTTCGCCACGTTAGATATCACGCTTTCCACTTTCTCTCTTGCTTAGCCGCTTCTCTTTTCCTATGTTATGATTCAAATGGTTATACCTATTAACTATTTATCTGTCATCCAGCGTGGCGATTAAGCAGTATCGCCTCTCGGTGATAAATATATGACTGACGGAACCAGCCAAAACGTAAACGCTATGAGCACATCAGACGATCGTCCAATTGAAACTCCCGAAGCTATCGGCCATGCGATGCGTCGCAGGCCAGTGTCGCGCAAAAAGTTGTCTGATATGGTGGAGGAAGAACTCGAGCAGATGATCCGTCGGCGTGAATTTGCCGAAGGGGAGCAACTGCCCTCTGAGCGTGAGCTGATGGCTTTTTTCAACGTGGGTCGGCCATCCGTGCGTGAAGCATTGGCGGCGCTGAAACGTAAAGGGTTGGTACAGATCAATAACGGAGAACGCGCCCGTGTGTGTCGTCCTTCGGCAGATACTATCATTTCTGAACTGTCGGGAATGGCGAAAGACTTTTTGACTAAGCCGGATGGTATCGCCCATTTTGAACAACTGCGCTTATTCTTTGAATCTAGTTTAGTGCGTTATGCCGCGGAGTTCGCTACTGACGAACAGATTGCGCGCTTGGGAAAAGCACTGGAAATGAACAGCCAGTCTCTCGACGATAACGATCTGTTTATTCGTTCTGACATTGAGTTTCACCGTGAGCTTGCTGAGATCCCCGGAAACCCAATCTTTATGGTTATCCATGTGGCACTGTTGGATTGGCTGATCGCTGCGCGTCCAACCGTTTCTCTTGCAGAACTTCATGCTCATAATAACGTGAGTTATCAGCAGCATATTGAAATATATAAAGCCATCTGTGCTCGGCAGCCTGATGCCGCCGACAAAGCTTTGAAGTCCCACCTCAACAGCGTATTTGCTGCCTATTACGCCCGCAAAAAGTAACGATCCTTGGATCGTGAAACGAGATCTTATTCAGCATTTGTATTGAAATAAGATCGTTTACCTTCTCTGATATCTGAGATTGATCACATATTAAGCCGAATATCGCTAAAGTTCGTTTTTTAAACTGGTGTAATAGGTATAAAGGTATATCTTTAAGCTCATCAAATAAACAAGTCAGAGGGTCATATGTCAAAACATCTCCATGGGGTTATGCCCGCGTTACTCACTCCGTTTAACCCACAGCAACAGCTCGATATTCCAAGCCTGCGCCGTTTAGTGCAGTTTAATATTGCTCAAGGCGTTGACGGTCTTTACGTGGGAGGCTCTACCGGTGAGGCTTTCATCCAAAACGCTCAGGAGCGTGAGCAGGTTTTGGAAGTCGTTGCGGAAGAAGCGAAAGGTAAAGTGACGCTGATTGCTCACGTGGGTGGGATTAGTACTCATGAAAGTCAGGTGTTGGCGAAGGCTGCCAAGCGCTATGGTTTTGACGCTGTATCTGCGGTGACTCCTTTCTATTATCCATTCAGTTTTGCCGAGCACTGCGATCACTATCGCGCCATTATCGACTCTGCCGAAGGGTTGCCGATGGTGGTATATAACATCCCCGCGTTGAGCGGAGTGAAGCTTTCTCTCGATCAAATATCAACGCTGATTACTCTGCCGGGTGTGGCGGCTCTGAAACAAACATCAGGCGATCTCTATCAGATGGAACAAGTGCGACGTGCACATCCTGATAAGGTCATTTATAACGGTTATGATGAAATCTTCCTTTCTGGCTTGTTGGCGGGGGCCGATGGCGGTATCGGCAGTACCTATAACGTTATGGGATGGCGTTATAAAGGTATTATACAGGCATTGAAAGAGGGCAATATTGCACGAGCCCAAGCGCTGCAAACGGAATGTAATAAAGTGATAGATGTTCTGATTAAAGTCGGCGTATTCCGTGGACTGAAAACCATTCTGCACTATATGGATGTTGTTGATACGCCAATTTGTCGCAAGCCGTTTGCTCCGGTTGAAGAACAGTATTTACCTGAGCTGCGTCAGCTAGCCCAATTACTGAGTGCAGAAAGAACGGCAAAATAATACAACACCGTTTCTTATCTACTAACAACTCTTACCCTACGATATAGAGCGCAGGCAATTTAAAAGACCTGCGCCGGGAGTGCTTTATGAATAACACTACCCAAGATCTACCGTGGTATCGACACATCAGTAAACCGCAATGGAAGGCATTTTCTGCCGCATGGATTGGTTATCTGTTAGATGGCTTTGATTTTGTCTTGATCGCTTTGGTATTAACCGAAATTCAAAGTGAATTTGGATTAACTACCGTAGAAGCTGCCAGCCTTATTTCAGCCGCATTTATCTCCAGATGGTTTGGCGGATTATTATTAGGTGCAATGGGGGATCGATATGGCCGAAAATTAGCAATGATAACCAGCATTGTCTTATTTTCAGTCGGAACTTTGGCCTGTGGCTTTGCTCCCGGTTTCACCACCATGTTTATTGCTCGTCTGATGATTGGCATGGGAATGGCGGGAGAATATGGTTCTAGCGCGACCTATGTTATTGAGAGCTGGCCAAAACATTTACGAAATAAAGCCAGTGGTTTTTTGATTTCAGGTTTTTCGATTGGTGCCGTTCTTTCCGCGCAGGTATACAGCGTAGTCGTACCTGTATGGGGTTGGCGTGCATTATTCTTTATTGGCATTCTGCCGATTATTTTTGCGCTATGGCTACGTAAAAATATTCCTGAAGCGGAAGACTGGGAAAAGAAATTTGGTAATAAACAGCCAGTAAAAACCATGGTGGATATTTTATATCGTGGGCCCTATAAAGTGATGAACGTTGGTATGACGATAGTCGCTTCACTGGCTCTCTATTTATGTTTTGCAGGCGATATTGGAAATCCTTTTGCCATCACGGTGCTTGGACTTTTGTGCGCTGCTATTTTCATTAGTTTCATGGTGCAAAGCAGTGGGAATCGCTGGCCTACGGGCGTGATGCTGATGGTCGTGGTGCTGTTCGCCTTCCTTTATTCATGGCCGATTCAGGCTCTGTTACCCACCTATTTAAAGACTGAGTTGGCTTATGATCCATCGACCGTGGCACATATTCTGTTCTTTAGCGGATTTGGTGCAGCAGTTGGGTGCTGTGTTGGTGGCTTCCTAGGTGATTGGCTGGGAACGCGTAAAGCTTATGTGTATAGCCTACTGTTATCTCAACTGCTGATTATTCCTGTGTTTGCTATTGGCGGTGGAAGCCTATGGACGCTGGGGATTCTGCTGTTTCTTCAGCAAATGCTGGGACAGGGGATTTCCGGTATTTTACCTAAGCTCATTGGCGGCTATTTTGACACTGAGCAGCGAGCGGCAGGGTTAGGATTTACCTATAACGTCGGCGCGTTAGGCGGGGCGCTTGCACCTATCCTTGGCGCGACCATAGCCCAACGTCTAGATCTTGGTACGGCGTTAGCTTCGCTTTCCTTCAGCCTGACCTTTGTTGTTATTCTGTTGATTGGCTTGGATATGCCATCAAGGGTACAACGCTGGTTGAAACCAGAAGGGATCAGAACGCACGATACCATAGATGGAAAACCTTTCAGCGGCGCCATTGGCCGCATAACCAAGAAAGCGTTAGTGGAACCTGTACCACACAAATAATCAGGGTAAAAAAAGCCCCGCACATTGGCGGGGCTTTTTGCTGTTTAACGCTCTGGATATAGAAAAGCGTGATACTGCTTAGAATTACAGTTCAGCAGGATGTGCGTTTGCTTTATGGCATTTGCATTCGCCGATTGGCAGCACGGTACGGCCTGCTTGTTCGTTGATCACTTCAGCCATAGCCAGATAAATAGCGCTCGCGCCACAAACGATACCTTCAAAACCGGCAAAGTGTAGAACCGCAGCGTTGCCCGTAATATTGCCGTAGGCCAGCAGGAAGAACAGAACGGTCAGACTGGCAAACACGAATTGCAGAATGCGGTTTGCGCCCAGAGTACCGAAGAACATGAACAGGGTAAAAATGCCCCACAGCGCTAAATAAGTACCGAGGAAGCTGGCATCGCTGGCATCGGCCAGACCCATTTTTGGCAGTACTAAAATACCGACCAGCGACAGCCAAAACGCGCCGTAGGAAGTAAATGCGGTTAAACCGAAAGTGTTGCCTTTTTTGTACTCAAGCAGCCCAGCGAGAATTTGGGCAAACCCTCCAAAGAAAATCCCCATTGAGATGATCACGGAAGTAAGAGGGAAAAAGCCTGCATTGTGCAGGTTCAGCAAGACGGTGGTCATCCCGAAGCCCATCAGGCCTAAAGGACCGGGATTCGCCAACTTGTTGGTGTGCATAGAGCCTCTGTAATAAGAGAAGTTTAATGTAGAAATAAATATTCCAGCGCCGTTGAGGTTGATTTTTATATTTGCAACATCAATTGGTTAGGCGTGGAAATTCATTGGTACGTGCCCGAGAACACAATGTTTTATCGCATTGTTGTTCTTTTCAACGATCGAGCGCGCGGCATAATAATGAGGAGTCAGAACATAAACAATGATCTTGTGGGTTAAAAAATCATATTTTTTTTAATCTCCCCCCTTGTTGTCGTCTTGAGCGACCCCATCTTACTTACAACGCAGTTAGTTACCGGGTATTCCCGCCATACTTTAAGCTGCTGGTGTGTTGGCTGCACTCAATCACCCGAGCCACTTACTTAGGTAAGCTTATTGGGACTCATTCGTTTGCCGCCTTCCAGCAACTTGAATGATTTAGGGTATAGGTAGAAAAAAGGCGGTTGAAAAAAGAAATATCGCCCCCACCTACGGTAGCAACGAGATTAATAACAAAATTCTTAGTGGAGATGTTCGATGGGTAAAATTATTGGTATCGACCTGGGTACAACTAACTCTTGTGTAGCTGTAATGGATGGAACCACTGCACGTGTGCTGGAGAACGCCGAGGGCGACCGCACCACTCCTTCTATTATTGCGTACACTCAGGACGGCGAAATTCTGGTTGGTCAGCCTGCAAAACGTCAGGCGGTGACTAACCCACAAAACACCCTGTTCGCGATCAAGCGTTTGATTGGTCGTCGTTTCGAAGATGAAGAAGTTCAGCGCGATAAAGGCATCATGCCTTTCGGTATCGTCGCTGCTGACAACGGTGACGCATGGGTTGAAGTTAAAGGTCAGAAAATTGCTCCGCCGCAGATTTCTGCAGAAGTTCTGAAGAAAATGAAGAAAACTGCAGAAGACTTCTTGGGCGAGCCAGTGACTGAAGCTGTTATCACCGTTCCTGCATACTTCAACGATGCTCAGCGTCAGGCAACAAAAGATGCTGGTCGTATCGCAGGTCTGGAAGTAAAACGTATCATCAACGAACCAACCGCAGCCGCTCTGGCTTATGGTTTGGATAAAGAAGTCGGCAACCGTACTATCGCGGTTTATGACCTGGGTGGTGGTACTTTCGATATCTCTATCATTGAGATTGACGAAGTTGACGGCGAAAAAACCTTCGAAGTTCTGGCAACCAACGGTGATACCCACCTGGGTGGTGAAGACTTCGATAGTCGTTTGATCAACTATCTGGTTGAAGAATTCAAGAAAGAACAGGGCATGGATCTGCGCAACGATCCGCTGGCGATGCAGCGTCTGAAAGAAGCTGCTGAAAAAGCGAAGATTGAGCTGTCTTCTGCTCAGCAGACCGACGTTAACCTGCCGTACATCACCGCAGATGCGTCTGGTCCAAAACACATGAACATTAAAGTGACCCGTGCAAAACTGGAGTCACTGGTTGAAGATCTGGTTAACCGCTCTATGGAACCACTGAAAGTGGCTCTGAAAGATGCTGGCCTGTCTGTTTCTGACGTACAGGACGTTATCCTGGTAGGTGGTCAGACTCGTATGCCTATGGTTCAGAAGAAAGTGGCTGATTTCTTCGGTAAAGAACCACGTAAAGACGTTAACCCAGATGAAGCAGTGGCTATCGGTGCTGCGGTTCAGGGCGGTGTATTGACCGGTGAAGTTAAAGACGTTCTGCTGCTGGACGTTACCCCTCTGTCTCTGGGTATCGAAACCATGGGCGGCGTAATGACCTCGCTGATTGCGAAGAACACCACGATCCCAACTAAGCACAGCCAAGTGTTCTCAACCGCTGAAGACAACCAGTCTGCTGTGACGATCCACGTCATTCAGGGTGAGCGTAAACGTGCTGCGGATAACAAATCTCTGGGTCAGTTCAACCTAGATGGTATCCAGCCAGCACCACGTGGTATGCCGCAGATCGAAGTCACCTTCGACATCGATGCCGATGGTATCCTGCACGTGTCTGCGAAAGACAAAAACAGCGGTAAAGAGCAGAAGATCACCATCAAGGCGTCTTCTGGTCTGAACGAAGAAGAAATCCAGAAAATGGTACGTGATGCAGAAGCTAACGCTGAAGCTGACCGTAAGTTTGAAGAGCTGGTACAAACTCGTAACCAAGCCGATCAGCTGGTTCATGGTACTCGTAAGCAGTTGGAAGAAGCCGGTGACAAACTGCCAGCTGAAGACAAAACTGCGATCGAAGCTGCTTTGGCTGAGCTGGATACCGCAGCGAAAGGCGAAGATAAAGCTGACATCGAAGCGAAAATCCAGACTCTGGTACAGGCTTCCAGCAAACTGTTAGAAATGGCTCAGCAGCAGGCTCAGGCCGGTGGTGCTCAGCAGGCTGATACCAGCGCTCAGAAAGATGACGACGTGGTAGACGCTGAATTCGAAGAAGTTAAAGATAAAAAATAATTGCCCTTAGCGGGCTTGGTGACGGCGGAAGTGAAATTTAGCTAACCGTCGTGACTATTAACCGGCACGGGCGTCGAGGAAACTCAACGCCCGTGCAGTTATGTTAAGGGCAGGATAAATAGAATGGCGAAAAGAGACTATTACGAGGTTTTGGGCGTATCCCGCGACGCGGAAGAGCGCGAAATCAAAAAGGCTTATAAGCGCCTAGCGATGAAGTTCCATCCTGACCGCAATCAGGATACGGACGCAGAGGAAAAGTTTAAAGAGGTCAAAGAGGCCTACGAAATCTTAACCGATGCGCAGAAGCGTGCAGCCTATGATCAGTACGGTCATGCCGCCTTTGAACAAGGTGGGATGGGCGGCGGTGGTGGCTACGGCGGCGGTGCAGACTTCAGCGACATCTTTGGTGACGTGTTCGGCGACATCTTCGGCGGCGGTCGTCGTCAGCGTGCGACCCGTGGTGCAGATCTCCGTTACAACATGGAGCTGACGCTGGAAGAAGCGGTACGCGGTGTGACCAAAGAAATTCGCATTCCTACACTGGTTGAATGCGAAGTTTGCCACGGCAGCGGAGCGAAGAAAGGCACTGATCCAGTGACTTGTCCAACCTGTCATGGTGCAGGTCAGGTACAGATGCGTCAGGGCTTCTTTACCGTACAACAACCGTGTCCACACTGTCATGGTCGTGGCCAAATTATCAAAGATCCGTGCAACAAATGTCACGGTCATGGCCGCGTAGAGAAATCCAAAACGCTGTCGGTGAAAATTCCTGCAGGTGTTGATACTGGTGACCGTATCCGCTTAAGCGGCGAAGGGGAAGCCGGTGAGCACGGAGCGCCAGCTGGCGATCTGTATGTGCAGGTACAGGTGAAAGCTCACCCTATCTTTGAGCGCGAAGATAATAACCTGTTCTGTGAAGTGCCGATCAACTTTGCCATGGCTGCACTTGGCGGTGAGATTGAAGTTCCTACGCTTGATGGACGCGTGAAGCTGAAAATCCCTGCTGAAACTCAAACCGGAAAGATGTTCCGCATGCGCGGTAAAGGGGTTAAATCCGTGCGTGGTGGGAGTCAGGGCGACCTGCTGTGCCGCGTAGTGGTTGAGACTCCGGTTAACCTAAACGAGAAGCAGAAACAGCTGTTGCGTGAGCTAGAGGATAGTTTTGGCGATTCTTCGAGCGCTAATAACAGCCCGCGTTCTAAAAGTTTTCTCGACGGTGTAAAGAAATTCTTCGACGATTTAACTCGTTAGGATTTTCTTTAAAAATAAGCAGTTAATAAAAAATCCCTACCTAATCCGTGGGGATTTTTTTACATTTTGTGTGACGAAACTCATCAATAACTCGGTTTTTCCTTGGTTAATAGCACTTATAAACTACTTTTCCCGAAATAAAGTAATCCGTAAACTAACTGCATTAATTCGTTCTCTCGCCCATTATTAACGAATGTGTGTAAGGAGTTTCTGAGAGTGACTATGGTAACCCGTGCAATCCGTCAGTTTCTGCGCCTTGAGGCCGCTGGCGGCATAATTCTCATCATGGCCGCTATCGTGGCTTTAGTTCTGGCAAACAGCCCGCTACAGGGCCTTTATCAGCAGTTTTTAGATTCGCCAGTTCAGTTCCGTTTTATGGCATTGGATATCAACAAAACTCTGCTGTTGTGGGTCAACGATGCCCTGATGGCCATCTTCTTTTTGGTGGTTGGCTTAGAAGTTAAGCGTGAGCTGATGTGTGGCTCACTCGCCAGCCGAGACAAGGCCATTTTCCCAGCAATCGCTGCTCTTGGCGGAATGCTGGCTCCGGCGTTGATCTACCTTGCATTTAACCATGCCGATCCTATTACCAGCCAAGGCTGGGCGATCCCTGCTGCTACGGATATCGCTTTTGCCTTAGGCGTCATGGCGCTGCTGGGTAAGAGAGTACCAACCAGCTTGAAAGTCTTTCTGCTGGCGCTAGCGATTATTGATGACCTAGGCGTTATCGTGATTATCGCCTTGTTCTATACGCATGAGGTTTCTTTATCGGCATTAGGCGTGGCGGCGGCATCTATTGCGGTGCTGGGATATCTCAACTGGCGTGGGGTAGGGAAATCCTCGGTTTATCTGTTAGTTGGCGCGGTACTGTGGACGGCTATTCTTAAATCGGGCGTTCATGCCACGCTGGCAGGCGTTATCGTTGGCTTTATGTTGCCAATCAAAGCCAAGAACGGCAAACGTCCAGCCGAAAAATTAGAGCACAGCCTGCATCCATGGGTAGCCTATCTCATTCTGCCGCTGTTTGCTTTTGTGAACGCGGGAGTCTCTCTGCAGGGCGTATCTCTAGGCGATCTAACCGGCGTTCTTCCTGCTGGGATTATGATGGGGCTGTTTATTGGTAAACCTCTGGGGATTTTCCTGTTTAGCTGGGTGGCGGTGAAAATCGGTATCGCACGTTTACCAGGTGGGATTAATTTCCGCCATATCTTTGCTGTCTCGGTGCTATGCGGTATCGGTTTTACCATGTCTATTTTCATTGCTTCACTGGCGTTTGTTGGAGGGGCACCTGAGCTTGCAACCTATTCAAGATTAGGGATTTTACTTGGGTCTACGGCATCTGCCTTAGTGGGATATATGTTACTAAGGCGTGTACTACCACGGCGAGCTGCCGACGAGGAGTAATCCACCTTACCTGAGACGCTCCAACATTAATTGGGGCGTCTTTTGTAATCTGGCTCCCGTTGAAGAGGCACCGTCATAGGTCGTCAGCGGTTTTAGTGGCAAGATAAGCCATACGCCGCTGCGTTTTTCTTGGCGCACAGTTTGTGCTGCCTTCTTGATTAGCCCTAAAGGGCAAACACTGCAGCAATGTTCGCATGGTGATTAACCCATGTAGGACGTAATAGGAGAGCACTATCGTGCGTCTAGCACATATCAATTTTAACCATCTGTATTACTTCTGGCAGGTTTGCAAAGAAGGGTCGGTGGTCGGCGCGGCTGAAGCGCTGTTTTTAACACCTCAAACCATCACCGGGCAGATTAAAGCTTTAGAGGAGCGGTTAGGCGGGAAACTGTTTAAACGCCAAGGACGTGGCTTAGTACCTTCAGAGCTGGGACAGCTCGTTTTCCGTTATGCCGATCGTATGTTCATGCTCAGCCAAGAAATGCTGGATATCGTGAACTATCGCAAAGAATCTAACATGCTGTTTGACGTTGGTGTGGCTGATGCGTTGTCGAAGCGCCTGGTGAGTCAGGTGCTAGAAACTGCGGTAGCAGACCATGAGCAAATTCATTTACGTTGCTTCGAGTCTACGCATGAAATGCTGCTGGAACAGTTGAGTCAGCATAAGCTCGATATGATTTTATCCGACTGCCCCGTTGATTCTAGCCAGCAAGAAGGGCTGTTTTCAGTAAAGCTGGGCGAGTGTGGCGTCAGTTTCTTTTGCCGTCAGCCGCTGCCAGAGCAGCCATTTCCGGCTTGTCTCGAGCAACGGAAACTGCTGATCCCAGGCCGCAGAACCATGTTAGGCCGTAAATTGTTGAACTGGTTTAATAGCCAAGGGCTCACAGTACAAATCCTCGGGGAATTTGATGATGCCGCCTTGATGAAGGCATTTGCTCAATTTCATGATGCAATTTTTGTTGCTCCGTCGATTTATGCGCAGGATATGTACGCCAATGAATCGGATAACATCAAGGAAGTGGGGCGAATTGATAACTTGCAGGAAGAGTACTACGTGATTTTTGCCGAGCGAATGATCCAGCATCCGGCCGTTCAACGCGTATGTAACAAAGATTTCTCAGCGTTATTTAGCCGTTAACACTCAGTTTTTAGGCGTAAAAAAACCGGCCTAGGCCGGTTTTTTTCAAAGCTACCAACGTAAAGCAATTACTGCATTGCGTTGATTTGCGCGACCAAGTTTGACTTATGGCGTGCAGCTTTGTTTTTGTGGATCAGGCCTTTACAAGCCTGGCGATCCACGATTGGTTGCATTTCGTTAAATGCGTTTTGTGCAGCGGCTTTATCGCCGGTTGCAATCGCCGCGTATACTTTCTTAAGGAAAGTACGCATCATGGAGCGACGGCTAGCGTTGTGCTTGCGGCGCTTCTCAGATTGTACGGCGCGTTTCTTAGCTGATTTGATATTAGCCAAGGTCCAACTCCCAAAATATTCTATGAGGACAATTCAAAGGCCGAGAAATATGCCTTTTTAGCCCTCTGTTGTCAATGGATTTGTGCAAATAAGCGTCGCTTGTACGAACGACACTTTCGCGTTGTGATGGCGCGGGATTTTACCAGCTTTGTCCCTTGGAATACACCCTTTCGAGAGTTTTTTCCTGTGCGGTTGCTGATTATATCAGCGTTTGCAACAAAAACGCAGGTTTAGCGAAATATCATTTAGCCGATGCGTAAATAGAGTGGCATAAATCACGCGTAATGTATTTAACCGGCGGCTTATCTCCGGTATGGTGGCAGAATCCCTTTAAACTCTCTAATCGCTGGTTAACCTTAGTCTCTGTACAAGGTATAATCCGCCGATTTCCACTGTTTTGAGCCTGATATGGAGCTAATTCGCGGCATTCACAATCTACGGGCGCGCCATCATGGCTGCGTGCTGACGATCGGTAATTTCGATGGTGTGCACCGCGGTCATCAGGCCTTGCTAACCCGTTTGAAGCAGGAAGGGAAACGCTTGGGGTTGCCAGTCATGGTGATGATTTTTGAACCCCAACCGTTAGAGCTGTTTAGCGCAGACAAAGCGCCAGCTCGCCTGACTCGGTTACGCGATAAATGTCATTATCTGGCAGACGCAGGAGTTGATTATCTTCTGTGTGTTCGTTTTAACCGTGATTTTGCGGCGAATTCAGCTCATGACTTTGTTAAAAAGTTACTCGTTGAAAAGCTCGGCGTAAAATATCTGATGGTCGGTGATGATTTTCGTTTTGGCGCAGGGCGCGAAGGCGATTATGAGTTGTTGAAGTTGGCGGGAGCACAGTTCGGTTTTACCGTAACTAACTCTGATAGCTTCTGCGAAGGCAATAAACGCATTAGCAGCACCGCCGTTCGACAGGCATTGCAGGAAGATAAGCTTGATCTAGCGGAAAGCCTATTAGGCCACCCATACAGCATCTCTGGGCGCGTTGTGCACGGTGATGAAGTTGGGCGAACGATAGGTTTTCCAACGGCTAACCTGCCGCTTAAGCGGCTGGTGGCACCGGTAAAAGGTGTTTACGCCGTGGATGTTTATGGGCTGGGGCCAACGCCGTTACCCGGTGTTGCGAATATCGGCACCCGCCCGACAGTCGCTGGCGTACGTCAGCAGTTAGAAGTCCATCTGCTGGATACCACGATGGATCTTTATGGACGCCACATTGATGTGGTGCTCCGCGCAAAACTGCGCAATGAACAGCGTTTTGCTTCGCTTGATGCATTAAAGCAACAAATCGCCAATGATGTGGTGACGGCCCGTGAGTTTTTTGGGCTGGCGACACCGGTTTAATCTATATACATATACCCAAAGTCACAGAGGCTGCCGTTGAGCGAGCCGTTTGTTGAGCCAAGGGGATAGCCGAAAACGGAACCGAGAATCGAATGAGTGATTATAAGAATACCCTGAACTTGCCGGAAACAGGGTTCCCGATGCGCGGCGATCTCGCCAAGCGCGAGCCTGGCATGCTGCAACGTTGGTATGAGCAGGATCTGTACGGGATTATCCGTAACGCGAAAAAAGGCAAGAAAACCTTCATTCTGCACGATGGCCCTCCTTATGCGAACGGCAGTATTCATATTGGTCACTCAGTAAACAAGATTCTTAAAGACATTATTATTAAGTCCAAAGGGCTGAGCGGTTTTGACTCCCCGTATATTCCGGGTTGGGACTGTCATGGTTTGCCTATTGAGCTGAAAGTTGAGCAGTTGATCGGCAAGCCGGGCGAAAAGTTCAGCGCCGCCGA
Organism: Hafnia sp. HMSC23F03; assembly: GCF_001816025.1. Lineage (NCBI taxonomy): Bacteria > Pseudomonadati > Pseudomonadota > Gammaproteobacteria > Enterobacterales > Hafniaceae > Hafnia > Hafnia sp. HMSC23F03. The sequence continues at coordinate 43,207 of NZ_KV824211.1, forward strand.
GTTCCGTGCTAAATGTCGTGAATACGCAGCTGAGCAGGTTGAAGGTCAGAAAGCAGATTTCAAACGTCTTGGTGTGCTGGGCGATTGGGATCACCCATACCTGACCATGGCGTTCGACACTGAAGCTAACATCATTCGTGCTTTGGCTAAAATCGTGGATAACGGCCATCTGATGAAAGGCGCTAAGCCAGTTCATTGGTGCCCAGACTGTGGTTCTTCACTGGCTGAAGCTGAAGTTGAATATTATGACAAAACCTCGCCATCCATTGACGTGCGCTTTGCTGCGGTCAATAAAGACGAAGTGCTGGCGAAATTTGGCGTGAAAAACGTCGAAGGCAACGTTTCCGTGGTTATCTGGACAACCACGCCGTGGACTATGCCTGCAAACCGTGCGATTTCTTTGCATCCTGACTTTGAATACCAGTTAGTGCAGGTTGAAGGTGAATGCCTGATCTTGGCGGCCGATCTGGTTGAAAGCGTGATGAAACGCGCAGGTATCACGTCTTGGATCGTGCTGGCAAGCTGCAAAGGTGCTGATTTAGAACTACAGCGCTTCCAGCATCCGTTTATGGGCTTTGATGTGCCTATCGTTCTGGGTGAGCACGTTACGCTGGAAGCCGGTACGGGGGCCGTTCATACCGCGCCAGGTCACGGCCCTGACGACTATGTTATCGGTCAGAAATATGGTTTGGAAACGGCTAACCCAGTCGGTCCGAACGGCTGCTACCTGAAGGGGACTTTCCCTGGTCTGGATGGTTTGTTTGTCTTCAAAGCCAACGACGTGGTGGTTGAGCTGCTGAAAGAGCATGGTGCGCTGCTGCACGTGGAAAAAATGAATCACAGCTATCCATGCTGCTGGCGTCATAAAACGCCGATCATCTTCCGTGCGACCCCACAGTGGTTTATCAGCATGGATCAGAAAGGCCTGCGCAAGCAGTCTCTGGCTGAGATCGACGAAATCGAACAGGTTGGCCTGAAAGAAAATGGTCTAAGCGGCTGGATCCCTGCATGGGGTAAAGCGCGTATCGAATCGATGGTTGCGAACCGTCCTGACTGGTGTATTTCTCGTCAGCGTACATGGGGCGTTCCAATGTCGATGTTCGTGCATAAAGAGACTCAGGAACTGCACCCGCGTACCACTGAATTGATGGAAGAAGTGGCTAAGCGCGTTGAGAAAGACGGCATTCAGGCATGGTGGGATCTGGATCCAAAAGACATTCTGGGCGCAGACGCTGACCAGTATGAAAAAGTGCCTGATACCTTGGACGTATGGTTTGACTCTGGCTCAACCAGCTTCTCTGTGGTGGATGCGCGTCCTGAATTCCACGGCAACACGGCAGATATGTATCTGGAAGGTTCTGACCAGCATCGTGGCTGGTTCATGTCCTCGCTGATGATTTCTACAGCGATGAAAGGCAAAGCGCCTTATCGTCAGGTACTGACCCACGGTTTCACCGTTGATGGTCAGGGACGCAAGATGTCCAAATCAATCGGTAATACCGTAAGTCCTCAGGATGTGATGAACAAACTGGGTGGCGATATCCTGCGTCTGTGGGTTGCATCTACCGATTACACCGGCGAAATCGCGGTATCCGACGAAATTCTGAAACGCTCTGCGGATTCTTATCGTCGTATTCGTAACACTGCACGCTTCTTGCTGGCTAACCTGAATGGTTTCGACCCGAAACAGCACATGGTTAAGCCTGAAGACATGGTGGTGTTGGATCGCTGGGCGGTTGAGCGCGCGATGGAAGCACAGAAGGAAATTCTGGTCTCTTACGAGAACTATGACTTCCATGAAGTGGTTCAGCGTCTGATGCAGTTCTGCTCGGTTGAAATGGGCTCCTTCTATCTGGATATCATTAAAGACCGCCAGTACACCACTAAAGCAGACAGCATTGCGCGTCGCAGCTGCCAGACCGCGCTGTACCATATCGCTGAAGCATTGGTTCGCTGGATGGCGCCAATTATGTCCTTCACCGCTGATGAACTGTGGGGCTATCTGCCGGGCGAACGTGCTGAGTTTGTCTTCACTGAAGAGTGGTATCAAGGGCTGTTTGGTTTGGGTGATTCCGAGTCCATGAATAATGACTTCTGGGCCGAGTTGCTGAAAGTTCGTGGCGAAGTGAACAAGGTGATTGAACAGGCGCGTAACGATAAGCGCGTTGGCGGTTCTCTGGAAGCGAGCGTAACGCTGTATGCCGATGATGCTCTGATGGCTAAACTGAACAGTCTGGAAGATGAGCTGCGTTTCGTGCTGATCACCTCCGGCGCTCAGGTTGAACCGTTGGCGAATGCGCCGGCCGATGCGGTACAAAGCGACGTGTTGAAAGGACTGAAAGTGGCGCTGAGCAAGGCTGATGGCCAGAAATGCCCACGCTGCTGGCACTTCTCTACCAAAATTGGTCAGAGCGCCGAGCATCCAGAACTGTGCCCACGCTGCGTGATCAACGTCGCCGGTCATGGCGAACAACGTAAGTTTGCATAATGGCAGGTGCAATGAAACGACCAATGATGTCTACAGGACTGCGCTGGCTCTGGCTGGTGCTGGTCGTGTTAGTGATAGATTTAGGCAGCAAGTATTTAATCCTACAAGAGTTCGCTTTAGGTGAAACCAAAGTATTGCTGCCATCGTTAAATCTTCACTATGCACGTAACTACGGCGCCGCTTTCAGCTTTTTAGCTGACAGCGGTGGCTGGCAGCGCTGGTTCTTTGCTGGCATTGCCATTGGGATCTGTGTGGTGTTGTTAGTGATGATGTATCGCTCAAGTGCGACACAAAAACTGAATAACATCGCCTATGCCCTGATCATCGGTGGTGCGCTGGGCAATTTGTTTGATCGACTCTGGCATGGGTTCGTCGTCGATATGATCGACTTCTACGTTGGAGACTGGCATTTTGCCACCTTTAACTTAGCGGACTCTGCCATTTGCATTGGCGCGGCGCTCATTGTTTTGGAAGGTTTCCTTCCTAAGAAAAAGGGATAACCGTTATGACTCAGCAAGTGCAGAGCAACAGCGCAGTATTAGTGCATTTCACCTTGCAGTTAGAGGATGGCACTCAGGCTGAATCTACGCGCAGCAGTGGCAAGCCCGCTCTGTTTCGTTTAGGCGACGGTAGTTTGTCTGACGCGTTGGAAGAGCACTTGCTGGGACATAAGGTGGGCGATAAGTTTCAGTTCACTTTACAGCCGCAGGATGCTTTTGGTGAGAACAGCCCCGATCTCGTCCAGTTCTTTACCCGCCGTGATTTCGCCGATGTAGGCGTTCCAGAAGCGGGAACTATTATGATGTTCACTGGCCGAGACGGCAGCGAAATGCCGGGTATCGTGCGTGAAGTTGCCTGTGATTCAGTGACCGTTGATTTTAACCATCCGCTTGCGGGACATCCGGTCGCCTTTGACGTAGAGGTGTTGGAGATTGACCCGCAGCAGGGAGACGTTGATGCAAATCCTGCTGGCTAATCCGCGCGGTTTCTGCGCGGGTGTCGACCGGGCTATTAGTATCGTAGAACGCGCGCTAGAAATTTATGGCGCGCCGATTTATGTCCGTCATGAAGTTGTACATAACCGTTATGTCGTCAACAGCCTGCGTGAGCGCGGAGCCGTGTTTATTGAAGAGATCAGCGAAGTCCCTGATAACACGATTCTGATTTTCTCCGCGCATGGTGTCTCTCAGGCCGTACGTGCAGAAGCCAAAGCACGTAATCTCACTATGCTGTTTGATGCAACCTGCCCGCTGGTGACTAAAGTCCATATGGAAGTTGCCCGTGCTAGCCGTAAAGGGACTGAAGCCATTTTAATTGGCCATGCGGGACATCCAGAAGTCGAAGGCACGATGGGCCAGTACAACAACCCTGAAGGGGGGATGTATCTGGTTGAATCGCCAGAGGACGTGTGGAAGTTGCAGGTTAAAAATGAAGCCAACCTATGCTTCATGACGCAAACCACGCTTTCAGTGGATGATACGTCAGACATTATTGACGCACTGCGCGAGCGTTTTCCGCAGATTATTGGTCCACGTAAAGATGATATTTGCTATGCGACCACCAATCGTCAGGAAGCCGTACGTAACTTGGCTGCTGAGGCCGAAGTGGTGTTGGTCGTTGGTTCAAAGAACTCATCGAATTCAAATCGTTTAGCCGAATTGGCACAACGCGCAGGCATTCCAGCATTTTTGATCGACTCTGCTGAAGATATCCGCGAAGAGTGGCTAGAAGGTGTGAATTGCATTGGTGTCACTGCGGGCGCTTCTGCTCCCGATATTCTGGTGCAAGAAGTGATTAAACGTCTTCAGGCATTAGGGGGCGAAGGTTCGGTTGAGATGCAAGGCCGTGAAGAAAACATTGTTTTCGAAGTGCCGAAAGAACTGCGAGTTAAACTATTGGATTAAAATTTTGCCCCACTTCGGTGGGGCGCTTAATGGATGTTATACGAAACGGAGTTTCTCATGGAAGGTTACAAGTATTTCTCTAAGCGTGTAATGACGCTGATGGTTTTGGTTGCCAGTGTGTTTGTCAGTGGGTGTGATAACAGCGCAGCAACTCCTGAGAGTTTGAGCAGTGCTCGGGCAAAATTCAAAACAGAAATTGTCGATACCAGTTTCCAAGGCGATGGTGAACCGGCAACTCCCCCCGCAGATATCTTTTCTCTCGTAAGTTATCCTGCCAAAGACGGCAAAATGGCGGCATTTCTGACACCTGATCCCCATGATGGAAAAAAACATCCTGCGGTTATTTGGCTAGTGGGTGGATATGGCGGCATTGGCAGCGATGATTTTTTCTGGACCGAGCAAGATCGCAGTAACGACCAAAGTGGTAGCGCATTTAGAAAATCGGGCTTAGTGATGATGGTGCCAAGTTTTCGTGGGGAAAATGCTAACCCAGGAAAATATGAGATGTTTTATGGTGAAATAGACGACTTAGAGTCAGCCAGAAAATACTTAGCATCACAGACTTATGTTGATCCAAATCGGATTTATTTAGCAGGGCATAGCACGGGGGGAACTCGTGTTCTTTTGGGCAGTGAATATTTAACAGGGTTTAGAGCGGCATTTTCACTGGGCGGCATTCCCGATCTGAAAAAACGTATCGAGGGCGGGAATATGATGGTTGCCGTACCATTTAATCAGAATAACCCTGAAGAATTTCGTCTACGCTCTCCTGGCGAGTTTATAACATCAATAAAATCGCCAACCTTTTATTTCGAAGGTGAAGAGTATTTCTGGCCAGAGTTCAATGATTTAAAAGTGGTTGCTAAAGAAAAGTCTATCCCGCTGCATATCTATAAAATAGATGGTGGAGACCACTTTAATATCATTACTCCGGTAACCGAAATGATAGCTCAAAAAATTCTTCAAGATACCGACGATAAAGTGAATATTTCGTTCAGCGATGGCGATCTGCGTACCATTCAAAACGGTATCTCTCATTAGTTTCTGTGTGTGGGTTTAAATTTTTACGGAAATTTTTCTGCTGTTAAAGGCCAGTTTTACTGGCCTTTTGTGAATGTCGTCGGTCACGTAGATTCGTTAAACAATATTTGTTCCAGAAACATGAGCATAATGAATTCGGATAATGCTTCTTGCTAGCACGGTAGAATGAGTGGAAAGGCGATGACAGCGATTTTAGGTGCTCTAAATGGATAGAGCACCCGGTGAGATGTCGTGCTTATTCCTAGGCAGCAAATATTCTGCTATTCACCCTTACATGCATCTACTGCGCGGATCACCATTTGATACCCCGTACAACGGCATAGATTACCCGCTAATCCTCGGCGGATTTCTTCGTGCGTCAGCGGGCGAGACGTATGTTTAGCCAGCAATGCCGTCGTTGCCATCACCAAACCCGGCGTGCAGAATCCGCACTGTACCGCGCCAGCATTGACGTATGCCTGCTGTACTTTTGATATTTCCCCGTTTTTCACTTCGCCTTCGGCGGTGCGGATCTGCTTACCATCGGCCCATACGGCGAGGTATAAGCAACTGTCGGTGGCAACACCGTCAATCAGCACGGTGCAAGCACCGCATTCTCCGACTCCGCATCCCTGCTTCACGCTGGTTAGGCCTTGCTCACGTAGCAATTCCATTAAAGACATCGCCGGAGACAGGCAAAATTGATAGGTTTTGCCATTAATTTGGCACTCAATATCAACCCAGTTTTTATGTTTCATTGGATATGTCCTCCAGCGCGTTCAACGGCTAATGTGATAGCCCGTTGGGCCAAGGTGCGGATCAGATGTAGACGAAATGATTTTTCTGCGCGCCAAGATGAGCGTGGTGAAACATCTTGAGCAACGGCCTCGCTAACGGCGGCGAGAGTTTGCTGGGTAATTGGCTGACCGATGGCGCATTTTTCAGCCTGTGGGCAGCGAATTGGCGTAGGCGCCGCCACCCCATAGGTTAAGCGCAGTTCTGTAAAACGCCCTTCGGCAATGCGGCAAACCGCCGTGCAGCCAATAGTGGCGATATCCATCGCGCCGCGCATCGCGTATTTAATGTAACTGCTGCCGATATTTTGGTAATAGGCCGGAGCAAAGTGGAAAGCCACCACGATTTCACCTTGCTGTAGCGCCACTTTACCGGGGCCTGTGTGAAAACCTTCGATTGAGCGTTTATAGCTTCCGCTTTGGGTGGCGATTTCTAATTCGGCTTTGAGCGCCAGCGTAGGGGACGCCGAGTCTGCGCTGGTGGCGCCGTTGCAGATATTGCCACCGAAGGTTGCTACGTTACGCACCTGTGGCCCCGCGATGGTGGCCGCAGCCTCGGCAAGTAGAGGCAGATGCTGTTGGATCAATGGATGTTCAATTATTTCAGTAAAGGTCGTGGCTGAACCGATCCGCAGATGGTTATGGCGATCGAGTGTGATCCCTTTGAGCTCAGCTAAGTCGTGAATATCGACGATATGACGATACTTAGGATTAAGGTGATGCAGTTGGATTAACACATCCGTGCCACCGGCCAGCAGACGAGCCTGTGGGTGTTCAGTGAGCAGCTCACAGGCATGTTGTACGTTGCGAGCGCGGTGATAGCTTTCAATATCGTACATGATTACTCCCTGATGAGTCCGGCGAGAACAAATTCGTTAAACAGCGTCTTAGGCGTGATGGGTAAGGTGTTAATTGCCACGCCGGTCGCCATGCGGATTGCATTCCTGATTGCCGGAGCGGGCGAGATAATCGGTGGTTCACCCAGTGCTTTATGCCCATACGCCGACTGCGGCTCGTAGGTGTCAACAAAGGCACAGTCCAGATCGGGCAGATCCATAATGGTGGGGAACTTATAGTCCAGCAGGTTTGGATTGCGTACTACGCCGGTTTTCTCATCGATAATCATCTCCTCAAACAGCGCCCAACCAATTCCCATTCCCATGCCACCATGTACCTGACCTTCCGCTAACTGAGGGTTAAGAATTCGGCCAGAATCATGCAAATTGAGGATCTTGTTGATCGTGACTTTGCACAAAGGAATATCGATGGTGAGGTCGACAAAGGTGCAGCCAAAAGCTGGTGGGTTAGTCGTGGTTTTGTGCGAGATTTCAGCCAGCAACTGAGCGCCGATTTCCTGATGATAATAGGCATGCATAGAGACATCAGCGACGCTCATCAGTACCATTTCAGGCTGTGCGGCCATCACCACATTCCCATCGAGTAGCGTAAGCCCCCACTGAGGCTGGTGGCTAATCAATTCGGCATGAGCCAGAATTTTGCTACGCAACTCGGTCGCCGCCTGTCTAACCGCGGGCGCAGCTACGTAGCTCTGACGCGATGCAAATGCGCCCGGATCGTAGGCGGTAATATCGGTGTCTTGGGTGGAGATGACGCGAATATGCTCAAAGGGAAGCCCCAGCGTTTCCGCCGCCATCTGAGCGAATACGGTATCTGAACCTTGCCCAATCTCCGTGGCTCCTATCTGCAGATTAACCGTACCGTCTTGATTAAGCAGCATTCGAGCGCCTGCAATTTCAACGCCGACCGGATAGGTATTGGAGCCATAGCTGAAGCAGGCAACGCCAATGCCGCGCCGCACGTCTCCGCTTTGCTGCTGGCATTCGGCTTTGCGCGCGTCCCACTCAAACATGTCGCGGCCTTTTTCCAGACATTCGACTAATCCAGCGCTGTATATGGTTTTGTGGTTAACCGGATTAGTATCGCCGCTGCGTGCGGCATTCAATAAGCGGACCTCCACGGCATCCAACGCAAGTTTTTCGGCGGCGTCATCTAGTAAACACTCGAGGGCAAAAGCGACCTGAGGCGCACCGTATCCCCGCATGGCACCCGCGGCAGGATAGTTGGAATAGTGGGTGAGGGCAGAATAGCCAAAGGCACTGCGGGGATAGAGATAGCTAATTTTGTTGGCACCGGCAGATGCAATAGAGTGCCCATGAGAAGCGTAAGCACCGGTGTTGGAGAGCACATCAAGCTGGTAGCCGGTGAGTATGCCGTCTTTATTGAGCCCTAACTTGGCATCAATGCTGAATGCATGGCGAGTCCGAGAGGCAAAAAAGCACTCTTCACGGCTCAATTCGACCTTAACTGGAATACCGCCCATTTTCAGCGTCAGAAACGCCGCCATAGGTTCTTCTAAAACGTCCTGCTTGTTACCAAAACCACCGCCAATATAGGGTTTAATCACGCGAATATTTGACCACGGCAACCCCAACGCTTGAGCAACGGTGCGGCGAACGATTTGAGGAATTTGGGTGCTGGAGACAATCACAATGTGATCGGGCTGTTCCATATAAGCGAAACAGGTCACGCTTTCCATGTGGCAATGCTGAATCACCGGCGTTTGAAAGTGTGCGCAGAGCTGTAAATCAGCCGCTGAGATCGCCTCTGTCGGCTGATTCGCGCTGATGTCGCTTTTTTTCAGTATGTTTCCATTCGGATGGATGGGGGTTGCGCCTTCTGCCAGAGCGGCTTGGGCGTTGGTGATGACCGGCAATTCCTGATAGGTCACTTCGACAAGGGCTGCGGCGCGTTCTGCCGTAAGCGCATCTCTGGCAACCACAATAGCGACCCCATCACCAAAATGGCGGACGTGCTGGGTCAACAGACTGCGGTCGGCCACGTCACGTTTGGCGGCCTCTAAGGACCAAGCGTGCCCTGCTGTAGGGAAGAGGAGTTCGGGTACATCTTTAAAGGTAAAAATCGCTTCTACGCCGGGCATGGCTAGCGCAGCAGAAGTATCAATAGCGGTGACCTTCGCATGGGCAACTGGGCTGCGTACGTATTTGGCATAGCGCATCCCTGGCATTTGATGATCGTCGGTATAACGGGCGCGTCCGGTAACCTTTGCTTCAGCATCAACCCGCTTGAGTGGTGATCCTAACGACATAGCTTTCTCCTTAGAGGAGCGTGGTTTTTTTAATAAAATGAAGGGAAATGTATAAACAGAATAAAAGCAGCAAGATGCACGCCAGCGGGTGCTATTGAATGGTGTGATTTTCGGAAACGTGAGAATGATCGGCTGTTTTTCACCGGTAGGGCCACAGAATGTGACCAACGGCAGTTTTAGGCGTTGAAAGGGGGGCTGAGGCCTATCAAAGTGGGAATATTGGTATCAAATTGACACTGAGCTTATCGTAATGAGATGTTAGCTCTACCGGCGCTAACTGTTTGGTTTTGCATGATTATGCTGGTGATTATTTTTTATTCTCTGCTTCTGTTTTAGGCCAGAAACATCCCGTTTTGAAATTGTTATTGCTGATGATATTGAGCTCTCATCGCAATTTTCTAATTACAGAGCATTTTTTCTGGCAGTGACATCTTAGAGCCGTTAACCTGAAACTAACATTGCAGGCTCATTGACCATATTGCTGAGCGAAATTAAATAATTAAGAGAGGGAAGATGTCTAATTCTCAGATCCGTATTGCTATCGCTGGGGCTGGCGGGCGTATGGGGCGCCAACTGATCAGCGCTGCCGCAAACACAAATGGTGTCGTACTTGGCGCAGCTTTTGAACGTGAAGGGTCTTCATTATTAGGCGTTGATGCGGGGGAGCTTGCCGGCATCGGTAAAACCGGTATTGTCGTGAGTTCCAGCCTGCAAGATGCCGCCGATAGTTTTGATGTATTGATTGATTTTACCCGTCCAGAGGGCACGTTATCCCATCTTGAGTTCTGCGTGAAGCAACGTAAAAACATGGTGATTGGTACGACCGGCTTTGATGACGCGGGTAAGGCGGCGATTCGTCAGGCCGCTGAATCTATCGCGATTGTATTTGCGGCCAACTTTAGCGTGGGTGTCAATGTGATGCTCAAACTGCTAGAAAAAGCCGCTAAAGTCATGGGGGATTACACCGACATTGAGATTATCGAAGCTCATCATCGTCATAAGGTCGATGCGCCATCGGGAACGGCTTTGGCAATGGGGGAAACTATTGCGCAGGCGCTTGGACGTGACCTCAAAGAGTGTGCGGTATATTCCCGCGAAGGGCATACGGGGGAACGCGATCCTAAGAGCATCGGCTTCGCCACTATTCGTGCAGGAGATATTGTGGGAGAGCATACGGCGATGTTTGCCGATGTGGGAGAGCGTATTGAAATTACTCATAAAGCATCGAGCCGGATGACGTTTGCTAGCGGTGCAGTGCGCGCGGCTGCATGGGTAGGCACTCGATCGACGGGGCTCTTTGATATGCGAGATGTTCTTTCTCTCAATGAACTCTAGTTAAATTACGTATTTTTGTTTTATTTTGTTGTTTTTAATCTTATATAAAACCCATGTATAGCAGTGTGTTATATGTGGGTTTTTGCTTTTTATGGGGTGGTTTTATTTTTTGGTTGTTAAATTGGTATAAGTAAGTGTATTTTACTTTTTGTTAACCTTGATGGAAACTCTGATTGACCTTTGTAGTGGAAAATTGCATCATAACCCCATTGCCGCTGAACTCCGATACTGGCAACCGTTTTCTATTTTCAATTAATATCTTCTTTTGACCGCTTCGTTGTAAAAATCAATTCAAAGCTGTAAAAAACACAAAAAAATCCCGTTTTCAGGTAGACAAGGATTCATCGCGTCTTTAGAATGCGCGCAATTTGCCGGAAATTAGTCAAGAAGGCAGTTTTTTGCGTTGATTTAGATCGAATGATCTGCATTAATATGCAAATAATGTGACTGAATATTCTTTGGAGGGTGTTTTGATTAAGTCAGCTATATTGGTTCTGGAAGACGGAACCCAGTTTCACGGTCGGTCGATAGGCGCAGATGGATCGGCAGTGGGCGAGGTGGTCTTCAATACGTCAATGACCGGTTATCAAGAAATCCTTACTGATCCTTCCTATTCCCGCCAGCTAGTCACTCTTACTTATCCTCATATCGGTAACGTCGGCACCAACGCCTCTGATGAAGAATCCTCCGCTGTTCATGCTCAAGGTCTGATTATTCGCGATCTGCCTCTGATTGCCAGCAACTACCGGAGCACAGAATCGCTCTCTGATTATCTGAAACGTCACAACGTCGTCGCTATTGCTGATATTGATACGCGTAAGCTGACCCGTCTACTGCGTGAGAAAGGCGCACAGAACGGCTGCATTATTACTGGCTCGGTAGATGGCTCATTGCCAGATGCGCAGCTCGCGCTGGAAAAAGCGCGCGCGTTCCCAGGCCTAAAAGGGATGGATTTGGCCAAAGAAGTCACAACCCGAGAATCTTACGCATGGACTCAAGGTAGCTGGACGCTGATGGGCGATTTACCCGCTGCGAAAGAAGCGTCTGAGCTGCCATTCCACGTTGTTGCCTACGATTACGGCGTCAAACGTAACATTTTACGCATGTTGGTCGACAGAGGCTGTCGCTTGACGGTCGTACCCGCGCAAACTCCTGCTGAAGATGTACTGAAACTTAATCCAGATGGCATTTTCTTATCGAATGGCCCGGGGGATCCTGAACCATGCGATTACGCCATTCGCGCGATTAAAACCTTCTTGGATACGGATATTCCGGTGTTTGGCATCTGTTTAGGTCATCAGCTTTTAGCACTGGCCAGCGGAGCCAAGACTATCAAGATGAAGTTGGGTCACCACGGCGGCAACCATCCGGTGAAAGATCTGGATAAAAACGTAGTGATGATTACTGCTCAAAATCATGGTTTTGCCGTTGACGGCGATAATTTGCCGCAGACGCTGCGCGTTACGCACACATCATTGTTTGACCACACGGTTCAGGGCATTCACCGTACCGATAAGGCCGCATTTAGCTTCCAAGGGCACCCAGAAGCGAGCCCTGGTCCACATGATGCTGCGCCGCTGTTCGACCACTTTATTGATTTAATTCAGAACTACCGTTCCACGGGTTCAGTCAATACCCAAGCCGTAAACGCTAAATAATCAGGAGCAATAAACAAAATGCCAAAACGTACTGATATAAAAAGCATCCTGATTCTGGGCGCAGGCCCGATTGTTATCGGCCAAGCATGCGAGTTCGACTACTCTGGTGCGCAGGCATGCAAAGCGCTGCGCGAAGAAGGCTACCGCGTGATTCTGGTGAACTCCAACCCAGCTACGATCATGACCGACCCAGAGATGGCTGATGCGACTTACATCGAGCCGATCCACTGGGAAGTCGTGCGCAAAATCATCGAAAAAGAGCGCCCTGATGCCGTTCTTCCGACGATGGGGGGCCAGACCGCGCTGAACTGTGCGCTGGAGCTGGAACGTCAGGGCGTACTTGCTGAGTTTGGCGTCACCATGATTGGTGCAACCGCTGACGCGATTGATAAAGCTGAGGATCGCCGCCGTTTCGATATCGCGATGAAGAAAATTGGTTTGGACACCGCGCGTTCCGGCATTGCCCACACCATGGAAGAGGCGCTTGCCGTCGCGGCTGACGTTGGCTTCCCATGCATTATTCGCCCTTCCTTCACCATGGGGGGAACCGGTGGCGGTATTGCATATAACCGTGAAGAGTTCGAAGAGATTTGCGAGCGCGGCTTGGATCTTTCCCCAACCAAAGAATTGCTGATTGATGAATCGCTGATTGGCTGGAAAGAGTACGAGATGGAAGTGGTGCGTGATAAAAATGACAACTGCATCATCGTCTGCTCGATTGAAAACTTCGATGCGATGGGGATCCATACCGGTGACTCAATTACCGTCGCGCCAGCGCAAACGCTGACAGATAAAGAATATCAAATCATGCGTAACGCTTCGATGGCGGTACTGCGTGAAATTGGCGTAGAAACCGGCGGCTCCAACGTTCAGTTCGCGGTGAACCCGAAAAATGGCCGCCTGATTGTTATCGAAATGAACCCGCGAGTCTCCCGCTCTTCAGCGTTGGCCTCAAAAGCGACAGGTTTCCCGATTGCGAAAGTTGCGGCAAAACTGGCAGTGGGTTACACCCTTGACGAACTGATGAACGACATCACCGGCGGTCGTACTCCGGCGTCGTTTGAACCGTCTATCGACTATGTTGTCACCAAAATTCCTCGCTTCAACTTTGAAAAGTTTGCAGGTGCCAATGACCGTTTGACCACCCAGATGAAATCAGTGGGTGAAGTGATGGCCATTGGCCGCACGCAGCAGGAATCCTTACAGAAAGCGTTGCGCGGTCTGGAAGTCGGCGCGGCAGGATTTGATCCGAAAGTTAGTCTTGATGACCCTGAAGCGCTGACTAAAATCCGTCGTGAACTCAAAGACGCTGGCGCTGAGCGTATTTGGTACATCGCTGATGCCTTCCGTGCAGGGCTGTCCGTGGATGGCGTATTTAACCTGACTAATATTGACCGCTGGTTCTTGGTGCAAATCGAAGAGTTGGTGCGCTTGGAAGAACGTGTGGCTGAAGTGGGCATTAATGGGCTGAGCTACGAATTCCTGCGCCAACTGAAGCGTAAAGGTTTTGCCGATGCGCGTTTGGCTAAGCTGGCTGGTGTCGCTGAGACTGAGATTCGTAAACTGCGTCACAAATACAATCTGCATCCGGTCTACAAACGCGTCGATACCTGCGCCGCAGAATTTGCGACTGACACGGCTTACATGTACTCCACCTATGAAGAAGAGTGTGAGTCTAACCCGAATAACGATCGTCCAAAAATCATGGTGCTGGGCGGTGGTCCGAACCGTATCGGCCAAGGGATTGAGTTTGACTACTGCTGCGTCCATGCATCACTGGCGCTGCGTGAAGATGGTTATGAAACCATCATGGTTAACTGTAACCCAGAAACCGTTTCAACCGACTATGATACCTCAGACCGACTGTACTTCGAACCTGTCACGCTTGAAGACGTGCTGGAAATTGTTGCGGTTGAGAAACCTCAAGGCGTCATCGTGCAATACGGCGGTCAGACTCCGCTGAAATTGGCTCGTGCGCTGGAAGCCGCGGGCGTACCGGTGATTGGCACCAGTCCTGATGCCATTGACCGTGCTGAAGACCGCGAGCGTTTCCAGCAGGCGGTGGTTCGTTTAGGCCTGAAGCAGCCAGCAAACGCGACGGTGTCAACGATTGAGCAGGCGATTGAGAAGGGCGCGGCGATCGGCTATCCGCTGGTGGTTCGCCCTTCCTACGTACTTGGTGGGCGCGCGATGGAAATCGTTTACGACGAAATCGACCTGCGTCGCTACTTCCAGAATGCGGTGAGCGTATCTAACGATGCGCCGGTGCTGCTGGATCACTTCCTTGATGACGCCGTTGAAGTCGACGTTGACGCTATCTGTGACGGTGAGCGGGTGCTGATTGGCGGCATCATGGAGCACATCGAACAGGCGGGCGTTCACTCCGGTGACTCTGCGTGCTCTTTGCCTGCTTATACGCTGAGCCAAGAGATTCAGGACGTGATGCGTCAGCAGGCTGAAAAGCTGGCGATGGAGCTGGGCGTGCGTGGCTTGATGAACGTACAGTTTGCGGTCAAAGATAACGAAGTTTATCTGATTGAAGTTAACCCACGTGCGGCGCGTACGGTTCCGTTTGTATCGAAAGCGACGGGGGTTCCGCTAGCGAAGGTTGCGGCTCGAGTCATGGCTGGTCAAAAGCTGGCTCAGCAGGGCATAACTAAAGAAGTGATTCCTCCATACTACTCAGTGAAAGAAGTGGTGCTGCCGTTCAATAAGTTCCCTGGCGTAGACCCTATTTTAGGGCCAGAAATGCGTTCGACAGGGGAAGTGATGGGCGTGGGTCGCACTTTTGCGGAAGCGTTCTCGAAGGCGATGCTGGGCAGCCAGTCTAAGGTGAAAACGCCGGGCCGTGCGCTGTTATCGGTTCGCGAAGGGGATAAACACCGCGTGGTGGACTTAGCCGCTAAATTGCTTAAGCAAGGCTTTGAGCTGGATGCCACTCACGGTACCGCGATTGTGCTGGGTGAAGCAGGGATTAACCCTCGTTTAGTCAACAAGGTGCATGAGGGGCGTCCACATATTCAGGACCGCATCAAAAACGGTGAGTATTCTTACATTGTGAACACCACCGCTGGTCGTCAGGCGATTGAAGATTCTAAGCTGATTCGCCGCAGTGCGCTGCAGTATAAAGTGCACTATGACACAACGCTTAATGGCGGTTTTGCTACTGCGATGGCACTGAACTCCGATCCAACCGATCAGGTTATCTCGGTGCAGGAAATGCATGCTCGCCTGAAAGGATAAGCCGTATTTAACTATATAAAGCCTGACTTCGGTTGGGCTTTTTTTTTAGGAATTTTCACTTCATTCAAAAACTTGAGAAACTTATTTAAATATTTCGGATTTCATTTTTCTCTATTGCTGTCATGCTATTCACTGAGTTAGACCTTAAGTTTTGCCTGTCTCATCTAGCCGGTATTAATGACATTAATATTTGGGTCTAAGATAAATTAAGGCTTCCGTACAACGAGAATCGCATGATCCTGATTATTTACGCCCATCCTTATCCTCGGCATTCCCATGCCAATAAGCGCCTATTAGACGCGGTGTCTAATATTCCAGAAGTCAAAGTCCGTTCACTCTATGACCTTTACCCCGATTTTAATATCAACGTGGCTGCCGAGCAGCAAGCGCTCAGTCAGGCTGACCTGATTATCCTGCAACACCCGATGCAGTGGTATAGCGTGCCGCCGTTGCTCAAACTGTGGATGGATAAGGTTTTGGAGCACGGTTGGGCCTACGGCCATAACGGTAAGGCTTTGGAAGGCAAGGATTTCATGTGGGCGGTAACCACCGGGGGTAACGATCATCACTTTGATTTGGGCGATCATCCCAGTTTTCCGGTTCTGTCTCAGCCAATCCAAGCCACGGCTATTTACTGTGGCATGAACTGGCTGCCATATTTTGCCGAACATAATACGTTTTCCTGTGATGAGCCTGCGCTTATACGCGCCAGTGAAAGCTATCGTCGGCGCCTGATGAACTATCTGATGCTGCATTCAGAAACGGAATTACCGCAAACCGATGCAGAGGAACCGACTCATGGATAATCACGGCATGATGATTGAGGGGCTGATTTACCTTGGCTCTGCGGCGCTGTTCGTGCCACTGGCGGTACGCCTAGGATTAGGCTCGGTTTTAGGCTATTTGATTGCGGGTTGCATCATTGGTCCGTGGGGGCTAAGGCTGGTATCGGATGCAGAATCTATCCTCACCTTTGCAGAGATCGGCGTGGTGTTGATGCTGTTTGTCATCGGGCTTGAGTTGGATCCTAAGCGCCTATGGACGCTACGAGCTTCGGTGTTTGGCGGCGGTAGTATTCAGATGGTGGGCTGCGGTCTGGTGCTGAGTCTGTTCTGCTATCTGCTGGGATTAAGTTGGCAGGTCGCGTTGCTGATTGGTCTAACGTTGGCCCTCTCTTCGACCGCAATTGCGATGCAGGCGATGAGCGAGCGTAATTTAACGCCTTCTCCGGTTGGACGTTCCTCGTTTGCTGTGCTGCTGTTTCAGGATATCGCCGCAATTCCACTGGTTGCGATGATCCCCTTGCTCGCCAGCAGTGGTGCGACGACAACCATGGGCGCGTTTGTCATGTCAGCGGCTAAGGTGGTCGGAGCGTTGGCTGTTGTGATCCTGCTTGGGCGCTATGTTACTCGTCCATTGCTGCATTTTGTGGCTCGCTCTGGTATGCGAGAAGTGTTTAGCGCCGTGGCGTTGTTCTTGGTGTTTGGCTTTGGCGCGTTGCTGGAAATGGCCGGAATGTCGATGGCGATGGGGGCATTTTTGGCTGGTGTGCTTCTGGCGAGCTCAGAGTATCGACACGCGCTTGAAAGTGATATTCAACCGTTTAAGGGATTGTTACTTGGGCTGTTTTTTATCGGCGTGGGAATGTCGATCGATTTTGGCACGTTGTTTAGTCACCCGTTACTGATCGCAACGCTGCTGTTTGGATTTCTGATCCTTAAGGGGGTTTTGCTCTGGCTAGTCGCTCCTATTTTGGGCGTGCCGCGTAAGCAACGCGCGTTGTTTGCCGTATTGTTAGGGCAGGGAAGTGAATTTGCATTTGTGGTCTTTGGGGCTGCGCAAATGGCGGGTGTGTTACCTGCTGAATGGGCGAAATCGTTGACGCTGGCAGTGGCGTTATCAATGGCAGTCACTCCGATTTTGCTGGTGGTCTATTCGCGGCTCGAGAAAAACGTTAAGCAGGAAGAGCGCCCACAGGACATTATCGATGATGAAAATGCCAGTGTGATTATTGCCGGTTTTGGCCGCTTCGGGCAGATCGCCGGGCGTCTGCTGTTAGCCAATGATGTACATACGGTGGTACTGGATCACGATCCCGATCATGTTGAAACGTTGCGTAAATTTGGCATGAAGGTCTTTTACGGCGACGCAACTCGCGTCGATTTGCTGGAGTCAGCTGGTGCGGCAAAGGCCAAAGTATTAATCAACGCGATCGATGATGTCGATGCCAATCTGCAACTCACCGAGTTGGCGCAGGAACATTTTCCACACCTGAAAATTGTTGCGCGTGCACGTGATGTCGACCACTACTATCAACTACGTCAGCGTGGGGTTGAGTTTGTCGAGCGAGAGCTGTTTGAAGGCTCGCTGCGCGTAGGGCGTAATGTCTTGGAACACCTTGGCTGCGGCGCTTATGAAGCACGTGAAAAGGCAGATATTTTCCGTCGCTATAATGTGCAAATGCTGGAAGATACTGTGCCTAACTACGAAGATGTCGAATTCCGTTTGGCGAGCTTACAGCGGGCTAAAGAGATGTTGAGTCAGGCGATAGAACAAGATAAGGCGCGTTTGACCATTGCTCAGCAAAGCGGTTGGCGCGGTAGTATCGATGGCAAGTCACCGGATCTCGATCCTATGGTAACCATTCATGAAGAGGACGTGCCGAAGTTGCAGAAAGAGGCATAGTCTTTCGCCCTCTTCTTTTTTGATATAAGAAGAGGGCGTTTTAATTAGCTTAAGGCGACTTTCAAGCCTAATCCAATCAGCATGACACCCAGTAAACGGTTGCTGCTCGAGTTATGCCATATCCACAGGGTGTTGTTCCAATTACATAGTATCTAGGATGCTTTTCTTTTTAGCATCAAACTCTTGCTGAGTTAGAATGCCATCATCCAACAGGGTTTTTAGTACGCGCAGTTTTGCCTGAAAATCGTCTTGTGTGCCACTTTGATGTGACTGCAATAGCGTCTTACCAAGATCTAATCCAGCACCCAGTTGCAACCCCGCGCCTGCCAATCCTGATTCATTATTGGCCGCATCTCTCAATGCTCGCAGTTTCTCCAGCTCAACATAATTAAGCCCAACTTCACTCGCTGAAGCGGCTTCCACTTTCATATGTGCGAGCTGCTTGATACGTGCCTGCGTGTCATCGCTAAATGATGTGCCGGAAATGCGCATATCGGTCAAGGCAAAACCGAGATCGGTATAGATCTGATTGATAACGGCTTTCAGTTCATTAGATAGATCTGCAATGTGAGCATCAATCTGTTCGTAACCATAGCTGGCTTTTGCGAGCAAAGAGGCTATCTCTGGAGCGATGCGTGAGTTAAGAATTTTTTGTGCATCAGCGATGGTAAATATATCTTTGCTGCCGACAATATTCTCAAAAAACAGCCGAGCATCATCAATACGAAACGAATAGGTTCCATGAGCGCCGAGTTCAACCGCAAATTGATATTTAGGATCGGCATATTTGATCGGTGAAGAGGTTCCCCATTGCTGATTAACTTGTTCCGTTTTTAAGTAGAAATAGATATACAGCTTGTGCTCATTTTCGAAGTTGCGTAGCAGGTTACTCAATGTCGTAATAAAAGGCGTATTATCGGTCTTCAGATTGTGAATACCGGGCTCATTTAACACGTCCAGAATCTTACCTTCATAGACCAGAATGCAGCCCTGTCCTGGGGCAACAATCAGCTTGCTTGCATTCTTGATTTCATCACTTGGCATCACCAATCGGGCAAACAGCACCCGAGGATTGGCATTTTTCCATTCGATAACGCTAGGTAACTGTTTTTTGAATAATTTATTGAACATGGATTAGCCCTCATTCCCTAACGTGTGGGTGTTTTTTATCTGGCCTTGAGCATCAATTTCAGACAAATCGTGACAGCTTTTTTTAATCAAAAAACCGTCACCAAGCGGATACATCTCCGTCATATTTTTTGCTGGTATTGCCCAAATCACGGCACCGGTATTGGTATCAATTTTTTGTAAGTTATATTCCGCATCTGGGCTAGCATTGGCTTGAACTTTGATGAATAGATTTTTTTCATCATAATAAAAAACAGAAGGGGAGAAATAAGTTCGATCGGCATCGGTTAAGCTCTTAAACGAGACGATTCGGTGTTCTTCTTGGTCTTTTATTTTTCTAGTGGGTCCAACGTGGTTTCTTGATTTATCATCATATTCATCAGCCCATTTTAGCTTATTTATAGTGTATTTAGGGCCGCCAATATTATCTTGATAGATAATATTGAGCAATTCAATTCGATCTTGATTGCTAATAGTCCATATACCAATAAATTGATATGCTACTTTTTCTTTATGCTTTTTAAGCAAACTATTCATAAAACGTCGGGCTGAATAGATTTCATCATGGACATAAGCTTTGTCCACGATAGGGTAATAGAAAATACTCCCTCCGTCATTAGTTAAAATATTAAATCCGCTTTCATTATTTTCGGGAGTAAATCCGATAGTCGCAATTCCAGACTGGAATTCCTTATGCCGAGAGAAAAACTCTGGGCTAACGGGATCTATTGAAAGACTATCTGGGTTTAAACGAAATAATTCACGCTGATTTAGAATTAGATAAATATTGCCATCTTCAAATTTCCGTTGTTTCCAACCTCTTCCCATGGTTATAGAAAAACGGTTCACCTTTGAGTGAAAATCGATGCGAGATTCCTTGATAACCTTATTTGAATTTAGATCGGTGAAGACGGCAAAGTAGCCAGCCTCAGGATCTTCGGATTCTTGTGGATCATCTGCGGCACCCCGCTTTTTAGCAACCAGAGAAAAGAATATATTTTTCTGAGTGTTAAGCAAGGGGAAGCACATCTCTGCGTCAACTTTTAGTTTATCCGCGGGTTGTGTTATTGTGACTATACGAGTTGTGGGTGATTTTGAAAGCAGAGAAAACAACACGACACAGACCATAGTTAAACCTATGGCAATACCTAAGTAAATTTTAATAATCGGGCGACTATCGCTTCGCTGTGGCTGGCTTTGCTGCTCTAAATTATGATATTTAACATGAATATGGATATCATCATTATCGAGAAAGTATTCGGTTTCACAGCTCTGACAGATATATTGATCTTCCTTGACCAGTGTTTTCTGAGGACTTCCACATTGTGGGCATTTAATTGCTTTTAATTTTTTTGCCATTTTTTATACCACCATGAGTTCCGTCTCTTGGGTAATCAGAATAAACGGATAAAACCTGTAATGGCGTCGATTATTACAAAACTCGCTGGTGCTAGCAACTTTAAAGACGAGTTGCATTTCAGTATCATAATTTAAGTTGCTGAGGTGTTAGTCACGCTTATTTATCTTTGTTAAATCGTTGTCTGTCGTTATGGGGAATAGGCTGGTTGTTGTGGAGGTTGGTTTATTTTTTTTCATGAACTCATTTGAATTATTTATGATATACATATTATCTATAATTAATCTAAGGTCATTATTATCTAGACATCTTATTATCTCTTTTGCTTTTCAATAGAGAAGATTTCATATATTGAGCTAGACCCAGTGCCGGTTCTTTATTCATATACTTCATAATGATAACTTGTATCTCTGCCCCTATCCATGCGAGCTGAGCTTGTACCTAATATCTCCCGCAGTTTTAAATCGATTATCATCGGAAAATCTTGCCAAACGCCATGGCAGCTTATGAGCTTAGTGCTATCGCTTTTGATGAAAAATGGCGAAATAGATAGCGTTTGTCTATTGAATTTGTCTTCGCCTTTCTTGATGTAGACGAGCTTAATATCGGTTGTTATTACACTTCAATCCCACTTCAAATAATAGAAGACAAGCCAAGAATAATCCCAGATATGTCATAGTTTTTCATTTATGCCTGAGCTAATCTTTATCCTTCGGATAGGTGTGGCTAGGGAACATTATGGATGTTGATTCAGACAGGCAGCGGGAGCTCACCCGACTGTGCATACAATGCGCTCTTTTTTTATTGCAGCACGGCGCTGAAAGTATGCTGGTCGAGCAGCTTTCCTCTCGTCTAGGCATTGCGCTAGGGGCTGAAAGTGTTGAAAGCTCTATCTCTGCGAATGCGGTGGTGTTAAGCACGATCATTAATGGTCATTGTATGACCTCGACGCGCAAGAACGTCGATCGCGGTATCAATATGCATGTGGTGACGGAAGTGCAGCATATTGTGATTATGGCTGAACACCATTTGCTAGACATTAAGGATGTTCGCCGTCGCTTTGATCATATCAAGCCGTTGCGCTATCCGCGCTGGCTGCTGGTGTTAATGGTCGGGCTCTCTTGTGGCTGTTTTTGCAAACTGAATGGCGGAGGTTGGGACGGTTCTGTCGTGGCATTTATTGCCAGCGCCGTGGCGATGTATGTGCGTCAGGTGCTCACGCAGCGGCAAATGCATCCGCAAATTAACTTCTGCATCACGGCTTTCGTCGCGACCAGCGTGTCTGGATTATTGATCCAATACGATCCATTCAAAACAGCCTCTACCATTGCGATGGCAGCGAGCGTGCTGTTGCTGGTGCCAGGATTTCCTCTGATAAATGCCGTGGCCGATATGTTTAAAGGCCATGTGAATACCGGGCTTGCGCGGTGGGCGATGGCTTCTTTACTGACCTTAGCAACCTGTATTGGCGTGGTGATGGCGATGTCGTTGTGGGGGCTAAGAGGATGGATTTAATCGATTTATTGCTCGCGCTGCTGCAAGACATGATTTTGGCCGCGGTGCCCGCATTGGGTTTTGCCTTGGTGTTTAATGTGCCGGTTCGCGCTTTACGTTACTGCGCACTGCTCGGCGCTATTGGTCATGGTTCGCGTATGCTAATGATGCATTTTGGTATTAACATCGAGTGGTCTACTTTTGGCGCGGCAATATTGATTGGCGTACTGGGCATTCAATGGTCTCGCTGGCTCCTTGCTCACCCGAAAGTTTTTACCGTTGCTGCGGTGATCCCCATGTTTCCGGGGATTTATGCCTATACGGCGATGATCTCCGTGGTGAAAATTTCACATCAGGGTTTTAGCGACGCGCTGTTTGAAACGGTGGTGACAAACTTCCTAAAAGCGTCATTTATTGTCGGTGCTCTCTCCATAGGCCTGTCTTTGCCTGGATTATGGTTATATCGTAAGCGCCCGAGTGTATAAATAATGTCGGTTTATCTGAGAGTTAGTTTAAGTTGCGCTAAATGACGTCATCTGGCTATCGACACCTGCAACCCCTTTACTTATAGTGTGCGCAATTTTTCTACTTGATAGGGTCGACCATCATGAATATCAGCCTGATTGCTGCGCTTGCGGCAGATCGTGTTATTGGTATGGAAAACGCGATGCCGTGGCATTTACCGGCTGATCTCGCGTGGTTTAAACGTAATACGCTGGATAAACCGGTTATTATGGGGCGTAAAACTTTTGAATCTATTGGCCGTCCTTTGCCTGGACGTCACAACATTGTATTGAGTAGCCAAGCGGGTACCGACGATCGCGTGACGTGGGTGGCTTCACCTGAGGCCGCGATTGCCGCTGCGGGTGATGTGGAAGAGGTGATGGTGATTGGTGGTGGCAGTATTTATTCTCAATTCTTGCCGCTCGCCCAACGCATGTACCTGACGCATGTTGATGCCGAAGTGGGAGGCGATACTTACTTCCCTGATTATGAGCCAGATGAATGGGAAACCACATTTAGCGAGTTTCATGATGCAGACAGCGCTAACTCACACGGCTATTGTTTTGAGATTTTACATAAGCGCTAATCACGCATGACCATGCGGTTAAATACCCTTCAAGGCCGAAGGGTATTTAAAATAGCTGAATGGTATTATTTTAATTAACGGTTTCTAACGTGGACGGTGTAGCGATTCGCGTTGGTGACAGATGGCTGATAATACTTTCCGCAATATCTGAAATTCCATTCGATTTATTATAAATCATAAAGATAGATGCAGAGGGTAATTGATTACTCGAATCAATCATTGTGATATCGAAAGACTGCGAAAATTTCTCATATAGCCATTTGGGTAATACACCCACTTTATCAGAATCCTCAATAATAGACAGAAGGGCAAAGCAGGAATCGCTCTTTAGCGATGTTAACCTTTCTCCGAACCTCTTTCTGATATGAAATTTCTGTGGGTTGAATTTTTCATCAGGAGTTTCGAAAGCAATGAACGTTTCATGGCTAACATCGCCGCATAAAAGTTGATTAATTCTTGGATGCTGCTTAGAACAGAAGAGGCATAATGGATCGTCTAAGACAGCAGTATTGATCATTGAACGACTTAGATTCGGCTTAAGGTCGAAAAACAGATCGTTCATCCGCAGTCTGACACCCTGAATATTGTTTTTGGTATCTGAGAAATTGCTTCGATGAATTATTTGGCAGTCAGGATTTCTTTGCCAGATAATATTAGAAACATCGGCAAGTAACCGCGTAGAGATATAAGGAGAACAATGGATTGATATTTGGCTTAAGCTGCTATTTCGGCCAAATGAATTCACATTGCTAACTAATTTGTCAACGTCATCCTGTAGAGATATAAACAGCTCTTGAGCTACCCGTGTAGGCGCTAAATCCAGCCCATCTCTTAGAAATAGCGGATCGCCAAAGTGATTCTTAAGTTTAGCCAAAGCATTAGATACTGCGGTTGTGGAAATACCGAGCGTTATGCCCGCCTTCGTGATGCTTTGATGAATAAATATTTCAATAAAAATAGGCAAGAGATTAAGATCCAATTTTTTATTGATGATTTTGTCCTTAGAATTCATAATGTCCTCTGGAAATAATTTATTATCTCAGCATAAAATAGCTTGATATATTGATTGGCAATTAATGATTGATACTAATCAATAGACAAAAACTGCTATGCTATAATCTCGTGTATAAAACCTTATCCATCATGTGGTGAAAACATCATGCGTGAGTTTGAGACTAATATGACGGTTGGCTCTACAGTTCAACCGATGGCTAAGCCCCTTAAGGCAATCAATAGGCTAGTCTCGCTCTTTCGCACAGAGTCAGTCCCACTTACGCTTGAAAATGATGATGGCATCGTCAAGTTGCATAACTCGTCGGGCGAGTTACAAGTTGTTCTGGTATTAGAAGGCTTAGTGGATGTCTATCGCACTTCTGATGAACTCCTTTTCGCTACTGCTACTGCTCCCACTATCTTTGGCATGCAGGGGTCTGCTTATCGTTATGATATGTATACATTTCAATGTAACCCTGACTGCAAACTAGAAACTTTATTGTTATCACG
Organism: Hafnia sp. HMSC23F03; assembly: GCF_001816025.1. Classification (NCBI taxonomy): domain Bacteria; kingdom Pseudomonadati; phylum Pseudomonadota; class Gammaproteobacteria; order Enterobacterales; family Hafniaceae; genus Hafnia; species Hafnia sp. HMSC23F03. The sequence goes on from NZ_KV824211.1 coordinate 68,033, forward strand.
AGCCATTGAGCTGATTGCCCAGCACGGCCTTCTAAAAGAACTATTGGCGTGCCAAATTTATTTTAATGATTATCAGGCTTATCGAAATAACTTACTTATCAATAAATCCGCCTATGAAATCGTTTGTGCATTACTTTTTGAGCTTGAGAAAATACCCGCAGATAAACGCGCTAATATCAGCGTACTAAATTTTATTCTTGCACGTAGCCATCTGGCACGTAGCGGAATTATGAAAATACTCGCTAATTTGCGGCAAGGTCTTTATATCAATATTGAAAATGGGAAATTAATTAATATTATTCGTAAGTTCCCTAAAGAATATTGATTTATTTTCTCATATTAGCTCTTTATTGATAACTAAATGACAATTCTACATGCCCAGAGACAGGTCCCACCTGTGCGTTGCCTTTTGGCGTGATCATTCTGGCTTTGAAGGCAAATGTGGCCGCATGTAACGCTTGGTCAATCGCCATATCATAGGTTTTACCATTGCTTAAATCTTTAGTGCCAGTCTCGTCACTCAGTTCAATTGCCACATTCTGTGTATTTGTCGTATCTGATTCATTTTTGTAGTAGGCCATATTGTCATCAGTTGGACCTGTAATCGTCATGGTGACCGTATTTTTTTGCGTAGGGCAATTAACCAGTTCAATGTTAAATGGCATCCACTGACCAACGCTGCCTGCGTCATGCATATCTGCAGTGCGCATTTTTCCTAGATGAACGCTGTTAGTGTCACTATAAGGATTGACAACCGTACAGGCCGATTCCTCTATTGTTGCAGACACATTAATCTGGGCATTACCCCCCTCGATAGAAGGCTCTTCGGTATATCCGAACTCGGATAATGCCAGCAGAAAAAATAGCGTTAGTAACTGAGAACAAGCCCTGTTAAACATATTATCGTCCTTGTGTTAACTTATTTGTAGGTAAAGGCCACGTTGATCACTGAAGATACGCTGCCCGGTGTTACGCCGCCAGATTTTGAATACAAGCGTGCCGACAGCGGTATTAATGCGGCGCCGGATTCAATAGGTATATCTATAACCTCATTATTTTTTATTGGGTCTGTGTTGCCAGTGGGTTTCAATTGCACGCTTACGTTTTTGGCTGCTCCCGTTCCTGTATCAGCGTTCAAAAAGCTACCAATGCCGCCATTTGGATCGGGGGTTCCAGTAAACGTCATTAAAACTTCAGTGGTGCCAGTAGGGCAACTGGCCAATTTTATCATTGCCTCTGAATTTACCTCAGTCCACGCAGTATAAGTATCGGTATCTTCAAACGTTGACGCTTCAATATTCCCCAACGGTATGGTGATGTTAGGCGATAGAACCAGACAGGGGGAAGCCACGACGTTTGCTGTAACTTTAACGACGGTACTATCATTTGCCGCATTTGCTGCCGATGAGAGTGCGGCGAGGAAAAGTAACCCGCTCGCTGATTTCCAAAGTGTATTTTTCATAATAATGTGTAGCCTAATTAAGTGATGAAAATTATTTAACGGTGTAGACAACGGTAATTAAACCGATGACGGTACCTGGTGTTGGCGCCTGTCCGTCGGTGTTGTGAATTCTGACCCGAGCCTTAATGTCTTCTTGAACCTTACCTTTTGCCTCCCGAACGATTGCCTCATTAGGCTTAACTGTTTTTTCATCCACTTGGAGTTCAATGGCCACATGCTTGGCAGTCCCTGTTGAAGCGAAATATTGTGTTGCAGTGCCATCGGGGTCACCTGTAAATGTGGCGGTTAGTTCTGTATCTTCGTCGCAGGTTGCAGCGAGCTCGAATTCTATCCATTTCGAGGCGCTATCCTGAGTGGCTAAATCACTCGCATTAAGATCGTCTGTAAATACTATATCTAACTTAGAGTGACTGGTCATACAAGGTGGAATAACCACAGAACCTGTATACTCAAGATGTAATGTATCTTGTGGATAGTCTTCTGCCGCTGCCGTTGCAGAATAAAAAATAAAATTTGAAAACAGCAAACAGGCCAATATTTTCTTCATGTTCTTATTCCTCAGCGATATTCAATTATCATTGTTGCTGCACCTCGGAATGTCCCACCAGGAATGGCTCCGCCATTAATACTGACAGGCTGCGCATTAATGCTGAAATCTAGGAGGTTAGTAGAGGTATCTCCAGGGAAAACCATTTCCTTATCAAAGGGGATCGTATTTCCACTACCTGCCCAGGTTAATTTTATGCCTAAATTATTTAAATCGGTTTTAAGTACGCCTTCAGATGCGTCGTCACTTCCTGTATCTGCCAGAAGCTTAAACATCATGCTATGTAATTCACTACCGCTACATTTAATTGTCACCTTAGCCTGCTGAGTGGTAACACTGCCGTTTATAATTGAGCTCGGTGTAATATTATCCCAATGAAATGCTTGGCTTAGCGAGTTTTGCATAATACATGCAGACTCTTTAATGGCGATATCAATATGCGCGTTGACCATGGACAAGGTGGTTGAACCTTGTCTATGGTGTCTAATCTCTGCTAATGTGCCTGTTTGATCCATTGTGCCCGTTTTATCGGTACCTGAATCGGAGGTAAATACTGACATAATGACTCTGAAGTTTCTTTGCGTTATTTTTAATGAGCCACCTGTCCAATAATGATCCCCGGTGCTATCACGGATACCAAAAGCAACATAAAACCCTTTCCCTCCAGTGATTTTAAACGCACTGTACTCGGAGGTGTCGATAACGTTGTTAATATTATAAAAAGTACTATCTTGCAAAAATGTTAAGCTACACGTCGTATCTTGTCCGAGGTTTTCATCTGGGCAATCATCGGTGTCCATATAGATTGGCGCACTAGAGAATACATATTTCCCAAAAGGTACTACCGAAGAGGTTGATGGGTCATCAACGACACTAATAATACCGGAGTCAACGGTAATTGAATCAGGTATGGCAGCCTGCACCGCAAAGGAAAATAATAATGCGACAATGACTCCCGCGATAATGTTTTTCATAATGAGTTCCTGTTATTTCGGCTGACACACGCCGGAAATATTCGGCATTGTTTCATGAAGGTTTTGCTCAGTAAGCTGGTAATTGACCAAACACTGACGGTCCGGTGAATTACCCCATTGAACAATGAGCTGGCCTTTTTCAGGCAGACCGCTTAAATAAGCGACGCCTGAATCACCGACCATACCAGCATTAGTGTCATCTTCTGCTGAACTCTTCTCTTGTAAGGCTGCGGTGGCGCCAAACGGCACCGCTTTGCCACCGGGTCGAGTAAGCGTCATCATCACTCGGTAACCTACGTGGGTAGCGAATCGGGCTCGTACGACGGCACCACGTGTTGGGATTACGTCTTGAGCACTTTCATTCATATCGACATTTTCACCCAGCGTGGTGGTATCCAGCCCAACCGTCGTGCGACGATAGGGGGTCACGTACGGCAAAATGGCGTATCCGCGTGAGTCCGTAAATACGGTGGTGTCGGTTGAAGCATTCACGTTGTCAGCACCGGGTGCGGCTAGCAGAACCATAGTGTCGCCTAATGGTTGAGATAACGTGATCCCTTCGCTATGAACGACGACACCGCCTGATAAACCATAGTCCCAACGCTCAGAATCTTTAGAGTAGCTATAGCCAAGATTGCTGTTACCACGGTGCCCTTTATATTGCAGGCTGGCGTTGCCGCTGTTTCCTTGACCCTGATTAGCGAGGCCCTGATTTACGCTATAGGTCAGGGCGTTATTCATCAACTGACCACCAATACCGGCTTGCTGGTTAACGTGCCCGTCGCTACCGTGGCTCATGCTGTAATTTGCCCAAGATCCGCTTAGCCATTTATCTAATGGCAGAGAGACGCTTAGCGATATTTGCTTGTCCGCAGGCGATCCCGGTGTGTAACTGTTGTTGAATGAAATACCGTAGCTGATCCCATTCCAGCTGTTGTTATAACCCAGCTGTAGCGTTTGTTCTTTGCCACTGACTCCCCAGTAGTCCTGAATGCTCGCCGAGAAATAGAACGATCCGTAGCCTTCGGGCATATTTTGGGTGACGGTGCCTTCAACTTGGCTGCGTTTATGGTTCATGCGGTCAAAGTCATCGCTATCATCATCGTCATTATCATCACTATTCAGATCAATCGACTCCTGTAAGGTATAAAACCCACTGGTGGAATAGCGATAACCTAATAAACGAAAGTCCGTGCCGCTGTCGATAAATGATTTCGCGTATAAAAAACGGTATGACTGCCCTGAATCCGTGACGTTATCTGGCAGCTGAGTTTTAGCCTGAGTAATATCCACAGAAACGGCACCCAGTTCGCCGAGGTTTTTACCTATGCCTAGCGCTAATGAAGAATATTTATCACTGCCTTGTAGCCCGCCATAGAGGGTAAAACCGTGGGAAAAGCCACGGATTAATGAAACTTGGGCAAACTCAGGTTTATCATCGCCATAGCCGCTACGATATTGACCTGCGGTGATGCTGTACTTTAGATGCCCTTCGCGCTGTAAAATGGGCACCGCTGAATAGGGCTGTACAAAATGTTGTTCGCTACCATCTTCTTCTTTGATGGTGACATCTAAATCACCGCTGTCGCCGCTAGAATAAAGATCGGTGATTTCAAAGGCACCCGGCGAGACATAGCTCTGGTAGATGACGTATCCATTCTGTTTTACCGTCACCTGTGCGTTAGATTTTGCAATACCGCGGATCACTGGCGCAAAACCTTGCATACTGTCTGGCAGCATTTGATCATCGGAAGCCATTTGGGCTCCGCGAAATTGAATGCTGTCAAACACGTCACTGTTGGTATTGCCATCACCAAGCGTAAGCTGCGATTTCAACGAAACAATATCGCGCTGTAAATAGGTGTTCACGTTCTGCCAGTCACGCTCACCATTGTCGTCTGTCATGGTGGAGTAGTTGCGCAGCCGCCACGCGCCTAAATTCAAGCCGTTACGCAGGCTGAGATAATAGTTGCTGTCATGAGAGCTATCGCCCTGATTTTTGTTGGTGCTATTGGCGCCGGTAAAATTATAATCCAGCAAAAAAGCATTAATCCCTTCATCCCAGAGCGCTGGATCTACATATCCGCGTACGGATTGCGACACCATAGCCTGTGGGAAACTGAGGTTCAGCCTTTGTTTACTAAATTCAAATGCAGCGCTAGAAGAGGGCACTGCGGTAATAAAATTGATGCACTGATCGGCAGCACTATCATCATCCTGCGATGTTTCTTCTGCAGTCGTATTCCCTTTCTCCTTGGCTATTGCCATTGCTTTAGCCAATTCAGGAACTGATTCAACTTTCAAGCCATATTGCTTGAGTTGCTCAATCGTTAGACAAGGAATTAAACCACTGCCATCAGGGTTAACATTGTCTTTATCCGCAATGAATCTAACTTCTTTGTGATCGACGGGCTCATTATTGACATATATATCGACGATATATTTACCAGGAGCCTGACTATCGCTAGATTTTGTGAAAGCGGATAGATCAGAGACTTCGCTGCCGTTTAGGTTTTCCAAAAATGCAGGGTTGATTCCCGAATCCGCTAGACAATTAAAAGACATGACCAGAACTGCCAGTGCTGTCAGCTTAAACATGGCGGGATGTCTTTTTTCACATAATGATGCAGTGGATGTCCTTATCGCCTTTTTATATTTTATTTTTGGTGACATCATTATTTTTCCACGCTCTTGCTCGGTAAATTAGGTGTTTGCTTATTTAGCAGAGCTATTTATTTCAGCCGTGACGCCACCGAAGTCATTAATGGTGGTGAATGTAATATGGTTCACATGTCCAGCGCCGGCAGGAAGTGGATAATGTGTTGCACTCTTAGGCAGAACCATATCGCTACAGCTTACTGTTTTGCCATCGACCTTGAGTGTATTGAGTGTGACCGCATAAGCTGATGGGTTAGTTGCGACCAGATCGTTGCCTTGTTGACTCCATGTCAAACTTTCAGGCGCTGTTTCTGCACTACCTGGCAGCCCATTTGGGCGATAGAACAGCTTGATGCGTGTTTTAATAGCCAACTGCAGTATGTTTTGGTTTTCAGCATTTTCAGGTGCAGGTGGAATAGATTTGATATTTAACCAATACACCGATTCACGATCGGTTGGAACGCCGTCATTGCTCTTCTTGACGATACGTAGCATGTTTTCTTTATTCGCGTTTAAGCGAAATAGGGGAGGGGTGATAACAAACGGAACTTTTTTATTTCCGTCTTTATCATCGACCCATGATTGAACCAAAAAATATTGGCTTTGATTTTTATTGGAAACCGTTAGCGAGGTTTCTTTCATATTCTCTTTATATATAACTCGCGTTGCGCCAACAGCAACGCCCCCCACGCTAGCAAAAGCGCTGGATGATAATGCTAATATGGCTAATGAAGACAGAATGCCAATTTTTTTCATAGAGATTACCTTTAAAAAGAGATGCGCTACGGGGAGTAGCGCATACAATTAAATAAGCACAGCCATGACCATATCAGCTACGGTCTTACTGATAACTGATAGTGAAGTCAGCAGTAGCCGTCGCTTTACCTGTAGTAACATCGGTAGCGAATGACTTATAGCGTGCTTTATAGTGCAGGCTATTGACGACGCCGCCAGAACCTGAGAACAGATTCTGTGCAGCACTCTTATCACCTAGCTTAATTGCCGTACCTGAGTTTTCAGCAAACTCAATACCAACGCCGGTTGCGCCGCCGCCATCAAGCGCCAGAATCGAACCATCGCCGACACCTGCTCCACTGAAAACAACTTCTGCTGTTTTCGCCGTTGTGACATCACAGTCATCCAGAATGATATCAAAGCTGACGTCAGGTGATTTGGCACCACTAGCAGTAAACACAGTTTTCTGAACCTGACCCAATGTGACGGTTAAATCAGCATTTTTAGTGGTGATTGTGCATGGTGTATTGACAATCGAGCCATCAAAATGAACTTTACCCACAGTGGTGTCATAAGTGACTGGATCTGCTGCCATTACACCTGCAGAAGCAAAACTAGCCAAAGCCAAAGCAACACAAACGGCTGTTTTTTTGAACGACATAAAAATCTCCTTATTACACTTATTTAAGGTCCAATCATTTGGACAGTTTCACTTAATAACCCTGGAGAAAAACCTAATAGAGAAACTCTCCAAATTGAGTTGAAACGGCTCAATTGGTGTAGTCACTATTTAATAAAGATTTGCTCAGAAATTAAATGATGATTCGGAATACTTCCTCAATTCCTGAGAGCAATATATTCTTTTTTTTATTTTTGAAAAGAGTCCAAAAGTAGACCGGAACTAGGCTGGTAAAATAAGCGAGGAATTGTGAGTTTTAATTAATTTATAAATTTAATAAACTAAAAATGCTTTCTAAAAAAACCATATTAATTAATGAGATGAGTGTGTGTGTTTTACGTCTCTAAATAATACTTTAGGGAAAGTAATTATTGAATTAATTTTTGCTTAATAATTACTAATATAAAAAAACCTCGCGTAATTTTATTTTTATTGACGTTATTTGCACTCATTTGGTGAAGAATTGCCCAATTTTTAATTGGGCATACATTAACTTAACTGATTGCTGATCCTTCAGCACGGCGAAATTTTATTGCTCAATCTCTTTAGGCCGCAGAGACGGCTGGGTGAAATATTGTTTGTCATCCCAACGTAACATCGTTAGCTCTCCCCCCCAGCAACAGCCCGTATCGAGAGCATACACCTGCGATGGTGTCCCTTTACCCTGCAATGATGCCCAGTGACCGAAAGCAATGGAGTATCCGGCATCCAGCACTTTGCTGGGCAAATCAAACCATGGTTTAAGAGGGGACGGCGCTTCGCCTGGCGCATCTTTGCAGATCATGTCCAGTTCACCGCCAGGGAAACAATAGCGCATGCGGGTCAGCGCATTGGTAGAAAAACGCAGGCGTTGTAGCCCGGTTAAACCGTCAATCCAGCTGTTGGGCATATCACCGTACATGGCATTTAAAAATAACGGATAGCTGTCACTGCTGAGTACGGCTTCAACTTCACGGGCGCATAGCTGTGCGGTAGCAATATCCCACTGGGGGCTGATACCCGCATGGGCCATCACCAGTTTTAGCTTATCATCAACCTGCAGGATGGGCTGACGGCGTAACCAATTGATCAGGCTATCTGCATCAGGGGCATCCAGCAGCGGAGTAATTTGATCTTTGGGCTTATTACGGCTGATGCCTGCGTAGACCGCTAAAAGGTGTAAATCATGGTTGCCCAACACCATGCGAACGCTGTCGCCTAATGACTGTACGTAGCGCAGAACCTCTAGGGAGTCAGGGCCGCGGGCGACTAAGTCTCCGGTTAACCACAGCGTATCCTTAGCAGGATCAAAATCAGCTTGTTCCAATAGCGCCCGTAGCTCTGCGTAGCAACCGTGGACATCGCCAATCAATAATGTAGACATTCAAACCCTTCTTACTTGCTGCTTTGTCGCAACTCAAAATATTTTGTGAATATACAACTAGTTAATTAGAGTTGGGATTGCTAAACGAAATACGGGAATCGCAATACGGAACTCCTGACCCTGATGGTCAATCATTTCATAATGGCCTTCCATGGTGCCGCAAGGCGTTTCAATAATGGCACCGCTGGTGTATTGGAACTCATTGTTGGGCAAAATCAGTGGCTGTTCACCGATGACGCCTTCGCCCTGAACTTCAGTCTGACGTCCGTTACCATTGGTAATCAGCCAGTAACGCCGCAGGAGCTGCACATTGAATCGTCCTAGATTCCTGATGGTGATGGTATATGCAAAAACAAAACGCTCTTCATCTGGAAGTGATTGGGTTTCGGCATAGGCACTTTGTACCTGAACACACACACGAGGTGAATCAATCATAATGTACGGCTCCCGTTATGACGTTGTCAGCGAGACCTATACCCTCATCGATTAAACGAAAAGGGCATTACACCCACTATTCTGGCGATTTTTCGCATAGCCAGTTGGCGAGCTTGCAATAGTTTTCAACAGAGATGTTCTCTGCGCGCTGGGCTGGATCGATCCCCAACTCGGTCAATTGCTCTGGTGTGAACAGGTGACCTAAGCTATTACGTACGGTCTTGCGGCGCTGATTAAATGCTTCAGTGGTAATACGGCTGAGCACACGGATATCTTTGACCGGATGTGGAATGGTCGCGTGTGGGATCAGTCGAACCACGGCCGAGTCAACTTTTGGCGCTGGACGGAATGCTGTTGGCGGCACTTCCAATACAGGAATGACCTGACAATAGTATTGTGCCATGACGGTCAAACGGCCATAGGCCTTGCTGTTTGGGCCAGCAACCAGACGGTTCACGACCTCTTTTTGCAACATGAAATGCATGTCGCTGATAGCACCAGTATAGGTGAAGAGGTGGAACATCAAAGGGGTTGAGATGTTATAGGGTAAATTACCAAATACGCGCAGCGGCTGGCCGAGTTCTTGAGACAGCTCGCCAAAATCAACGGTCATCGCATCTTGCTGGCGAATATTTAATTTACTGCTGATGAATGGGTGAGTCGCCAGTCGAGCCGCCAAATCGCGGTCAAGCTCGATGACCGTCATTTTATCCATGCGGTCGGCAACAGGCTCGGTTAATGCGCCCAATCCCGGGCCGATTTCCACCACTGCCTGACCTGGCATTGGATGAATAGCGGACACAATGCTATCGATCACATATTGATCGGTAAGGAAGTTTTGTCCGAAACGTTTACGAGCCAGATGGCCTTGGTGAACTCTGTTATTCATTACTGTTATTTATCATTTTAATAGCGAGATTTAATGCTGTTCTGAAACTACCAACATCAGCGAGGCCAGTAGCAGCCAGATCCAGCGCGGTGCCGTGATCGACAGAGGTGCGTATAAACGGCAACCCCAGAGTAATATTCACAGCGCGGCCGAAGCCTTGGTATTTTAACACCGGTAAGCCCTGATCGTGATACATCGCCAAAACCGCATCGGCGGGCGCCAAATATTTAGGCTGAAAAAGCGTATCTGCAGGTAAAGGTCCAATCAGATGAAGGCCTTTTTGACGCAACGATTCTAGCGTCGGAATAATCACGTCGATCTCTTCACGCCCCATATGGCCGCCTTCGCCTGCGTGTGGATTAAGGCCACAGACATAGATTTGCGGTTCACGAATGCCAAACTTGGTGCGTAAATCGTGATTAAGAATAGTGATGACTTCATTGAGCGTCTGCGCGGTGATCGCCGCGGGAACCTCCAACAAAGGAAGGTGCGTCGTGGCGAGCGCGACACGCAGTTCTTCGGTCGCCAGCATCATCACCACGCGTGCGCAGTGACTACGATCGGCAAAGAATTCGGTATGTCCGGTAAATGGCACTCCGGCATCATTGATAATGCCCTTGTGTACCGGCCCAGTGATTAAGGCGGCAAACTCACCGCTGAGACAGCCATCGCACGCACGCGCCAGAGTGTCGACAACATAAGCCCCGTTATTGACATCTAACTGACCCGCAACAGCTTGGCTGTGTAGCGCGATCGGCAAAATCGTCAGTGTATTTGCATCTTGTGGGCGTGCCGGTTCATGAGGCTGATATTCGCGCAACGTTAATGGCAGCTTTAACCATTGGGCGCGTTCAAGCAACAAGGCCGGTTCGGCGCACACTACAAGCTCCGCAGGCCATGCCTGCTGAGCGAGAGCGATAACCAGATCCGGCCCGACCCCGGCGGGTTCGCCGGGGGTTATGACGACACGAAAAGTGTCATGTGAACTATTACTGGGCATTGCTACCATCAATAATTTTTACGTAAGCGCTAGCACGTTCTTCCTGCATCCAGGTCTGCGCTTCTTCAGCAAATTTACGGTTGAACAGCATACGATATGCGCGATCTTTCTGAGCATCATCGGTGCGGTCAACTTGGCGAGTATCCACTAATTGGATCAAATGCCAGCCGAAGGAGGAGTGGACCGGTGCACTTAGTTCGCCTTTCTGCAATTTCATTAAGGCGTCGCGGAAGGCCGGATCGTACATGGTTGGCACTGCCCAACCTAAGTCGCCACCTTTCAATGCTGAACCTGGATCTTGAGAAACCGTACGGGCAGCTTCATCAAAGGTAATTTGCTTACTTTTGATTTGCTGAGCAATTTCTTGCAGTTTCGCACGAGCCTGATCGTCGGTCATAACCGGAGATGGGCGCAGCAAGATATGGCGAGCATGAACTTCGGTGACGGACACATTTCCCTGACCGCCGCGGAGATCATTAACTTTCAGGATATGGAAGCCAACACCTGAACGGATTGGGCCAATGATGTCGCCTTTTTTAGCCGTTTGCAGTGCTGCTGCAAATAGGGATGGCAACTCCTGAATTTTACCCCAACCCATTTGGCCACCTTTCAGCGCCTGAGAGTCAGCGGAGTAGCTGACGGCCATTTTGCCAAAATCAGCACCTTTGTTCAGTTGATCAACCAACTGACGGGCTTGCTGCTCGGTCTCATCAACCTGCTGCTGAGAAGGATTCTCTGGGAGTGCCAGCAGAATATGGCTCAAATTCAGTTCGGTATCAGCACCGTTTTGCGCACCAACTTGTTTTGCCAGCGCTTCAACTTCCTGAGGCAGGATGGTGACACGACGGCGAACTTCGTTGTTGCGTACTTCTGAAATCAGCATTTCTTTGCGAATTTGGTCGCGGTAGGTTTTGTAGTTAATCCCATCGGCGGCCAAACGGCTACGCATCTGATCCAGTGACATATGATTTTGCTGAGCAATATTGCCGATAGCGCGATCAACATCGGCATCGTTGATATCAATGCCCATCTTTTTCGCCATCTGCAGCTGGATGTTATCCATAATCAGACGCTCAAGGATCTGGTGACGTAAGGTTGCATCATCAGGTAATTGCTGACCGGCTTCACGCGCGTTCAGTTTTACGGATTGCATCAGACCATCGACGTCACTTTCCAGCACCACACCGTTATCGACCACGGCCGCTACTTTATCAACGACTTGAGGGGCTGCAAACGCAGTGTTGGCACAGAATGCCACACCGAGGATCAGCGTTCTCCAGTTCTTCATACCTTTTCCATTTGTCCAATCCGCATGACTGCGGGTTAATGTCAAAACTCTGCTTTTACTAATCAAGATGCAACTAGGCAACGATTAGACCACAAAAATCTCAAAATGTTAGAAAGCTCTCTGATAAGGCAGAATACCTTTCTGCAGCATATCGGCGGTACCCAAGCTGTAGTTGGTTCCCAATCCGCGAAGCGCGAAGGTGAACGAGAACTTGTTGTCATACTTACTGTTTGGTTGAGAGGCGGTTGAATCCCATGAGGTAATTTTACGTTCATAGTTCACGCCGACAGACCAACAGCAGGTGTTGTACTGAAGACCGACCAGCGAATCCGCTGTTTGGTTCGCATTGGTGTCGTAATAGTAAGCCGCAACCAGCGCCCAACGGTCTGCAACCGGAATACTGCCGGTGGCGCCGACCTGACTAATCCCTTGGTTATACAGATCGTTACTCGCATAACGTGGGATCATCGCGGTCACGTATTCTGGGCTGGCATAACGATAGTTCAACTGAAGCATCGTTTCGGCATCTTTACGATACTCCATGACGGCATCACCCAGCGCGACGTTATTTAAGCGAGTGTCATACTGCAAGCCGCCGCGGATACCCCAGTGGTCGGTGATTTTCCAATAGGAATCGCCTGCCCAAACCAGACTACCGGTATCTTTATCTTTGTCGGTAGACAGCGTTTCATCACCGGTACGTGAACGTTCGAAGTAGTAAATTTGTCCCAGAGAGGCGTTAAACCGTTCAACCAACGCATCATCATAGATACGGGTTGTCAGGCCGGTAGCCATCTGGTTTGCCGAGGCAATACGGTCCAGACCACTATAGATACGGTCACGGAACAGGCCGGTATAGTCCATCTGTAGCAGCGTGGAGTCGTAAATACCAATATTGCTCTGGTCACGATAAGGGATATACAGGTACTGAGCGCGCGGCTCCAGCGTCTGGGTATAGCCTTCTGCCCAGTCCATATTGCGGTCAAAGGTAACTTTGCCATCAACCTTAAATTCAGGCATGACGCGGTTTACCGAATCTTCTAAATCAGGCGCTTTAGCACCGCTGTTTCTGCTTGAATAGTAGCTTGAGTAACCATCAGGAATGGTTTGTTGGTAATGCGTTGCCAGCAGCTTGGTTTCAGTATTCACACTTGCCCAGCCGTTAGACCAAGGAAGATCTAACGTCGGTTCGAAGTGATAACGGTCAGCATCTGGCATGCGTGACTCTTCGTTTGTGAATTTCACCGCTTGACCGTACATATGGAGGTCAAATGGACCAATGTCATTTTTGTAATAGTTTAGATCAAGCTGTGGTTCGGCTCGGTAAGAATCCGCAGAGCTGGCATCCGCAAATATCTGGAACTGCGTGGTCGATAGGGTCGCGTTCCAGTTTTGCTCGGCGTATCCCAAGCTGAATTTCTGTGTGGCATAGCCGTCGGTGCTGGAACCGTGAGTCGAATCCAGATCGTCAAAGTAGTAAGGATCGCTTACCTTGGTGTAGTCGATGTTGAAACGCCACACCTTATCCATTACGCCACTGTGCTGCCAGTAGAACAACCAACGCTTTTTATCGTTTTCTGCGTCGGAAATATTGTTCTTATTTAAACGATCGTCAGCATATTGCTTATCTTGGTTTAACCAATCCAGCTCCATCAAGCCGGCACCCGCAACGGTCAAGTAACGGAATTCGTTCTGCAACTGCAGACCACGATTTTCCATGTAGTGCGGAGTGATGGTCGCATCGACCTGTGGCGCGATGTTCCAATACCACGGCAGGCTGAATTCAACGCCGTCTGTGCTGGAGTATTTAAAATCGGGGATCAAGAAACCTGAGCGACGCTTATCACCGAGAGGCAGCTGGAGGTACGGGCTATAGAACACGGGCACGGGGCCAATCTTAAAGCGGGCGTTCCAAATTTCAGCGACTTCTTCCTGACGGTCCTGAATAATTTCAGAACCGGCGACGCTCCAGCTGTTATCGCCCGGCAAACAGGAGGTAAATGTCCCGTTCTCCAGAATGGTATAGCGGTTTTCAGCGCGGGTTTTCATCAAGTCCGCGGTACCGCGGCCTTGACGACCGACGAACTGATAGTCGCCCTGCCAGACGTTGGTGTCTTTGTTATTCAAATTAGACCACGCGTTCGGGCCTTTCAGTTTTACCTGATTATCTGAATAGTTGACGTTACCCGTCGCGGTTACGGTACGCAGCGGATCGGGCTTATCTTTAAGAAACTTCTGATCCAGCTGAACCTGATCGGCCGTCAGCGTACTGTTACCCTGCTCAATGTTCACGTTACCGCTGAACACGGCATTATCAGGATAGTTGGCATCGCTTTTATCGGCCTGAATGTGCACCGGTAAATCATTGGGTTGGCCGGATACCAGTGGTTTGTTATACATAGGCACGCCGAGCAAGCATTGCTCAGCGAGATCGGCCAGAGCGTTCTGGCTATACAGTGCCGACCAAACCAGGGTGGCAACCAGTGTAGGAATACTTTTTTTCATACGCAGTTTCAGAAGTTCCGTCATCAGAGGCGTCGATCAGCGAACGGTCAGAGACTATATCACCCCTAAGCGTTGCGCTAGTGTTAAATTGACGCATTCTTGGTTGCTGTCGTTAGGCGTCAGAATAAATGACAGGTATGATAAAGCAAATTATGTCCCACGGCATGATGAATTGAGGACGATATGCAGTATTGGGGTAAATTAATTGGATTAGTTCTTGGTCTAATGTCAGGAACGGGCTTTTGGGGTGTGGTTTTAGGGCTACTTATCGGTCACATGATTGATAAATCGCGTCAGATAAAAAGCACGGGTTATTTTTCTAACCAGGCTCAGCGACAAGCTCTATTTTTTAGTACCACATTTCAGGTTATGGGGCATCTCACTAAGTCTAAAGGACGTGTGACTGAGGCGGATATCAACCTTGCTAGCGCGTTGATGGAGCGAATGCAGCTGCATGGTGCGGCCAGAACTGCCGCACAGCAAGCGTTTCGCGAAGGAAAGCAGCCTGATTTTCCTCTGCGAGAAAAATTGCGCGAGTTACGCAGCATTTGCTTTGGACGCGTCGACCTGATCCGCATGTTTTTGGAGATCCAGCTACAGGCGGCATTTGCCGATGGTTCGCTGCATCCCAATGAGCGAGCGGTTTTATATGTCATTGCGGAAGAGCTCGGTTTTTCACGCGTTCAGTTTGATCAGTTCCTTAGCATGATGGAAGGCGGACGCCAGTTTGGCGGCGGCTACCAGCAGCAGGGACAGTATCAGCAGCAGGGCGGATTCGGGGGTTACCAGCGCCAGAGCGGGCCTACGTTGGCGGATGCTTGCAAAGTGTTAGGGGTGAAGCCCAATGACGATGCGACGACGATTAAACGCGCCTACCGTAAACTCATGAGCGAACATCATCCTGATAAGCTGGTGGCAAAAGGATTACCGCCAGAAATGATGGAGATGGCGAAGCAAAAGGCTCAAGAGATTCAGGCTGCTTACGATTTAATTAAGAAAGAGAAAGGTTTCAAGTAATCCTTTCTGAAGAGAGCCCGCATTCGCGGGCTTTTTTACGTTCATTGACCGAAAGACGGCGGCGAAACGGGGACATATTCCCCTTCGGCGCAACGAAAAATAGCGGAGGTTTCTCCGTTTACCCACCACCGTGCCAATTCTGACGCCGTGCAGCTCAGCCGAATACTCAACCCGCAGCCGCTACTGAGCTGGCGTGGAATATCCGCGACTTTGAATTCTCGATTCTGAGCCTGAAGGCGTTTTTTTAAGCGAACCACGCCTAACGTGCTGTGAAATAAAAACAGAAATTCATCCCGCATGATTCCTCCTCTTTTTCTGGCGACACCCCATTAACGCCGCACCTATCGCTCCAGCAAATTGAGCATCGGAGTGCGTCGCCACTGGCGTATTGAGCGCATCGCTCAGATGTTGACGAAATGCATTACAGCGGCTAACGCCACCGGTAAACAGCACCTGTGGATGTACACCTAATCGCCCGATAAAGTTGGCGCTGCGGCGCGCCATGGAGTAAACGATGCCCGATAGAATGGACTCAGGTGCGACCCCAGCCGAACGTAGGCTGATGACTTCAGACTCGGCAAACACGGTACACATACTGGAGATAGCATGTGGAGCAACGCCTGTGACTAATTCGTCAAGCTGGTTAATTTGTGCGCCAAGGGTGTGTGATATGACTTCCAGAAAACGGCCTGTTCCAGCGGCACATTTGTCATTCATCAGAAAGTCGGTCAGTTTTCCCTCCTCATCCAGATGAATGACCTTACTGTCTTGTCCGCCGATATCAATGATGGTGCGCGCTTCTGAGCACAGAAACCGAGCGCCTACGCCGTGGCAGGTGATTTCTGTGACTTGCTTATCGGCAAAATCTATCAAGCCACGCCCATAGCCAGTGAGAGTAAGATGCGGGCGCTCGGTGAGACCTTCACACAGTTGTGACCATGCCTGCTCAATAGCCTCCTGTGGCCGAAATGAGGTCGGAACGAGAAAACGGCGCAGAATCTGTCCTCCGTTTGCGCCATTCAATAGAATCCCTTTGGTCGCCGTTGAGCCTGAATCAATACCAATACTTAAACTCACATGCGCTCCTTACAGCATTTCGATAAACGCGCTCACGCGAGTATTAAGCTGGCCTATATCTGAATTGGAGTAATCCGTTTCTATCGCCATATAAGGAACATCATGCTGTTGGCGAACATGCCGCTTAATGGCTAAAGACTCCACTGCGTAGGTATGACAGGCCTGAAGGATCACGTCGATGACGCCGTCTACCTGATATTCTTCAATCATTTGGCTAAGCAGGTTTAAACGCTGGGTATTCGGAGAGATACAGGAGCAGCCAATGGCGAGATATTTATCGGTTAACGCATCGTAGACATCGCCTTCTTCACTCACCTGCATTTCGGTAGCTTTGGCACCGGTACAGTTTTCATATCCAACGACCCAACCGCCGTTTTCTTCAATTGCTCGTACCACTTTTTCTGCCGCTCCGCCAATCGGGCAGCCGGTGATCAGTATGCGTGGGCGATCTTCTAATCGCTTACCTTGTTGGTATTCGCTGCGTACTTTTTCGCTTAATGCGTTGAGCTCATCTATCAGGGCATTTTTATCGAACTTGAACGTTGCGCCATATACCACCTTGAGAATTTCGCTACCGGAGAGCGCGGGCGGATTAAGCTGTCCTAGACGGTAGAACGATGACAAGGCGGCCCGTTCGCGGTTTTTTAGCGTAATTGCCGCACGTAAGTCTTGTTCGCTGATGGTGCAGTTGAATTGTTGTTCCAAGACCGACTGCAAGCGCAAAATTTCACTGCGCCACAGCGCGCGCGAGGCGGCATCATTGGCACTATTAGGGAGTTGCATCACATGTACAGGCTTAAATTCTGCCATGTATTCGTACATTTTTTTCTTGCCGTCGCAGGTTGTCTCTCCCACCACTAAATCAGAAAAGTAGAAATACGGGCATTTATCCGTTTTGCCAAATCCGTAGCTACTTTTGATTAATGGACACAGGTTACGTGGCAGATCTTTCTCGGCTTCTTCAATCGTTTCATCGCTGGTGGAGCACAGCGAAACCACAACCGCACCGGCAGCCAGCGCGATCTCCTGTGGCATAAAGGTACAGTAGGTGCCAACCAGCGGGATATTCTGTTCTTTAAGTTCTAATACGGTAAGAAAGCCCTGACGGCGGGCATCGGAAAAATGATCGAAAATGGCGGGTAGTTCATTGATAACAGACATGGCTATTCCTTCCCCGGACCCGGGCGAATGATTAGTAGATAGAAAACCCACAGCAAAAAAGTGCGGTAGGAAAATCGAATGACCGTGAGGGACTATAACCCTATCAAGGTAATGGGTATAGGAGGTGGCTCACAGAGCCACCGGATGAGGAGGGGATTAAAAATCAGGCTCGCAGCGGAAATGCATCGGTGTGCCAAACTCTGGGTGCGTGATCTGTAATTCTTGCGCGTGAAGCTGTAGCCGTGAAGCCATCGCTTTAGCTTCTGGGTGAGCGTAGAACTTATCGCCCAGAATGGGGTGGCCTAACGCCAGCATATGCACTCGCAGCTGATGTGAACGTCCCGTGATGGGCGTAAGCTTGACGCGGGTCGAACCATCTGCGTCACGACTGAGCACCTGATACTGAGTTTGCGCCGATTTACCATGCTCAAAACACACTTTCTGCTTAGGGCGGTTCGGCCAATCACAAATCAAAGGCAGATCAATCAGACCTTCATCGTGTTTCATATGTCCCCAAACACGCGCGATATAGCTCTTCTTCGGCTCGCGTTCGCGAAACTGGCGCTTGAGCTCACGTTCAGCGGCTTTAGTCAGTGCTACGGCAATAACGCCGCTGGTCGCCATATCTAAACGATGCACTGACTCGGCAATAGGAAAATCAACCTGAACGCGCGTCATCACGCTGTCTTTATGTTCCTCGGCTTTACCGGGAACGGACAGTAGCCCGCTGGGTTTGTTGACCACGATGATGTGATCATCTTGATACAACACGTGCAGCCAAGGTTCGAGCGCGGGGAAGTATTCCCCTAACTTTATCGCCGGTAGCGCTAGCTCACCGCCACTGGCGACGGAGTTAATCAGGGTGTTATGCAAAACACCCTTATGGTTCTCAGAAGAAGCCATTATTGATGTGATACCACGATGAGGCGAATCGCATCCAGACGCCAGCCCGCCTGATCCAGATTCTCAAGGACCTGACGACGGTTGAACTCCAGCGTTTCCAGCTCGTCATCACGAATATTCGGGTTAACGGCTTTCAAGGATTCCAAACGCGCTAACTCGGCGCTCAGTTTTTCATCTGCTTCGCGCTTCGCTTCGTTGATCAACGCAGTCGCTTGTTCACCAATCAATGCTTCACCCGCCTGTAACATAGCGTGCACGTTCGGCTGAACGGCATTGACCAGCTTGCTGGAGGTATGGCGGTTGATAGAGTTCAGCTGACGGTTAAAGCTCTCAAACTCGACCTGCGCCGCCAGATTGGTACCTTTGGCATCGAGCAGCATACGCACTGGCGTTGGTGGCAGGAAGCGGGTCAGTTGCAGATGCTTCGGTGCCTGAGCTTCGACCACATAAATGGCTTCCAGCAGCAGTGTTCCAACGGGCAGCGCTTTGTTCTTCAGCAAGGATACGGCGCAGCTACCGGTATCGCCGGAGAGGATTAAATCCAAGCCGTTACGAATAATCGGATGCTCCCAGCTAATAAACTGAGCGTCTTCACGCGACAGAGCCTGTTCGCGGTCAAAAGTCACGGTACAACCATCCTGCGGTAGGCCAGGGAAATCAGGCACCAGCATATGTTCTGACGGCGTGAGGATGATCATGTTGTCGCTCTGATCGTCCTGATTGATACCAACAATGTCGAACAGGTTCAGCGCAAAGTTAACCAAACCGACATCGTTATCTTGGTCGGCAATGGCTTCTGCCAGCTCTTGAGCCGCGTCACCGCCGTTAGAATGCATTTCTAGCAGACGATCGCGCCCTTGCTCCAACTGCGCTTTCAACGCATCGTGCTGAGTACGACACTCTTTGATGAAGTCATCAAAGCCTTCCAACTGAGAAGGTGCCGCTAAATAGCCCAACAGCGTTTGATAGCTGCTGTCATAGATGGTACGACCGGTTGGGCAGGTGTGCTCAAAGGCATCTAGACCTTCGTGATACCAACGAACCAAAACTGACTGCGCGGTGTTTTCCAAGCAAGGAACAAAAATTTTGATGTCGTGATTCTGACCAATACGATCCAGACGACCGATACGCTGTTCCAGCAAATCAGGGTTAAACGGCAGATCGAACATCACCAAATGGTGAGCAAACTGGAAGTTACGCCCTTCGGAGCCGATTTCAGAACACAGCAGCACCTGTGCGCCTTCTTCCTGTGATGCAAAGTAGGCCGCCGCACGGTCACGCTCGATGATGGTCATGCCTTCATGGAATACGGCGGCACGGATCGCTTCACGCTCACGCAGCACCTGTTCCAAGTTGACCGCTGAAGCCGCCTGAGCACAAATCACCAACACTTTTTCATCGCGGTGTGAGGTCAGGAAGTTCATCAGCCACTCAACGCGCGGATCGAAGTTCCACCATGTTGCGTTTTCGCCTTCAAATTCCTGATAAATGCGCTCTGGGTACAGCATATCGTTCGCGCGGGCTTCAACCGTTTTCTTGCTGCCCATAATGCCGGACACTTTAATCGCGGTTTGATACTGAGAAGGCAACGGCAGGGTGATTTGGTGCAGCTCACGCTGTGGGAAACCTTTCACGCCCTGACGGGTATTACGGAATAACACGCGGCTAGTGCCATGGCGATCCATCAGCATTTTGACCAGCTCGTTGCGTGCATCTACGCTGCCAGTACCGCCTGCGTTAGCCGCTTTCAGCAACGGCTCAATATCTTGCTCGGCGATCATTTCGCTCAGCATGTTGAGCTCTTCGTTGGTCAAATGACCATCGTTGAGCAGCAGGGTAACTGCGTCAGCCACCGGACGGTATTTCTGCTGCTCGCTGACGAATTCCTGATAGTCATGGAAGCGGTTTGGATCGAGCAGACGCAGACGTGCGAAGTGGCTCTCTTGGCCTAATTGCTCAGGGGTTGCTGTCAGTAACAGTACGCCCGGAATGTGCTCGGCAAGCTGTTCAATTACCTGATATTCGCGGCTAGGGGCATTTTCGCTCCAGGCCAGATGATGCGCTTCGTCAACGACGAGCAGATCCCAAGAGGCATCGGCCATCTGCTCTAAACGCTGACGGTTGCGACGCACGAAGTCTAGTGAGCAAATCACCATCTGTTCAGTTTCAAACGGATTGGTGGCATCCAGCATGGCTTCTGAATAACGTGCATCGTCAAACAGCGAGAAACGCAGGTTAAAGCGGCGCAGCATTTCGACCAGCCACTGGTGCTGTAGAGTTTCAGGCACCACGATCAGGATGCGTTCAGCGCGACCGGCTAGCAGCTGCTGATGAATGATCATCCCAGCTTCGATGGTCTTACCCAAGCCCACTTCATCGGCTAACAAAACACGCGGCGCGTGACGCTGGCCGACTTCATACGCAATGTGTAGCTGATGAGGGATCAGGCTGGCGCGCATGCCGCGCAGACCGCTCCACGGCAGGCGGAACTGCTCGCTTTGATATTTACGCGCACGGAAACGCAGAGCAAAGCGATCCATACGGTCGATTTGTCCGGCAAACAGGCGGTCTTGAGGTTTGCTGAAGGTCAACTTGCTATCGAGCAATACTTCGCGCATTACGACGTTAGCTTCTTCAGTATCCAATCGGGTGCCGATATAGATCAGCAGACCATTTTCCTCTTTGACTTCATCTATCTTCAACTGCCAGCCGTCATGGCTGGTGATAGTGTCACCCGGGTTAAACATAACGCGAGTAATTGGGGAGTCATTACGTGAGTAAAGGCGGTTTTCACCGGTCGCAGGGAAAAGCAATGTCACCATGCGCGCATCCAATGCGACCACAGTTCCTAATCCTAATTCGCTTTCCGTATCGCTGATCCAGCGTTGACCTAAGGTAAATGGCATAGATTATCGACTCAACTTTTTATGTATTGAACACTGATGATTGAACAACTACTGCTAGGCAGCAGGCGCTGCCGTGGGTAAGTGATTTTCACTTGGCCTACATTAATTAGCGATAGCAGGCCGCTTCGTTGCTTTGAATAAGCAATGAAGTCAATATTTGAAATGAGGGAAGGCCGCTATGTTAATGGATGACAGCGCTTTCGTCACCCCCCAAAAAAGATTTGTCTGAATTAAAACAGTCCAAGCTGACCAGCAACCAGCGTTGAAAAGTCATCCTGCATGAAGGGTAAAATAGCATCGGCGACAGGTTGGAGCTGGCGCGTGAGGTAATGATCGTAGTCAATGGGCGCACGTTGGCACTCTAATGGCTCCGGTCCTGCGGTGGTGATGACATAGCTAATCCAGCCGCCGTTTTGATACTGCAACGGACGATTGAGCCTGCGGTTATATTCATCGGCAATTTTCGCCGCGCGCGCATGAGGCGGGACGTTACGCTGGTAATCGCTTAATTTTCGTCTTAGGCGTTTACGATAAACCAGCCTGTCATCGAATTCAGCGTTCATCAGACGAGCCGCATAATCACGAATAAACTCCTGATATGGCTGTTTGAGGAAAATACGTTGATACA
Source organism: Hafnia sp. HMSC23F03 (assembly GCF_001816025.1). Taxonomy (NCBI): domain Bacteria; kingdom Pseudomonadati; phylum Pseudomonadota; class Gammaproteobacteria; order Enterobacterales; family Hafniaceae; genus Hafnia; species Hafnia sp. HMSC23F03. Next base: position 90,260 of record NZ_KV824211.1, read on the forward strand.
GTTCTTGCTGAAATTGCTGCGCCAAAGGTGTCCAGTCACTGCGCACGGTTTCCATCCCTTTGTACACCATTTCATCGCCTTTAAGCCCCGCATAGCGTTTTTTGCTGCCCAGTTCGGCACCGCGAATGGTCGGCATTAAGAAACGGCGGTAGTGACATTCATATTCTAATTCTAATGCACTTTCTAAACCGTATTCGGTACGCAGATGCTCTTTCCACCACTGGTTTACGACGGTAATGAGATGTTGTCCAATGGCGGCGGCTTGCTGTTCGTCGTGCGCCCGATTAAGCCACACAAAGGTCGAATCGGTATCTCCGTAAATCACCGGATAGCCTTCAGCCTCGATTAACTCTCGGGTGCGGCGCATAATTTCGTGTCCGCGCATGGTGATCGATGATGCCAAACGGGGATCGAAGAAGCGGCAACCGCTTGAGCCAAGCACACCATAAAAGGCGTTCATGATGATCTTCAACGCCTGTGAGAGCGGCGCATTCTTCTCTCGTTTGGCGGCTTCGCGTCCCTGCCAGATTTGGCTAACGATGTCTGGTAAACAGTGCTGTGCGCGGGCAAAGCGTGCGCCGCGAAAACCGGAGATAGAATGTGCGTCGTCCGGTTGCCGCAAACCTTCAATTAAGCCGACGGGATCGATAAGAAACGTACGGATAATCGAGGGATACAGGCTTTTATAGTCCAACACCAACACGGAGTCATACAAGCCGGGGCGAGAATCCATCACAAAGCCGCCGGGGCTTGCCTCTTCTGGCAAATCGCCCTGATTAGGCGCGACAAAGCCGACGCGATGCATACGTGGCAGATAGAGATGGGTAAATGCGGCGACGGAGCCACCGTTACGGTCAGCATTCAGGCCTGTGACCGTCGCGCGCTCAAGCAAAAACGTCATCAAATGCGTATGGTCAAAAATGCGGGTCACTAGCTCACAGTCTTTCAGGTTGTAATGCGCCAGCGCTGGTTTATCTTCGCGAAAGCGTCGGTCGATCTCCGACATCCGACTGTATGGATCGTCCATGGCTTTACCCTCGCCCAACAGCGTTTGTGAAACGTTTTCTAAGCTGAACGAAGGGAAATTCCAAAATGCGCTTTTGAGCGCCTCAATGCCATCAATAATCAAACGTCCGGCGGCAGAGGCAAAAAAATGTCCTTGTTTAAAGCCGTGCTCGCGCCATTCTAAAACGTCGCCACCGCGTCCTAAACGCAGCGGTATTGCGTAGCGCTCGGCGTGTTTTTGCAATACGCGTAGGTCAAATTGGATCAGGTTCCAGCCGATGATCGCATCGGGATCGTGCTGTGCTATCCACTGATTTAACGCTTCTAATAACTGCGGACGGCTGTTGACATAGATCAGTTCGAAATCTAACTGACTGGCATCACCGTTTTCTGGCCCCAACATATACACCACGCGCTGACCACAGCCATGAAGCCCGATGGAATAGAGTTCACCGTGCATGGTGGTTTCGATATCTAACGACACCAGCTTAAGCGTGGGGCGATAGGAGGGGTTTGGTTTCAACTGGGTGTTACGCCAAACGCCTTGATTATCCTGATGGCCAGAAAACCACACCGGAGCACAGATGAAGCGCTCCATCAGATAGCGATCCGGCGGGCGAATGTCGGCCTCATACAGCGTGATTCCATGTTCCTTGAATGTTTTTTCAAGGTTCATCAGTTGGCGATAGCTGCGGCAATAGACGCCGACCACGGGACGATGATGAAAATCCTTCATCGGCAATGGTTTGATTTCCACATGACGTTCGCCATGCAGCAGTTTTTCAGCCTGTGGAAGCTGCTCCGCGGGCAAAAAGGCCACCGCCTTCTGCGGCGGTAGAACAACTTTCTGCGGTCCATTATCGGTTGCCAGCCACAGCTCCACCGACACGCCGGTCGGTGTATCCCGCCAATGACGGGTGAGGACGAAGCCTTGCTGTGGGGATTGGGTCATCGCGGTGCTTTTGCCGATAAAGGGAAAGTGTTGGTTGTTAGTATGAGTATTTATACAGTGGTTGTCTACGGGGCTTGGCTCTTGTGTGTTAGAGCGGTGTAATGTTTCCGTACGCCTAATGTACTGAAACCGACATGCGCTCCGTGCCAGCGTCCGAGCAAGGCGGCTCAATCGCCGACTTCCATCTAGATTATTTCTATACTAGAACGGTGAAGGTTTTC